>DASSON010000093.1:0-43669 GCA_035700525.1 Burkholderiales bacterium
AAAAGTGGTAGAAAGTGGGATTAGGGCCCTGACCGTACGATAAAAAAGGGGGATTCGTGTTCCGCGGAGTTGCGCAGCTCAACCTTGACAGCAAAGGACGCCTGGCGGTCCCCGCGCGTTATCGGGACGCGCTGGTCATGCGCTGCAATGGTCAGCTGGTGATGACTGCCGATTCCGATCGCTGCCTGCTGATCTACCCGCTGCCCGACTGGGAGCCGATTCAGCAGAAACTGATGGGCTTGTCGAGCTTCAATCCGCAGATTCGTGACCTGCAGCGGCGGCTGATCGGCTACGCCGAGGATGTCGCGATGGACGGCGCGGGCCGCCTGCTGGTGTCATCCGCACTGAGGCAGTTTGCGGGGCTCGAGAAGAACGTGGTGCTGGTGGGCCAAGGCAACAAATTCGAACTGTGGGACAAGGATAACTGGGACCAGGCCATGGGCCGTTCCATGGGCTTTGTCGACGGCAGCCTGCCGCCGGAACTGGAGGGATTTTCCTTGTGAGCGCGAGCTCGCATGCGCCAGTACTGTTGCGGCAAGCGGTGGACGGTTTGAACGTGCGGACGGGAGAGGTGTACGTGGATTGCACCTTCGGTCGCGGCGGCCACAGCCGCCTGATTCTCGAGCGCCTGGGTACCACGGGCCGCGTGATTGCGCTCGATCGGGATCCGGCCGCGATCGCCGCGGCCGCAGCGATCGGCGATGCGCGGTTATGCGCGGTGCACAGCGCGTTCGGAAGCCTGAGTTCGGTGTTGCGCGAACTGGGCGTCGCGCAGGTGGCCGGCGTGCTGTTCGACCTCGGCGTGTCGTCGCCGCAGCTTGACGAGCCGGCGCGCGGTTTCAGTTTCACGAGCGATGGGCCGCTCGACATGCGCATGGATACGAGCCGGGGCATGACGGCGGCGCAATGGCTGGCGCAGGCGACCGAAAACGAGATCGGGGAGGTGATAAGGAACTATGGTGAAGAACGGTTTGCTAAACGGATTGCGGCAGCGATTATTGCGGCTCGAACGCGGGGACCTCTTGACACGACCCGGCAGCTTGCCGCGCTCGTGGCAGAAGCCGTTCCCACGCGTGAACCCGGCCAGAATCCGGCGACGCGCACGTTTCAGGCTGTACGGATTCACATCAATCAGGAGCTTGAGGAGTTGCCGCTAGCGCTCGGGCAGTGCCCGGAACTGCTGAGCGCCGGCGGCCGGCTGGTGGTGGTGAGTTTTCACTCACTTGAAGATCGCATCGTCAAGCGTTTCATGCGTGACCATTCGCGTGCCGATCCGCTGCCGCGGGGCCTGCCGGTGCGCGCACGCGATCTGCCGCGGCCGCGGCTGCGGCTGATCGGTAAACCGCAGCGGCCGACCCCCGCCGAAGTCGCCGCCAATCCGCGTGCCCGCAGCGCCGTGCTGCGGATCGCCGAGCGCACCGGAGCGGCGGCACCGTGACACGGCTCAACCTGTTCCTGCTGGCAATCGTGGTGGCGTGCGCGCTTGCGCTCGTCACGTCGCGGCACAAGGCACGCCGGCTTTACAGCGAACTGCAGCAGCAACAGGAGACTGCGCACAAGATCGACGTCGAGTGGGGCCAGTTGCAGCTCGAACAAAGCGCGTGGGCGACGCGCAGCCGCATCGAGAAAATCGCGACCACGGAACTGCACATGATCGTTCCGCCACCGACGCGGATTCAGGCAGTGCCCCTGCACGCCGCCGGAGGGACGCAATGAGCACCGTCGTGCGCCCGCGCGCGATCGTGCGGCTGCCGCTGTGGCGCTCGCGGCTGTCGCTGGCGTTATTGCTGATCTGTTTCGGTGTGTTGATCGGACGGGCGGTCTATTTGCAGGGCTGGCGCAACGACTTTCTGAAACAGGAAGGCCAGTCGCGCTATTCGCGTGTGATCCAGATTCCAGCCACGCGCGGCATGATCACCGATCGCAACGGCGAGCCGCTCGCAATCAGCACGCCGGTGGAATCGGTGTGGGCCAGTCCGCCCGACGTGCGCATGGACGATGGCAAGCTGAAACAGCTGGCGCAGATTCTCGACATGAGCACGGCGGCGATCACGCGGCGGCTGAGCGACACGCATCGCGAATTCGTCTATCTCAAGCGGCAGATGCCGCCGGAACGGGCACGGCGGGCGGAAAATCTCGGCATTCCCGGCATTTTTCTGCAGCGCGAGTATCGCCGCTACTATCCTGAAGGTGCGGTGACCGCACAGGTCGTCGGTCTGACGGGAGTCGATGACAACGGTCAGGAAGGACTCGAACTCGCCTATCAGAAATGGCTTGCCGGCCAGCCCGGCAGCCGGCGTGTGATCAAGGACCGGCTCGGTCATATCATCGAGGACGTCGAAAGCATCCGCGCGCCACGCGAAGGACATACCCTGACGCTGTCACTCGACAGCCGCATCCAGTATCTCGCGTTTCGCCAGCTGAAGGCCGCTGTCACCGCGCATCATGCGAAAGATGGCAGCATCGTCGTGCTCGACGTGCACACCGGTGAAGTGCTGGCGATGGCAAGCGTGCCGTCATACAACCCCAACAATCGCAACGAGCTCGATCCCGGGCTCGCCCGCAACCGTTCGATCACCGATGAATACGAACCGGGTTCGACGCTGAAGCCGTTCACGATCGCGGCCGCCCTGCAGGCCGGCATCGTCACGCCGGACACGCGAATCCAGACGGCACCCGGCACGCTGACGATCGACGGACACACCATCCATGACGCCGAGCGCGAGAACGTGCTCACGGTGGCGCAGGTGATCCAGAAGTCGTCGAACGTCGGTGCGTCGAAGATCGCGCTGCAGATGAAGCCGAAGCAGATGTGGGACATGTTTCATGCGGTGGGTTTCGGGATGCCGCCGCATTTGAGCTTTCCCGGCGAAGCCGCCGGCAAGGTACGGCCGTATCGCACGTGGCGTCCGATCGGGCAGGCAACGATGTCGTTCGGCAACGGCATTACGGTGAGCCTGCTGCAACTGGCGCGCGCCTACATGATTTTTGCGACCGACGGCCACATCAAGCCGGTCACGCTGGTCAAGCACGATACGCCGGAGGCCGGCGTGCCGATCATTTCGCCCAAGGTCGCGCATGAAGTGCGCCGCATGCTGCAGATGGTGGTGGGGCCGGAAGGCACCGCGCCGCGGGCGCAGGTCGTCGGTTATCAGGTCGCCGGCAAGACCGGCACCGCGCACAAGGTGGTCGACGGGCACTATGCGCCGAATCGCTACGTCGCATCGTTCGTCGGATTCGCGCCGGCGTCCAACCCGCGGCTGATCATCGCGGTGATGATCGATGAACCGAAGGGTCTCTACTACGGCGGCCTGGTGGCAGCACCCGTATTCGAACAGGTGATGACTGGTGCGTTACGCATCTACGACGTACCGCACGATGCTCCGATGAACAACATCGTGCTTCCTCCGCCCGGCGCGGCGGTGGTGAAGGAGGATGCATGAGCCGTGGAGTGCGGCCGCCGGAAGGCGGAAGAGGGCCCCGGCGTAAGCCGGGATCTGACCTTGGAGGCGGCCATGAGCGGCCGGCGGCCCTGCGTCCGGATTCGGGTCGCATCCCCATCTGGCGATGGGGCCCCTGCTCCGCCTCACCGGCCGCTGCCCGCGCAGCGGGTGCGACCGGCGAAGGCGTCCGGCGGCCGACGGGAAAAGTATGCGTTCGCAGCGAACCATCAAAGGCCGCCACATGAGCCGCGGTCATCTCACGTCGGATGCCGGGCCGGGTCGCTTCAACCTGCGGCGCGTGCTCGGGCTCGGTATCACGGGACTGGCCACCGACAGCCGTGCGGTGAAGCCCGGCGATACCTTTGTTGCCTATCCGGGGCAATCGCATGACGGTCGCAAGTTCATTCCGCAGGCACTGGAGCGGGGCGCGCGCTCGGTGCTGTGGGACAGTGAAGATTTTCGCTGGCGCAATGAATGGCGGGTGTCGAATATCGGCGTGCCGCATTTGCGGCGCCATGCGGGGAAAGTTGCACACGAAGTCTACGGCCGTCCCAGCGCGCGGATGTGGGTGATCGGCGTCACCGGTACCAACGGCAAGACGTCGTGCAGTCATTGGCTGGCGCAATCATTGACCGGCCTCGGGCGAAAGAGCGCGCTGATCGGCACGCTCGGCAGCGGTTTTCCCGGTACGCTGTCGGAAACGCCCAATACCACGCCGGACGCGGTGTGGCTGCATCGGCGCATCAGCGAGCTGGCCGCGGAAGGCGCGCGCTGCGTGGTGATGGAAGTTTCTTCGCACGGACTGGCGCAAGATCGGCTGAGCGGTGTCGAATTCGACGTCGCATTGTTCACCAATCTGACGCGGGACCATCTCGACTATCACCGCACGATGCGGCGCTACCAGGCGGCGAAAGCGCGGCTTTTCCGCTGGCCGTCACTGTCGGCGATGGTGCTCAACCTTGACGACGCGTTCGGCGCCGAACTGTGCGCACGCACGGCGCGTCCTGACGTGACGCTGATGGGCTACGGCTTCGGACGCGAAACGGGCAAGCTGCCGAAGCGGGTGGTGCGGATACGCGGCACCCATCTGACGCTGGACGCCCGCGGCATCGCATTCGACGTTACCACGCCGTGGGGCGCGGCAACGCTGAAAAGCCGCTTCGTCGGCCGCTTCAATGCCGAGAATCTGCTGGGCTCGCTGGCGACGCTGCTGGCGTCCGACGTGAAGCTCGATGATGCGGTTGACGCGCTGTCGCACGTGGAGCCCGTGCCGGGCCGCATGCAGCGGCTGGAAGGCGATCAGTGGCCGGTGGTGGTGATCGACTATGCGCATACGCCGGATGCGCTGCATAAGGCACTGCTGGCGCTGCGCGAACTGACGGCCGGCAGTACCGGGTGCCTGATCTGCGTATTCGGCTGCGGCGGTGCCCGCGATCGCGGCAAGCGTTCGGAAATGGGGCGCATCGCGACGGCACTGGCCGATCATGTGATCGTGACCAGCGACAATCCGCGTGACGAGGATCCGCAGGCGATCATTGCCGACGTCGTGGCCGGCGCCGGCCCGAATCACGTGGTCGAACCCGACCGTGGCGCTGCCATCCGCAGCGCGCTGGCCGGTGCCGGCCGCGCCGATGTCGTGCTGATCGCCGGCAAAGGGCACGAACGCTATCAGGAAATCGCCGGTCGGCGCCTGCCATTCGATGATGTCGCGGCGGCCCGCGCCGCGCTGGCGGAGCTGCGCGCATGAGCCCGGCGCCGGCGATGATGCCTTTGTCCGAAGCGGCGCGTGCACTGGATGCCGAAGTGCGCGGCGGTGACGCCGTGTTCTCCAGTGTGAGCCAGGATTCGCGCTCTTTGACGCCCGGCGCGCTGTTCGTCGCGTTGCGCGGCGAACGTTTCGACGGCCATCGATTTCTGGCGCAGGCGGCGCAGCGGGGCGCGGCGGCGGCGTTGGTCGATGAAGCAGGATCGAGGATCGAGGATCGAGGATCGAGTGACAGTTTGCCATTGCTCGTGGTACCCGATACTCGCAAGGCGCTCGGTCTGCTTGCCCAATATTGGCGCACCAGGTTTCAGATCCCGGTTGTCGCTCTGACGGGTTCAAGCGGCAAGACCACAGTCAAGGAAATGCTGGCGCTGGTATTGAGCGAGGTGTGCGCCCCTCACTCCTCACTCCTCACTCCTCACCGCGAGGTCCTGGCCACCCGCGGCAATCTCAACAACGACATCGGCATGCCGTTGATGCTGCTGGAACTGCGACCGCATCATCGCTACGCGGTGATCGAGATGGGGATGAATCACGCCGGCGAAATTGCCTGGTTGACCAGCCTGGCACGTCCCGACGTAGCGCTGGTGATCAATGCCGGCCGCGCCCATCTCGAGGGACTCGGTTCCGAGGAGGCGGTCGCCCGCGCCAAGGGCGAAATATTCGAGGGGCTGGCGCCGGACGGCGTTGCGGCAATCAATGCTGATGACCGTTTCGCGGCACTGTGGCGCGAGCTGGCCGCGCGGCATCGGGTCGTCACCTTCGGTGTCGACGCGCCGGCGGACGTCACGGCGACTTACGCGCTTTCCGGTGTCGCCAGCCAGATCGTTCTGACCACGCCGCTGGGGACGGCGCCGTCGGCGCTGCAGGTGCCGGGCCTGCACAACGTGCGCAATGCGCTCGCGGCAGCCGCGGCGGCCAGCGCCCTCGACATCGATCCGCAGACCATTGCCGCGGGGCTGGCGCGTTTTGCCGGTGTCAAAGGCCGGCTGCAGACCAAGCGTGCGCTGCACGGCGCGACGCTGATCGACGATACCTACAACGCCAATCCGGATTCGGTGTGCGCGGCGATCAGTGTGCTTGCCGCTGCGTCCGGGACCCGGCTGATGGTGCTGGGCGACATGGGTGAACTGGGGGCGACGGCGCCGGAACTGCACGCCGAGATCGGCACGTTCGCACGGGCTGCCGGTATCGACCAGTTGTTTACGCTGGGCGAGCTGTCGCAGCAGGCGGCGCGTGCGTTCGGCAAGGGCGCACGCCATTTTCCGAGAATCGAGGAACTGCTGGCCGAAATCGAGAACCGGCTGGCGCCGGACGTGACGATGCTGATCAAGGGCTCGCGCTTCATGCGCATGGAGCGGGTGGTGCAATCGTTTGAAGTGAGGAGCGAGGAGTGAGAAATGAGACGCAGAATGCAGGAGCCGGAAACCCCTCACTCCTCACTCCTCACTCCTCACTTGCGCCGTCAGGGGGCTGTGCATGCTGCTAGAGCTGGCGCAATGGCTGGCGAAGGACATCCGCGCATTCAACGTGCTCAACTACATCACGTTGCGTGCGGTGCTCGCCTGTCTGACCGCCCTGGTATTCGCATTCGTCGCCGGCCCCGGCATGATCCGCCGGCTGACGATATACAAGATCGGACAATCGGTGCGCGACGACGGGCCGAAGACGCACCTGACGAAGGCCGGCACGCCGACCATGGGCGGCGCGCTGATCCTGATCGCGATCGTGATCAGCACATTGTTGTGGGCGGATCTTTCGAACCGTTTCGTGTGGGTGGTGCTGGCGGTGACGCTGGGCTTCGGCCTGATCGGCTGGATCGACGACTACCGCAAGGTCGTGTACCACAACCCGAAGGGACTGTCGGCGCGCACCAAGTACTGCTGGCAGTCGGTGCTCGGCATCGCCGCCGCGCTCTACATCGCATTCAGCACCCATCTGCCGGCGCAGACCGAATTCATCGTGCCGTTCTTCAAGCATGTCGCCTACCCGATGGGCGCGATCGGCTTCATCGTGGTGACCTACTTCGTGATCGTCGGATCGAGCAACGCGGTGAATCTCACGGATGGGCTCGACGGACTGGCGATCATGCCGACGGTGATGGTCGGCAGCGCGCTCGGTGTTTTTGCGTACGTCGCCGGGAATGCGGTGTTTTCGAAATATCTGGGATTTCCGTACATCCCGGGTGCCGGGGAGCTGACCGTGTTCTGCGGTGCGCTGGCCGGCGCCGGACTGGCGTTCCTGTGGTTCAACGCCTATCCGGCCGAAGTGTTCATGGGCGACGTCGGTGCGCTGGCGCTGGGCGCGGCGCTGGGCGTGGTGGCGGTGATCGTGCGCCAGGAAATCGTGCTGTTCATCATGGGTGGCATGTTCGTGATCGAGACCTTGTCGGTGATGCTGCAGGTGGCGTCATTCAAGCTCACCGGCAAGCGTATTTTCCGCATGGCGCCGCTGCATCATCACTACGAGCTGAAGGGCTGGAAAGAGAATCAGGTGGTGGTGCGATTCTGGATCATCACGATGATGCTGGTGCTGTTCGGGTTGTCGACATTGAAATTGCGTTAACAACGTGAGGGGTTAGGCGTGAGGTGTGAGGAGTGCGGGTTTGAGAACTGAACGGCAAGCGGATCACACCGGCGCCGAGAACGGGCTGGGGGTTTACACCTCACTCCTCACGCCTCACCCCTCACAGGAAAAAATGCTGGATATAGCAGGAAAAAATGTATTGGTGCTGGGCCTCGGTGCGACCGGCCTGTCGATGGCGCGCTGGCTGGCGCGGCACGGCGCGCATGTGACGGTTGCCGATACACGGGCTGCTCCGCCGAATGCGGAGCGGCTCGCCCGTGAGCTGCCGCAGGCGAGCTTGCGATGCGGCCCCTTTACTGACGAAATTGTCGCCGGCGCCGACATGATCGCGATCAGTCCCGGCGTGCCGCGGCAGGAGCCGTCTGTCGCGCATGCCATTGCGCGCCGCGTGCCGGTGATCGGCGACGTCGAATGTTTTGCGCGCGCATTGCCGATGCTCGTCGGCGATCACCACATGCCGCACATTGTCGCGATCACCGGATCGAACGGCAAAAGCACGGTGACCGAGATGGCCGGCGCGATCTGCCGCGCCGCGGGCATGGCCACCGTGGTCGCGGGCAATATCGGTCTGCCGGTGCTCGACGTACTGGGCGCGATCGAAGATGGCGCGCCGCTGCCGGATGTGTTCGTGCTGGAGCTGTCGAGCTTTCAGCTGGAAAGCACCATCAGTCTCGAGCCGGATGCCGCCACCGTGCTCAACATCACCGAAGACCATCTCGATCGCTATGCCGGCATCGACGATTACGCGGCGGCCAAGGCGAGAATTTTTGCCGGCAACGGTGTGGAGGTGCTGAATCGCGACGATGCCCGCACGCTGGCGGCCGCGCAGCCCGGCCGGCAAACGGTGACCTTCGGTCTGGACGCACCGGCGAGTGCGGGCGACTGGGGGGTGTCCGGGACCGACGGTGAACGCATGCTCGTGCATGGCGCGACGCAGTTGATGCCGGCCCGGGAATTGCCGGTCGCGGGATGGCACAACGCGGCCAACGCATTGGCGGCGTGCGCGCTTACCCGTGCCATCGGCGCACCGTACGATGCGATGCGTAGCGCGTTGCGCGGGTTCACCGGCTTGCCGCACCGCGTCGAAAAAGTCGCCGAACTCGACGGCGTCACGTTCTACGACGATTCCAAGGGCACCAATGTCGGCGCCACGGTGGCGGCGCTGAATGGATTCCCGCAGCCGGTGGTTCTGATCGCCGGCGGCGACGGCAAAGGACAGAACTTCGCGCCGCTGGCGCCGGCCGTGGCGCGCGCGCGCGCGGTGGTGCTGATCGGGCGCGACCGCGAGCGGATTGCGCAGGCGCTGGCGACCAGCGACGTGCCGCTGGTGCGCGCCGCGACACTGGAAGAAGCGGTAAGCGCGGCATTCGGCCTGAGCCACGCGGGCGACGCGGTGCTGCTTTCTCCGGCGTGTGCCAGTTACGACATGTTCCGCAACTACGGCCATCGCTCCGAAGTGTTCGTGGCGGCGGTGAAAGCGCTGGTGCGAAGCCGTGGATAACGCGATGTTCTATTCGGACGTGAAGCGGCGGCCGCCGCTCGCCGATTACGATCGCACGCTGCTGTGGATCTGCATCATATTGATGGCCATCGGCCTGGTGATGGTCTATTCGGCATCGATTGCGATTGCCGGCGCGAGCCGTTCCACCGGACATGAAGCGGCCTATTACCTGGTGCGGCAGGCGCTGTTCCTGGTGCTTGGCATTGCGCTCGGCGCCGTCGTGTTCCAGGTGCCGATGGCGTTGTGGCAGCGCGCCGCGCCCTATCTGTTCATCTTCGGCGTGATGCTGACGATAGCCGTGCTGGTGCCGGGCATCGGCCACGAAGTGAACGGCAGTCAGCGCTGGATCTCGCTGCGCTTTTTCAATCTGCAGCCGTCCGAGCCGCTGAAGCTGCTGGCCGTGCTGTACGCGGCGGATTACACGATTCGCAAGGCGCTGTACATGAACAACCTGCGCAAGGGCTTCCTGCCGATGCTGGCCGTGATGCTGCTGGTCGGCGGCCTGCTGTTGCAGGAACCTGATTTCGGCGCGTTCGCGGTGATCGCCTGCATCGCGATGGGCATCCTGTTCCTGGGCGGGATGAACTGGCGGCTGTTCGTCGGGCTGCTGATCATGCTGGTGATCGGTTTTCTGCTGCTGATCTGGACTTCTCCGTACCGCATGGAGCGCGTTGTCGGCTTCATGAATCCGTGGGCCGATCCGTTCGGCAAGGGCTACCAGTTGTCGCATGCGCTGATCGCGTTCGGCCGCGGCGAATGGTTCGGTGTCGGACTCGGCGCCAGTGTCGAAAAACTCTTTTATCTACCCGAGGCGTACACCGATTTTCTGCTGGCGGTGATCGCCGAGGAACTCGGTTTCGTCGGCGTGCTGGTGGTGGTGGCGCTGTTCAGCTGGCTGGTGATGCGCGCGTTCGCGATCGGGCGCCAGGCCGCCAACCTGGAACGCTATTTCCCGGCGCTGGTGGCGCAGGGCATCGGGTTGTGGCTGGGCGTGCAGGCAATCATCAACATGGGCGTCAACATGGGATTGCTGCCGACCAAGGGACTGACGTTGCCGCTGCTGTCGTTCGGTGGCAGCGGCATCGTCACCAATTGCGCAGCGATCGCCATGCTGCTGCGCGTGGATTGGGAGAGCCGTCAGCTGATGAAGGGTTTCCGCCTATGAGCGCAGTCAGTGAAGGTGAAGGGTGAGCGGTGAAGTACGGAACACGACAGTCGGCGGTGCGCGCACGATCATGATCATGGCGGGCGGTACCGGCGGACACATCTTCCCGGCGCTGGCGGTGGCGGAGGAACTGGCCGCCGCCGGCTGGCGCGTGGTGTGGCTGGGCGTCAAGGGCGGCATGGAACAACGGTTGGTGCCGCCGCACGGCTACGCGATGGCGTGGATCCGTTTTTCGGGCGTACGGGGCAAGGGCATCGTGCGTTTCGCATTGCTGCCGCTGTCCTTGCTGATCGGTTTCTGGCAAGGCGCGCGCGCAATCTTCGCACAGCGGCCGGACGTGGTGCTGGGCATGGGTGGCTACGTATCGTTTCCGGGCGGCATGATGGCGGCGTTCCTGAATCGTCCGCTGGTGCTGCATGAACAAAATTCCATCCCGGGTCTCGCGAACCGCGTGCTGGCGCAGCTTGCCGACCGGGTGTTGACCAGTTTTCCGGACGCTTTCGGCAGGAAGGCAAAAGTGACCTGGACCGGCAACCCGGTACGCGCGGCGATTGCCGGGTTGCCGGATCCGGCGCTGCGCTACGGCGCACGCTCGGGACGGCTGCGATTGCTGGTGGTCGGCGGCAGCCTCGGCGCACAGGCGCTCAATATCGCGGTACCGCAGGCACTGGCGCTGATCGCCGACGCGCAGCGTCCAACCGTCACACACCAGTCGGGCGCCGCGCACATCGCCGCGGTCGAGGCCGAATATCGCCGCGCCGGGATAGCGGCGGAATGCGTGCCGTTCATCGGCGACATGGCGCGCGCCTATGCCGATTCGGATGTAATCATCTGTCGCGCCGGGGCGACGACGATCGCCGAGCTGGCTGCGGCCGGTATCGCGTCGGTGCTGGTGCCATACCCGCACGCAGTCGATGACCATCAGACACGCAATGCGCGCTTTCTCGCGGAACGCGGTGCGGCGGTGCTGATCGATCAGCGTGAGCTGACGCCGGAGCGGCTGGCACAGGTGATTGGTACCTGCACCCGCGAACGGCTGCTCGACATGGCGCAACGCGCGCGCGAAGTGGCGAAGCCGCACGCGGCGCGCGACGTTGCACGCATCTGCATGGAGCTGGCGCATGCTGCGTGACACGAACAGTGTGCGGCACGCGGAGCCTGGACGATGAGGCACAAGGTCAAGCACGTGCATTTCGTCGGCATTGGCGGCTCGGGCATGAGCGGCATTGCCGAAGTGCTGCTCAATCTCGGCTACAAGGTGAGCGGCTCTGATCTCGTCGACAGCGCGGTGACGCGGCGCCTTGCCGGAATGGGTGCCAGCGTGACGCAGGGTCATCGCACAGAGAACATCGCCGGCGCCAACGCCGTCGTCGTGTCGAGCGCGGTCGGCGCAGACAACCCGGAAGTCGCTGCGGCGCGCGACCGGCACGTGCCGGTGGTGCCGCGCGCGCTGATGCTGGCCGAGCTGATGCGGCTGAAGCAGGGCATCGCGGTGGCCGGCACACACGGCAAGACCACTACGACGAGCCTGGTTGCCAGCGTGCTGGCGGCTGCCGGCATGGATCCGACGTTCGTGATCGGCGGCCGTCTCGAAGCGGCGGGCTCGCACGCGAAACTCGGCGGCGGCGAATTCATCGTGGTTGAAGCCGATGAGTCCGACGCGTCGTTTCTCAACCTGCAGCCGGTGCTGGCGGTGATCACCAACATCGATGCCGACCACATGGCGACCTACGGCCACGACTTCGCGCGGCTGAAGCAGGCGTTCGTCGATTTCACGTTGCGTCTGCCGTTCTATGGCACGGCCGTCGTGTGCGCCGAAGATGCCAACGTGCGTGCGATTCTGCCGGCGATCACCAAGCCCGTCGTGACCTACGGATTCAACGAAGGCGTTCACATTCGGGCCGTCGATGTGGCGGCCGATGGCACGCGCATGCATTTTCGCGTACGGCGCCAGGCCAACGGCACGCCCGGCGTGATGCTGCCCGAACTCGATGTAACGCTCAATCTGGCCGGACGGCACAACGTCCTGAATGCGCTCGCTGCGGTTGCGGTCGGAATGGAAGTCGGTGCCGCGGATGATGCGATCGTGCGTGCGCTGGCCGAGTTTGCCGGCGTCGGCCGGCGCTTCCAGCGCTACGGCGAAATCGCGCTGCCGGGCGGCGGCGGCTTTGCACTGATCGATGACTACGGCCATCACCCGGTCGAGATGGCGGCGACGCTGGCGGCGGTGCGCGGTGCCTTTCCCGGCCGGCGCGTGGTGCTGGCGTTCCAGCCGCACCGCTACACCCGCACCCGCGACGTGTTCGACGATTTTGTCAACGTGCTGTCAACGGTCGATGTACTGGTGCTGACCGAAGTGTATCCCGCGGGCGAGGCACCGATCGTGGCGGCGGACGGGCGGGCGCTGGCGCGCGCGATCCGCGTGCTGGGCAAGGTCGAGCCGATTTTCGTCGCGCAGGTTGCAGATGTGCCGCAGGCGCTTCTGAACGTGGTGCGCGACGGCGATGTGGTGGTGACGATGGGCGCAGGCGCGATCGGTACCATTCCGGCGCGGCTGGCGGCATGGCAACCCCGGCTGGTCGGCGGCACGCGATGAATATGACGGACCCGCGGCATTTCGGAGAGGGTGGCATCGGCGGCGACCTGCGGACCGACGAGCCGATGCGCCGCCACGTCAGCTGGCGCGCCGGCGGTCCCGTGTCGCACGCATACAAGCCGGCAAACCTCGATGGTCTGCAACGGTTTGTGACACGGCTGGGGCGGCACGAACCGCTGCATTTCGTCGGGCTGGGCAGCAATCTGCTGGTGCGTGACGGCGGGCTGGCGGGAACGGCGATTTTTACCCACGGCGTGCTGAACGACATCGAACTGATCGACCGGCAGACGATCTTTGCCGCGGTCGGGGTCGCGAGTCCGAAGGTGGCGCGTTTCGCGGCGCTGCACGATCTGGCGGGAGCCGAATTTCTTGCCGGCATTCCGGGCACCGTGGGCGGCGCGCTGGCGATGAACGCCGGGTGCTTCGGCGGCGTTACGTGGGAGATCGTCGCGTCGGTGGTCACGATCGATCGTGATGGCGTGATGCGCGAGCGCACGCCGGATGAATACGAGATCGGTTACCGGCACGTTGCCTTAATGGACGAAGACGGACGGACAAGGGCCGAGGGAGATCATCCTGTGTCCTTCATCCGTCATCCTTCCGAAGAATGGTTCATCGGTGCCCGCTTTCGGCTCGAGCCAGGCGATGGCACGCATTCGCGGCAATTGATCCGGCAACTGCTCGAGCGGCGCATCCGCACGCAACCGCTGGCGCAACCCAACGCCGGCTCGGTGTTTCGCAATCCGCCCGGCGAATTCGCGGCACGCCTGATCGAAAGCTGCGGCCTCAAGGGACACGCAATCGGCGGCGCGATGATATCGCCGAAACACGCGAATTTCATCGTCAACACCGGCGACGCGACGGCTGCGGATATCGAAGCACTGATCATGGCAGCGGAAAACGCGGTGCAGCAGAAATTCGGCATCATGCTCGAACGTGAAGTGCGGATTATCGGTGAGGCAAGCACATGACCCCTCACCCCTCACCCCTCACCCCTCACAAGCACGGCAAGGTTGCCGTGCTGATGGGCGGCCCCTCCGCCGAGCGCGAAATCTCGCTGATGTCGGGGCGTGCCGTGCTTGACGCAATGCTGGATCACGGCGTCGACGCGCAGGCGTTCGATCCCGCCGAGCGCGCGCTGTGCGACCTGAAGCGTGATGGTTTCGAGCGCGCGTTCATCGCGCTGCACGGCCGTTTTGGCGAAGACGGCACGGTGCAGGGCGCACTCGAGACGATGAAGATTCCGTACACCGGCAGCGGCGTGATGGCGTCCGCGCTGGCGATGGACAAGTGGCGCACCAAGCTGGTGTGGCTTGCAGCCGGCATCCCGACACCGCGTCATCTGATCCTGGATGCGCAATCGGACTGGGTGCACGTTGCGCACACGCTGGGGCTGCCGCTGATCGTCAAACCGGCGCACGAAGGCTCGACGCTGGGACTCACCAAGGTGGGTTCGATCGAGCAACTGGCGCCGGCCTACGCGGCGGCCGCGGAATACGATCCGCTGGTGCTGGCCGAGGAATTCGTCGACGGCATCGAATTGACGGCGGCCATCCTCGGTGAACAGGCGCTGCCGCTGGTGCGCATCGACGCACCCGACGGCAACTACGATTACCGCAACAAGTATTTCACCGACGCCACGAAATATTACTGTCCGTGCGGGATCGACGCGGACGCCGAATCCGCAATCCGGCGTGTGGCACTCGACGCGTTCCGTGTGCTGGGCTGCACCGGATGGGGCCGTGCCGATGCCATTTTGCGCGCCGACGGCAGCTGCTCGTTTCTGGAGATGAACACGGTGCCCGGGCTGACCGGACACAGCCTGGTACCGATGGCGGCGAAACAGGCGGGGATGACGTTCGCCGAACTGGCGCTGGCGATCCTGGAGACCGCACATGTGGGATAACCCGCGCGCGCTGAACCGCATCACCCGGCTGCTCCACGCGATTGCGGTGCTGCTGCTCGCTTATGCGGCGCTGGTGCTGATTGCGCAGTTGCCGGCGTTCGCGTGGCGCCACATCGATATCCGCGGCGATACGCGGCATATCAGCCGCGAAGCGGTGGCGACGATCGTGCGGCGCGATCTGCGCGGCAACTTCTTCACGCTCGATCTTGGATCTGCGCGCGCGGCGTTCGAACAGTTGCCGTGGGTGAAGCACGCGACGCTCAGGCGCGAATGGCCGGACCGCCTCGACGTGGTGCTGGTCGAGCACGTGCCACTCGCACGGTGGAACGGCAAGGCGCTGGTGGACGCGCACGGTGAAGTGTTCGGCGTCGGGGACGTCGACGGGTTGCCGCAGTTCTTCGGTCCGCCGGGCACGTCGAAGGATGTCACCGCGCGGTACGACACTTTCCGTCGCGTGCTGGCAGCCATTCATCACGTGCCGCGGCGTGTCGAGCTCACCGCACGCGGCGCGTGGCGCGTCAAGCTCGACGACGGAATGACACTGGAGCTCGGCCGCACGCAAATGGATCAGCGCCTGGCGCGCTTCGTCGCCGTTTACGGCCGCACCATCGGCACGCTCGACCGCAAGGTCGATTACGTGGATCTGCGTTACCCGAACGGGTTCGCGGTGCGCATCCCCGGACTCGATTCCGGCCGGCGCAGCGCAAAACGGCACGGCACCGCATGACACAACAATGGGACATGAATAAATGAGCAAGGCGAGGGATACCAAGAACCTGGTGGTGGGCCTCGACATCGGCACGTCGAAGATTGTGGCGATCGTGGCGGAAGTGACCGATGAGGGCGCGTTTGAAATCATCGGCATGGGATCGCATCCGTCACGCGGCCTCAAGAAGGGCGTGGTGGTCAACATCGAGACCACGGTCAACGCGATCCAGCGCGCGCTGGAGGAAGCCGAGCTGATGGCCGACTGCAAGATTGCCGACGTCTACACCGGCATCGCCGGCAGCCACATCAAGAGCTTCAATTCGCAGGGCATGGTCGCGATCAAGGACAAGGAAGTGTCGCAGATGGACATCGATCGCGTGATCGAGACCGCGAAGGCGGTGCACATCCCGAACGACCAGCAGATTCTGCACATCCTCAACCAGGAATTCATCATCGACGGCCAGGAGGACGTGCGCGAGCCGCTCGGCATGAGCGGCGTGCGCCTCGAAGTGAAGGTGCACATCGTAACCGGCGCGGTGTCGGCGGCGCAGAACATCATCAAGTGCGTGCGCCGCTGCGGACTGGAGGTGCGCGACCTGATCCTGCAGCCGCTGGCGTCGGCGATGGCGGTGATTTCGGAAGACGAGAAGGATCTCGGCGTGTGTTTGGTGGACATCGGCGGCGGCACCACCGATCTCGCGGTGTTCACGCATGGCGCGATCCGTCATACCGCCGTGATTCCGATCGCCGGCGACCAGATCACCAACGACATCGCGATGGCACTGCGCACGCCGACCAAGGATGCCGAGGAAATCAAGCAGCGGTTCGGCTGCGCGCTGTCGCAACTGGCCGATCCGCAGGAGATGGTCGAAGTGCCCGGTGTCGGCGAGCGCAGTCCGCGCCAGCTGTCGCGCAAGACGCTCGCCGAAGTGATCGAGCCGCGCGTCGAGGAATTGTACGCGCTGGTGCAGTCGGAACTGCGCCGCAGCGGCTACGAGGAACTGCTGTCGTCCGGCATTGTGCTGACCGGTGGCAGCAGCCTGATGCGCGGCATGGTGGAGCTCGGAGAGGAAGTGTTCCACATGCCGGTGCGCATCGGCCAGCCGAACTACAACGGCAGCCTCGCCGACGTGGTGCGCAATCCGCGCTACGCGACTTGCGTCGGACTGTTGCTGGCCGGCATGCAGCAGCGTCAGCAGCATCAGGCCGCGCGCATGAAGATCAGTTCATTCCGGCAGATTCTGGAAAGGATGAGGGCGTGGTTTCAGGGGAATTTTTAATGACGCAAGGCGTGGTTTGGCTGCGACATAACATTTCACTGGTGCGAAATGTGAGTCTGCGCCGCAACACAAAAAGCGTGTTGTGGCTTCGACATCACGTCGGCTGCGCCGACATGAGTCTGCGCCGCAACAAGCCCGCTGCGCGGGCGTGTTGTCAGGGGAATTTTTAATGACACCGGAAAAGGTTTCGCGGCGGCATTCAAGGATACAAGAACAAGATTTGCGAAGTAGCGGTACTTGGCATCGGGAAATATCAGATCGACGGTTCAACGAAAAAGGAGATGCAGATGTTTGAAATCATGGATACCCAGACGCAGGATGCAATCATCAAGGTCATCGGGGTCGGCGGCTGCGGCGGCAATGCCGTCGATCACATGATCGCGCAGGGTGTGCAGGGCGTGGAATTCATTTGTGCGAACACCGATGCGCAGGCATTGAAGCGCAGTCAGACCAAGACCCAGTTACAACTGGGCGCATCGATCACCAAGGGGCTGGGTGCCGGGGCCGATCCGGAAATCGGGCGCCAGTCGGCCCTCGAGGACCGCGAACGCATCGCGGAACTGATCGATGGCGCCGACATGCTGTTTCTGACCGCCGGCATGGGCGGCGGCACCGGCACCGGCGCGGCGCCGATCGTCGCCGAAGTCGCGAAGGAACTGGGCATTCTGACGGTGGCGGTGGTGACCAAGCCGTTCGTGTTCGAAGGCAAGCGCACGGTGGTCGCGCAGCAGGGGCTGGACGCGCTCGGCCAGCACGTCGATTCGCTGATCGTGATTCCGAATGAAAAGCTGATGCAGGTGATGGGGGACGACGTCACGGTGGACGATGCGTTCCGCGCGGCGAACAACGTGCTGCATGGCGCGGTGGCCGGCATTGCCGAAATCATCAGCTGCCCGGGGCTGATCAACGTCGACTTCGCCGACGTGCGCACGGTGATGGGCGAAATGGGGATGGCGATGATGGGCTCGGCGGTGGCGTCCGGTGTCGAGCGCTCCAAGGTGGCGGCGGAACAGGCGGTTGCATGCCCGCTGCTGGAGGGCGTGGATCTGTCGAACGCGCGCGGCGTGCTGGTCAACATCACGTCGAGCAAGACTACGTTGCGGATGAAGGAAGTCTATGACGTGATGAACGCGATCAAGACCTTCACCGCGGACGGCGCGACCGTGATCGTCGGCGCCGTGTTCGACGAAGCGATGCAGGACGATCTGCGGGTGACGATGGTGGCGACCGGGCTTGGCGGCGCGGTCAACCGCTCGCAAAAGCCGCTGACCGTGATCGCAAGCCGCACCGGCACCGACAACATCGGCATGGAAGTCGATTACGGTGTGCTCGATCAGCCGGCGGTGATTCGCAAGCGCAATCGCGAGGCGACGGTGGAAGCGATGCGGCAATCGGGCGTGGAAACGTTCGATATTCCGGCGTTCCTGCGCAAGCAGGCGGATTGAAGGCGGGCGCCCGGCCGACGCCGGAGCGCCTGTTTCGCGGTCCACAGCGCTGCCACGGGCAGCCGTGCGGCGGTTTTGCCAGAAGCCGGCGAATCGTGCTATGATCCGCCCCCTTAACAATTTGAAATCAACGGGTTCGCGAATGATTTCGCAACGCACACTGAAGAATGTGATTCGTGCGACCGGTGTCGGGCTGCATACCGGACAGAAAGTTTACATGACGCTGCGTCCGGCGGCGGTCGATACCGGCGTCGTATTCCGGCGCATCGATTTGCCGCAGCCGGTCTCGATCAAGGCCGAAGCGCATCAGGTCGGTGACACGCGGCTGTCGACCTGCCTGGAACAGGACGGTGTGCGGGTGGCGACGATCGAGCACCTGATGTCGGCGCTGGCGGGGCTCGGCATCGACAATGTGTACGTCGATCTCAGCGCGCCGGAAGTGCCGATCATGGACGGTTCGGCCGGGCCTTTCGTGTTTCTGCTGCAGTCGGCGGGCGTCGAAAGTCAGGCGGCGCCGAAGCGGTTCATTCGTGTGCTGCGCCGGGTCGAAGCGCGGGACGGCGAGAAATGGGTGCGGTTCGAACCGCACAACGGCTTCAAGATCGATTTCAGCATCGATTTTCGCCACCCGGTGTTCGATCATGCGCGCCAGAGCGTCACGCTGGATTTCGCAACCACTTCCTATATCAAGGAACTGTCGCGCGCCCGCACCTTCGGCTTCATGCAGGAGGTCGAGTGGATGCGCTCGCAGGGCCTGGCGCTGGGCGGCAGCCTCGACAACGCGGTGGTGATGGATGAATACCGTGTGCTGAACAGCGACGGGCTGCGTTACCAGGACGAATTCGTGAAGCACAAGGTGCTCGACGCGATCGGCGATCTGTATCTGCTGGGTCATCCGCTGATCGGCGCGTTCAGCGGCCACAAGTCCGGCCACGCGCTGAACAATGCATTGTTGCGGGCACTGCTGGCGGATCGCGACGCGTGGGAGTTTGCAAGCTTCGAACATGCCGAAGACGCACCGGCGTTTCTTTCGTTTGCACCGCAGGCCGCGTGACGGCTGTCACCTGGCGTAAAGCTCAGCGCGGTGAACGGGCGCGGTGACGCCGCGCCAGAATTTCCAGAGCCGATTTGAGCGGCGACGGTTCAAGACCGTCGGCGAGCGCCTGCAACCCGGCTGCGGCAGCGGGCGGGACGGCGGCGGCCGCTGCGTTGCGTGATGCGGAATGATCATCGCCGCCAACTTGCACGGCAATCCTGATTCCAGTAATCTCCAAGCGGCGTTTCCGGAGTGCCGCAAGCAGGCGCGGCACCAGTTGCCGCAGTGCGGCCGCGGCCGGCCCGTTGTCGGCGACCAGAATCAGAATTCCGTCTGCACAATGACCGACACGGCTGGCATGAGCCAGCTGCGCCGGGGCGATCTCGAGATATATCCTTTGCAGTTCCAGAATGCGCTGCGCGTGGCCTATCGCCGGCACGGTATTGGCAGTTCTGAGGTAGGCACCGATTCGTTGCATGCGCGTGATGGCAGCGGAGGGAACGATGAATATTATTCTAGTTTCCGACAGACTCGCAAAATCCCGCACGATCACGCTGACCGGCCGACGCCTGATGCTCGCCGGTGTGGTGTTTCTGGTGGCCGGAATCGTGCTGGTCGGCTGGCTGCAGTTTACCGGGTTGCGCTGGCTGGCGCGGAACAATGCGGAGTCGTTCCAGGCGCTGTTCGATCTGTCGCCGGACCGCATCGTTGCGGCGGATCCGGCGCCGGCCGCCGCCGATCTGCGCCGCAACCTGAACGCGATGGCGGTACGGGTCGGGCGCATGCAGGCACAATTGCTGCGGCTCAATGTGCTCGGCGAGCGGCTGGCGCAACTGGCCGGATTCAAGCTGCAGGACCTGATGATGGACCGCGTGCCGGGACAGGGCGGCCCGGCACCGGCTGCCGCGGAAAGCAACCTGTCGGCGAGTGATCTGGCGACCGAAATCGACCGCGTCGCGCGCCGGCTCGACAGCCGCGGCGACGCGTTCGACATATTGCAGTCGGCGCTGAACCGCGACCGCGTGCGCAAACAGCTGCGTCCGAGCGAATTACCGGTGCAGGGCGCTTTCGAATCATCGCCGTTCGGCTGGCGTATCGACCCGTTCAAGGGTACCAGGGAATTTCACGATGGCGTGGATCTCGCGGCGCGCCCGGGAACGCCGGTGACGGCGGCGGCCGGCGGCATCGTGGTGTTTTCCGGTTCCTATCCGGGATATGGTAATATGGTCGAGATCGACCATGGCAACGGCCTGACCACTCGTTACGCGCATATGTCCAAGTGTCTGGTCAAGATTGGCGATGTGGTTTTTCCAGGCACCCCGATCGGAACGGTGGGCAGCACCGGCCGGTCCACCGGAGCCCATCTGCATTTTGAAGTGCGCTCGCATGGCACACCGCTCGATCCGTCCAGGTTCGTGCGATTGCCCGGTTGACGCAGCGGCGGGTGTGAACGTACATGAGGGGTGGGGATTGCGTTCCCCCGCCCCTTTTCTATTTGCGGACGGCTGAAGTGGCACAAACGAGTTAGTTGATGATAACGAAGCTGATCAAGAAGGTTGTCGGAAGCCGCAACGAACGGCTGCTGAAACAGTACCGCCGTACGGCGCAGGCAATCAATGCGCTCGAACCGCAAATCCAGAAGCTTTCGGATGCCGAGCTGCGTGCGAAGACCGAAGAATTCCGCGAACGCTACAAGGCCGGCGAAACGCTCGACAAGCTGTTGCCGGAGGCGTTCGCGGTAGTGCGCGAAGGTGCCCGGCGCACGCTGGGCATGCGGCATTTCGACGTGCAGTTGATCGGCGGCATGGTGCTGCACTACGGCAAGATCGCGGAAATGCGGACCGGTGAAGGCAAGACGCTGATGGCAACGCTGCCGGTTTATCTCAACGCGATTCCGGCCGAAGGCGTGCACGTCGTTACCGTGAACGACTACTTGGCCAGCCGCGACGCTGAATGGATGGGCAACATCTACCGTTTTCTGGGGCTGACCGTCGGCGTCAACCTGTCGCAGATGGACCACGAGTCGAAGCAGGCGGCCTATGCTGCCGACGTGACCTACGGCACCAACAACGAATTCGGCTTCGATTATCTGCGCGACAACATGGTTTACCAGCCGTCGGAGCGGGTGCAGCGCCCGCTGGTCTACGGCATCGTCGACGAGGTCGACTCGATCCTGATCGATGAGGCGCGCACGCCGCTGATCATTTCGGGGCAGGCGGACGATTCCACCGAGCTCTACGTGCGGATGAACAAGATCGCGCCGCAACTGACGCGCCAGAAGGAAGAGGACGGCCCCGGCGACTACAGTGTCGATGAAAAGCAGAACCAGGTGCTGCTGACTGAAGCCGGCCATGAACACGCCGAAGAGTATCTGGCGAAGAGCGGCATACTGCCGGAAGGCACCAGCCTCTACGATCCCGCCAACATCGGACTGATGCATCATCTGTACGCATCGCTGCGCGCGTACGCGCTGTTCCATCGCGACCAGCATTACGTGGTGCAGAACAACGAGATCGTGATCGTCGACGAATTTACCGGGCGGCTGATGCCGGGACGGCGCTGGTCGGACGGGCTGCATCAGGCGGTGGAAGCGAAGGAAGGCGTTACGGTCAATTCCGAAAATCAGACGCTGGCGTCGATCACGTTCCAGAATTATTTCCGGATGTACAAGAAGCTGGCCGGGATGACCGGCACGGCGGACACCGAAGCCTACGAGTTCCAGGAGATCTACGGCCTGGAAACGGTGGTGATTCCGACCCACCGGCCGATGGTCCGCGAGGATCGCATGGACCAGGTGTTCCGCACCTCCAGGGAACGGTATCAGGCCGTGATCAACGATATCAGGGACTGTTACGAACGCGGCCAGCCGGTGCTGGTCGGCACGACGTCGATCGAGAACAACGAGCTGCTGTCCGGCATGCTCGACAAGCACAAGCTGCCGCACAACGTGCTGAACGCGAAGCAGCACGAGCGCGAAGCCGAAATCATCACACAGGCCGGGCGGCCGAAGATGGTGACCATCGCCACCAACATGGCCGGGCGCGGCACCGATATCGTGCTGGGCGGCAATTCGCAGCCGGAAATCAACGCGGTCGAGGTAGACGAGGCGCTCAGCGACGACGAGAAAAAACAGCGTATCGAACGCATCCGCAGCGACTGGGCGGCGCTTCACGAGCAGGTGATCGCGGCCGGTGGTCTGCACATCATCGGCACCGAACGGCACGAATCGCGGCGCGTCGACAACCAGTTGCGCGGGCGTTCCGGACGCCAGGGCGATCCCGGCTCCAGCCGTTTCTATCTGTCGCTGGAGGATCCGCTGCTGCGGATTTTCGCGTCCGATCGCGTCGCTGCAATCATGCAGCGGTTGAAAATGCCGGACGGCGAGCCGATCGAGCATCCGTGGGTGACGCGCGCGATCGAAAACGCGCAGCGCAAGGTCGAAGCCCGCAACTTCGACATCCGCAAGCAATTGCTCGAATACGACGACGTCGCCAACGACCAGCGCAAGGTCATCTACCAGCAGCGCAACGAACTGCTGGAGGCGGCCGACGTCTCGGGTACCATCACTGCAATGCGGGAGGACGTAACGCGCCGCCTGGTCGGCGAATATGTGCCGCCCGAAAGTGTCGAGGAGCAGTGGGACGTCCCGGGCCTGGAGAAGGCGCTGGCGTCGGAATTCCAGTTGCAATTGCCGATGAGCCAGTGGCTGGAAGAAGAAAACGAGCTCGATGCCGAAACCATCTGCGAGCGTGTGGTCGAGGCGGTGCATGCGCAGTACAACGCCAAGCTGGCGCTGGTCGAGCCCGAGGCGATGCGCCAGTACGAACGCGCGATCATGCTGCAGAGCCTCGACACGCGCTGGCGCGAGCACCTGTCGGCGCTCGACTATTTGCGTCAGGGCATTCACCTGCGCGGTTATGCGCAGATGGATCCGAAGCAGGAATACAAGCGTGAGGCGTTCGAGCTTTTCGCGCACCTGCTGGAAGTGGTGAAAAGCGAAGTGACGCGCGTGCTGATGACGGTGCAGATACGCAGTGCCGAGGCGCTCGAGGAAATCGAGGAGCCCGACACGCCGCGCAACGTGCGCTACCAGCATGCCGAGTACGCCGGCGATGGCGCGGCCGCAGAAGCGGAAGGCGGGGACGTGGCGGTGATGGAAAAACCGCAACCGTTCGTGCGCCAGGGCCAGAAGGTCGGGCGCAACGATCCATGTCCGTGCGGTTCCGGCAAGAAATACAAACAGTGTCACGGCAAGCTGGCTTGAGAACAAATTGAACCGCCAGGGCGCCACGAGCGCCAAGAAAGGCAAAAGCAAAGGCAATAACCGCAGTGGCGCAAAGAGCAGAGGAACGCAAAGGAAAACAAAAATCTGAAGTTCATCACGGCTTTTCTTTGCGCCTTCGCGCCTTTGCTGCAGTTGACTTCTGATTTGTTTTTCCTTGGCGCCTTGGCGGTTCAATCTTCTTGTTCGTTGATCACATTTCCCTGAATTCATGGCCGTCAATCTGACCGCACCTGATCCCGCCGCCATGCATCCGGTTCCCGGCATTGCGCTGGGTATCGCGAAGGCGAACATCCGCAAGCCGGATCGCAAGGATCTGCTGTTGCTGCGGATCGATGATGGCGCGCGGGTTGCCGGAGTCTTCACGCAGAACCGGTTTTGCGCGGCGCCGGTCATCGTCGCGCGCGAGTATCTGTCGCGGCTCGGTCCGGATGCCGGCATACGTGCGCTGGTCGTCAATACCGGAAACGCCAATGCCGGTACCGGCGATGAGGGTATTGCTGCAGCACGTCATACCTGCGAGAGGGCGGCGCAGCTGCTGGGCTGCGCGGCGACGCAGGTGCTGCCGTTTTCAACCGGCGTGATTGCCGAGCCGTTGCCGATGGAACGTGTTGCGGCCGGATTGCCGCAGTGCATCGCCGATCTCGATGAACATAACTGGGTGTCGGCGGCGGAGGCGATCATGACCACCGATACGGTGCCGAAGGCGGTGTCGCGGCAGGTCGAGATCGCCGGCGCGCGCATTACCGTCACCGGCATCGCGAAGGGATCGGGAATGATTCATCCCGACATGGCGACGATGCTCGGATTCGTCGCCACCGACGCGAAGGTGGCGCAGCCTGCACTGGAAGCGATGCTGGGCGCGGCGGCGGCACGTTCGTTCAACTGCATCACGGTCGACGGCGACACGTCAACCAATGACTCTTTCGTGCTGATCGCCACCGGCCGCACTGCGGCGCCGGAGATTGCCGATATCGATGGTCCGGACTACAACCGGTTGCTGGACGCGGTGACCGAGGTGAGCGCTGCGCTGGCACAAGCGATCATTCGCGATGGCGAGGGCGCGACCAAGTTCGTCACGATCCGGGTGGAATCGGGACGCTCTGAAGCGGAATGCCGGAAGGTGGCCTACGCGATCGCGCATTCGCCGCTGGTGAAGACGGCGCTGTTCGCGTCCGATCCCAATTTCGGACGCATTCTTGCCGCCGTCGGTTACGCCGGCATTGCCGATCTCGACAGCGGGAAAGTCGATCTTTATCTGAACGGCGTGCGCCTCGCATGCGGCGGCACGCGCGATCCGGCCTATCGCGAGGAAGACGGGCTGCGCGTGATGCGCGAAACGGAAATCACGATGCGCGTCGCGCTGAACCGCGGCGCTTGTGTGGCCCGGATCTGGACGTGCGATCTTTCACACGAGTATGTACGCATTAACGCGGAATACCGATCCTGATATGAACAATGCCGAGAAACTGGCCGCGCGCGCCGAAGCGCTGATCGGCCGCATCGAAAAACTGCTGCCGGCGGAGCCGCCTGCCACCGACTGGAACGCGGCGATCGCGTTTCGCTGGCGCAAGCGCAACGGGCGCGGCCACATCGAGCCGATCAGCCATGTGCACCGGATTCATCTCGACGATCTCACCGGCATCGACGAGCAGAAACGGCTGGTGGAGCAGAACACGCGCCAGTTCGTCTCCGGTTTTCCGGCCAACAACGTGCTGCTCACCGGCGCGCGCGGCACCGGCAAATCGTCGCTGGTGAAGGCGCTGCTCAACAAATACGCGAAGAAGCGCCTGCGTGTGATCGAGGTCGAAAAGCAGGATCTGATCGATCTGCCGGACATCGTCGATTGCATTGCGGCGCGCCCCGAGCGCTTCATTCTGTTCTGCGACGATCTGTCGTTCGAAGCCGACGAGCCCGGCTACAAGGCGCTCAAAGTCGTGCTCGACGGATCGGTGGCGGCGGCGTCGGAGAACTGCCTGATCTATGCCACTTCGAACCGCCGGCACCTGATGCCGGAGTACATGAACGAAAACCTGGAAACCAAGTACGTCGGCGAAGAAATCCATCCCGGCGAAACCGTCGAGGAAAAAATTTCGCTGTCGGAGCGCTTCGGATTGTGGGCGTCGTTCTATCCGTTCGACCAGGAAGAATATCTGGCGATCGTTGCGCACTGGCTCGACTATTTCAAGGTTCCGGGTGGAAATTCCGAGGTGGTGCGCCGTGAAGCCGTTCAGTGGGCACTGACCCGCGGTTCACGCAGCGGACGCGTTGCATGGCAGTTCGCGCGCAACTGGGCGGGGCAGGCAGGGATGAAGGCGGAGAGCGGAAAACGCAAGTGAGCACTACGCCCGCTTCGCAGCCGGCGGCGCCGCGGGCATCGGCGGCCATCGTCGATGTCGTGGCCGCGGTGATCATTGATGGTGACGGCCGCTGCCTGCTGGCACAGCGGCCGCCGGGCAAAGTCTATGCGGGCTACTGGGAGTTTCCCGGCGGCAAGGTCGAATCCGGAGAGACGCGGCCGCAGGCGCTGGCGCGCGAACTGCACGAAGAACTCGGCATCGGCGTGCGCCGTGCGTGGCCGTGGATCACACGCGAATACGTTTATCCGCACGCCGCGGTGCGGCTGCATTTTTTCCGGGTGGTCGAATGGAGCGGACAGCCGCAGAGCCGCGAACGGCAGCAGTTCCGCTGGCAGCGCGTGGACGCCCCCGATGTGGCACCGATGCTGCCGGCAAACGCACCGGTACTGGCGGCGCTCAAGCTGCCGCCGGTCTACGCGATCAGTCACGCCGGAGCATTGGGCGCGACACTGTTCCTCGAACGTCTGCAGTACGCAATCGGGCACGGCACGAGGCTGATCCAGTTGCGTGAAAAGCGGCTTGATCCCGACGTGCTGCTTCCATTCGCGGCGCAAGTGCTGAAACTGGCGCACGGCGCCGGCGCCAGAGTGCTGCTGAACGGCACGCCGCAACTCGCCGCGCAGGCAGGAGCCGACGGCGTGCACTTGCCGTCCGCCGTTTTGATGCAACTGCAGGGGCGGCCCGATCTGCCGCTGGTGGGCGCGTCCTGCCATGACCGGGCCGAGCTCGACCATGCCGCGGCGCTGGGAATCGATTTCGTGGTGCTGGGGCCGGTGCTGCCGACGCCCAGCCATCCTGCAAGCGTGCCGCTGGGCTGGACTGATTTTGCGGCAATGGTCGACGGCTATCCGCTGCCGGTTTATGCGCTGGGCGGACTGTCCGCTGAAATGCTCGACACGGCGTGCGCGCGTGGCGCACACGGCATCGCGATGCTGCGCGGCGCGTGGCACGATGCCGGCGCCGGCTGAGGCCCTTCAATCGGACGCCGGCGGTTCCTCGTCCGACGATTCATCTCCGGATGCCGGGATGCGGTAGCCTTCATTGGCCCAGGTGCCGAGATCGATCAGCTTGCAGCGTTCCGAGCAGAACGGACGCCACGGATTGGCGGTCGTCCATTTGACAGGTTTCCCGCATTGCGGGCAATTGACGATGCGTGGCTTGTCTGACATGCGGATATTGCGTTGTGCGCTGGCTGGTTGCCGTTGCAGCAAACAGCCGGTTACAGATTGCAGAACGTCAGTTCGAATTCGACATCGCCGTCGGCCATCTTCGGCCGTTCGCTGCCGACCTGTGTCGTGAAGCGGATATTGAGCGCGTACTTGTTGGCGCTGACTTCCGGCACGCAGCTGTATTCGGGGCGCAGGCCGATGCACAGCATCTGGGCCACGCGTCCTGCCATCATGTGCTGAAACACGCCCTGTGGCGCGGATTCCATCGTGGTTTTGCCGTTTTCACGCAGCAGCTTGAGCACGATCGCTATCGCGTCGCGCAGCGGCAGATAGGGGGCGAACCATTCTTCGAGATCGCGGCGCTGCTGTTCGACGTCCTGGTGCAGCCAGAAGTGATACGACGGGATGTCGAATTCACAGACGCCCCCCGGAATCGCGGCGCGTTGCTTGATGCTCATCAGCCACTCGTTTTCGCGCGTTTCCTGTCCGACTTTCCCCGTCATCCGGAACAGGCTCGACGACGCGTCGTCGATTTCCTGCAGAATGGCGTCGAGCGCCGGTTCCAGAATCTGCGGGTTGCCGCGCAGCGTTTCCAGCGTCTGTTTCTGGCGTTCCAGCTCCTGCAGCAGGTCGGATTTCAGGTCGGCCCGTCCCGCCACTTCCAGGATTTCAAACAGCGACAGCAGCGCAACGTGATGTTCCTGCGGACCCGGGCCGGGCAGAAAGTAATCGACCCGTTCGTAGAGATCTTCCAGGCGTAACAGGGTGCGGATGCGCTCGCTGAGTGGATATTCGTAACTGATCACAACGTGCTCAACTCGATTGATTCATGCCAAGTATTCCGCAAAATGCGTCGGAAATAAATACTTATCGCCGGCATTTAAACCCGTTTTCGATCGCGCATCCGGCTTTTTGCGTGTCTGCCAGTGCCCGGTAGCGGCGGTCCAGCTCGATCACCTGGCGGCGCAGCGCCGCGAGATCGCCGTCATTCGAAATGATGTCGTCGGCGTGTCGAAGCCGCTCGTCGCGGGACAGTTGCGTGCGCATGATCGCGCGCACCTCGGCGGGAGTGAGGCCGCTGCGCGCTACTGTACGCGCGACCTGAACCTCCGGCTCGCAATCGACCACCAGCGTGCGCCGCACCAGTGTCCGGTAGGCGCCGGTCTCCAGCAGCAGCGGCACCACCAGCACGATGTACGGGCCGCGTGCCGCCGTGACGCGCGTGATCGTCTCGGCGCGAATCAGCGGATGGAGGATGGCTTCCAGCTCGCGTTTGGCGTCGGCGTCGGCGAACACCCGCCGGCGCAGGCAGGCGCGGTCGAGTGCTCCGGCACTGTCGAAGCACGTCGCTCCGAGACGTTCACGTATCTGTGTCAGAGCCGGCTGTCCGGTGGCGGTCAGTTCGTGTGCGATGTGATCGGTGTCGATCACCGACGCGCCCAGCTCGCCGAAGAAGCGGGCGGCGCTGCTCTTGCCGGAGCCGATGCCGCCGGTCAGTCCGATACAGCAGGGCAGGTTGGATGGATGCTCTATCGCCACGCAGATGCGGAGAAATCATTGGTGAACAAACATCCGCAGCTTAAAACAGAATCCGCCGCAACAGAAGGGCGCGAACCCACGCGCCTTCATTCTCTGCATGGAGCCGCCGTCACATTTTCCGTCCGGCCCGGCGCCGGACGGCATGATGTGATTCCGTGCTACACCCGGGCAAGGTAGTAACGCATCATCGGTTCGCCCCAGAACAGTGCAATCAGACCGGCGGCAGCGAGGTAGGGTCCGAACGGAATGGGTGTTTCACGGCGATGCTTTACGAATACGATCAGCGCGACGCCGACCGCCGCGCCGACGAACGATGACAGCAGAATTACCAGCGGCAGCATTTTCCATCCCAGCCACGCGCCGATCGCGGCGAGCAGCTTGAAGTCGCCGTAACCCATGCCTTCCTTGCCGGTTGCCAGTTTGAACGCCCAGAACACGGCCCACAGAATGCCGTAACCGGCAACGGCTCCGATCACGGCGGCCGGCAGCGTCGCAAAAGTGCCATCGAGGTTGAACAGCAGACCGGCCCACAGCAGCGGCAGCGTGATGTTGTCGGGCAGATACTGGGTATCGAGATCGATGAAGGCGAGCGCGATGCAGGCCCACGTGAAAATCAGTGCGCCCGCAGTCTGTGCAGTAATGCCGTAGCGCCATGCGACATAGCCGGCGAGGATGCCGGCGAGTGCCTCGACCGCCGGGTAGCGCAGCGAAATCCGTGCCTTGCATGCCGAACACTTGCCGCGCAGCCAGGCGTAGCTGAGCAGCGGAATGTTTTCCAGCGCCGTGATGCGGTGGCCGCATGCAGGACAGGATGAATGCGGGACTGCCAGATTGTACGGTGCCTCCGGCGTCGCTGCGATCGCGCCGCTCGCTTCGTTGAGCGCTGCGCATTCGGAGCGCCACTGGCGCTCGAGCATCTTCGGCAGGCGGTGAATGACGACGTTCAGAAAGCTGCCGACGACGAGGCCGAGCACGGCGCAGATGGCGATGAATGTTTCGGGACTGAGCGGAAGCGGGGCAGGTGGCGGCATGCGTATGAGAATGTCCGGATTATCGTAATGAGCGGCCGACAGCGGCGCGCACCCGCATCACCGGGTGCGACCGGTGATCACGCATTCAGACAACCGAACCGAGCTTGAAGATCGGCAGGTACATCGCGATGACCAGGCCGCCGATCAGGATCCCGAGCACCACCATGATTATCGGTTCCATCAGGCTCGACAGCGCGTCCACCTGGTCATCGACTTCCTGTTCGTAGAAATCCGCGACCTTCGACAGCATCGTGTCGAGCGCACCCGATTCCTCGCCGATCGCCACCATCTGCGTGACCATGTTCGGAAAGACGTCGGCGTTCTGCATCGACGACATCAGACTCGAGCCACTTGCCACTTCGCCCTGGATCTTTTTGGTGGCGGCATAATATTCGTGATTGCCGGCGGCGCCGGCGACCGAATCGAGCGCCTCGACCAGCGGCACGCCGGCGGCGAACATCGTCGACAGCGTGCGCGTCCAGCGCGCGATCGCGGATTTGCGCACCAGTTGCCCGAACACCGGCACCCGCAGTACTACGCGGTCCATGAATATCTGCATTCTCTGCGAGCGTTTCCAGGTGTAGAAAAAGCCCCAGATGCCGAGTCCCAGCCCGCCGAAAATCACGTACCAGTACTTGACGAAGAAATCCGAGATCGCGATCACCAGCAATGTCAGCGCCGGCAGATCCGCGCCGAAGCTGGTGAACACCTGCTTGAACGCCGGCACCACGAACAGCATGATGATTGCGGTGATGATGAACGCGACGACGACGATCGAGATCGGATAGAACAGCGCCGATTTGATCTTGCTCTTGATCGCCAGCATTTTTTCCTTGTAGGTGGCGAGCCGGTCGAGCACGGTGTCGAGAATGCCGGCGGCTTCGCCGGCACCGACGAGATTGCAGAACAGCTGGTCGAATTGCAGCGGATGCTTGGTGAACGCCTGTTTCAGGCTGGTGCCGGTCTCGACGTCGGTGCGGATCGCCAGCAGCAGCCGCTGTACGGCGGGATTCGCGTGCCCCTTGCCGACGATGTCGAACGCCTGCAGCAGCGGCACGCCCGCCTTCATCATCGTCGCCAGCTGGCGCGTGAACAGGGAAATGTCCTTTTCGCCGACCTTGCCGCCGCGGCGAATGCGCTGCTTCTTGAGCGTGACGACCTTGATGCCCTGGCGGCGCAGCGTCGCGTTGACCTGGGCTTCGCCGCTCGCGCGCAGTTCGCCGCGCAGCGTCTTGCCGGCGCGGTCCTGTCCGACCCAGGCGTAGATGAATTCCTTGACGTCCTGCTTGCGCAGTGCGGCGGTTGCCATTGCGCGTTTCTCCCCCCGTTTTGCCCTGCTTAACCAATGAGTTATCGTGAAACGGCGTCAATGATGCACGTGCCACCCTGATTTGTAAAGGTAACGGGTCATTTCGCGCCGCCGTCGGTCGGGCCGGGCGTGCCGTCCGTCGGAGGGTGGATGCGCACCGCTTTGACCACCCGGTCCTGCGTATGGACGATTTCGAGCGGATAGCCGGCGATCTTGACGCTGGTGTTGGGTTCCGGGATGTCCTGAAAGTGTTCCAGAATCAGGCCGTTCAGCGTTTTCGGTCCGTCGAGCGGAAAATCCAGCGCCAGCTTGCGGTTCAGCTCGCGCAGCAGGCTGGAGCCTTCGACGAGATAGCTGCCGTCCGCCTCCTTCAGGATGCCGCCGGTATGCAGCGGCGACTGGGTGGTGAATTCGCCGACCACTTCTTCGAGAATGTCCTCCAGCGAGATCAGCCCCATCAGCTCGCCGTACTCGTCGACCACCATCGCCAGCCGGTCCTTGTGTTCCTGAAAATGCTGAAGCTGCGAGAACAGCGGCGTGCTGGCGGGCACGAAATACGGCTCGCGGATGATTTCCTGCAGATTTTCCTTCGTGATTTCTTCGGCCTGGCTCAGGTTGAGGAAGTTGCGCACGTGGATCACACCGACGATTTCGTCGAGCTGTCCGCGGAACACCGGCAGCCAGCGGTGGTAGGCGGTTGCAATCTGCTCGCGCAGCTGATTGATCGGCGCGTCGAGATCGATGGCTTCGATCTGGTTGCGCGGCGTCATCGCGTCTTCAACCGTGATCGCCTCCAGCCCGAGCAGATTGAGCAGCACGCTCTGGTGCTTCTTCGGAATGAAATTGCCCGCTTCCAGCACCAGCGTGCGCAACTCTTCCATGCTCAGTTTCTGCTCGGCCGACGCGGTCGGCCGCAGCCGCAGCATCCACAGCAGCCCCTGTACGAACACGTTGATGAATCCGACCACCGGGCGCGAGATGCGCATCAGCGGCACCAGCACGAAGCTCGACGGCAGCGCGATATGTTCCGGATAGGTCGCGCCGACGACCTTCGGCGTGATTTCGCTGAACACGAGGATGACGAAAGTGGCGACGCCCATCGCGACGAACAGCGCGACACTGCTGTCGCCAAGGCTGCGGCGCGCGATCTCGCCCACCAGCAGTGCGATCGCGGCGTTGATCAGGTTGTTGCCGAACAGCACCATGCCCAGCAGCCGGTCGGTCTGCGCCAGCAGCTGCGTGGTGCGCCGCGCGCCGCGCTTGCCGGTGCGCGCCAGGTATTTCAGCCGATAGCGGTTGAGCGCCATCATGCTGGTTTCCGAAATCGAGAAGAATGCCGAGACGAACAGCAGGACGATTGAAACGATGATCAGCGTGGATAACGGAATGACGTCCACAGGCGGTGCTCAGAGTAACGGGAAGCGGTTACTAGTAGCAGCGCCGCGATCCCGTTGTCAAGTTGCGTCGGACTGCAGTGCAGCATGACGGCGGCGCCGGCCGGCGCCGCCGGAACAGCGCGTCAGACGCGGCCGAGCATCACTTCCAGCACGAAGGTGCTGCCGATATAGGCCAGCAGCAGCACGAAAAAGCCGGTGAGCGTCCAGCGCACCGCGATGCGCCCGCGCCAGCCGTAGAATTGCCGGCCGCCGAGCAGTGCCGCGAAGATGATCCACGACAGTACGCCGAACAGGTTCTTGTGATTGAATCGCAGCGGCTCGCCGAACAACTCCTCGGAGAACAGGATGCCGCTCACCAGCGTCAGCGTCAGCAGCACGAAGCCGACCGTGATCACGCGGAACGACAGCCGTTCCATCGTCAGCAGCGGTGGCAGGCGGCGGAAGATCGCCGGCATGTTGCCGCCGTGCAGCCGTTTTTCAAGCAGCGTCATCAGCAGCATGTGCAATGATGCGATGGTGAACAGGCTGTAGGCGAGCATCGAGATCATCAGGTGCAGCTTGAACGCGGCGAGTTCGGTATGGGGCACCGGGCCGAGCGGCGGCAGCACGATCGGCAGCACGCAGCACACCGCGGCCACCGGCATCATCAGCATCTGCAGCCCTTCCAGGTTGTAGAAGAAATTGGCGAGCCAGTAGATCAGCACCGTAAGCCAGATGATCAGCGACAATGAATTGCCGACACCAAGATACAGATGCGGCCCCTGGAACATCGACTGGTAGAGCAGCACGGTCTGCAGTGCCAGCGGCAGCAGCACCGCATGGTGTTCGAGTGCGCCGATCTTTTCGGGCGCTCCCGGAACCGGCATGCTGCCCCAGCGCGTGCGCCAGAAGTAAAGGCCCAGCGCTGCATAAAGGAGCGCATTGATCAGATAAGGTACAATTCCAGCCATATCAGGATATTAATTTGAGGGCCCATGTTTGACAATCTGACATCACGGCTGTCGCGGGTGATGAAAACGCTGCGCGGCGAGGCGCGGCTCACCGAGGCGAATATCCAGGATGCGCTGCGCGAGGTGCGGGTGGCACTGCTGGAAGCGGATGTTGCGCTGCCGGCGGTCAGGGATTTTATCGCGCACGTGCGCGAAAAGGCGCTCGGCCAGGAGGTGATGGGCAGCCTGACGCCGGGCCAGGCGCTGGTCGGCGTGGTGCATCACGAACTCGTCAGCCTGATGGGCGACAGCAGCGCCGGCCTCAATCTGGCCGTGCAACCGCCGGCGGTGGTGCTGATGGCGGGGCTGCAAGGTTCCGGCAAGACCACCACCAGCGGCAAGCTCGCCAAATGGCTGCGGGAACAGCAGCGCAAGAAGGTGCTGCTGGTCAGCTGCGACGTCTATCGGCCGGCGGCGATCGAGCAATTGAAGACGCTGGCGGCGCAGGTCGAAACCGATTTCTATCCGTCGGCCGTCGGCGAACAACCGGTGGCGATCGCGGCCGCCGCGCTGGACCATGCGCGCAAGCATTATCACGACGTGCTGATCGTCGACACCGCCGGCCGGCTCGGTATCGACGAGGCGATGATGCAGGAGATCCGCGCGCTGCACGCGGCGCTGAATCCGATCGAAACGCTGTTCGTGGTCGACGCGATGCAGGGCCAGGACGCGGTCAACACGGCCAAGGCGTTTTCCGATGCGCTGCCGCTCACCGGCGTGGTGCTGACCAAGCTTGATGGCGACGCGCGCGGCGGTGCGGCGCTTTCGGTGCGTCACATCGCCGGCAAGCCGATCAAATTTGCGGGCGTTGGCGAGAAGCTGAGCGGGCTTGAACCGTTCCACCCCGAGCGCATGGCTTCGCGCATTCTCGGCATGGGCGACGTACTGTCGCTGATCGAGGAAGTGCAGCGCGGCGTGGACCGCGACGAGGCCGAGCAGCTGGCGAAAAAAGTCAAATCCGGCAAGGGCTTCGATCTTGAAGATTTCAAGAGCCAGATCGCGCAGATGAAAAAAATGGGTGGCGTGGCGGCGCTGATCGATAAGCTGCCGGGCCAGCTGGCGCAAGCGGCAGGCGGTGCGCAGATGGATGACAGGAACCTCAAGCGCATCGAAGGCATCATCAATTCGATGACGCCGCAGGAACGTGCCAGACCGGAACTCATCAAGGCCTCGCGCAAACGCCGCGTCGCGGCCGGCGCCGGTGTCAGCGTGCAGGAAGTGAACCGTCTGCTCAATCAGTTCGAGCAGAGCCGGAAGATGATGAAAATGATGGCGAAAGGCGGAATGAAGAAGATGATGCGCTCGATGCGGAGCGTGTTTCCGGGAATGCGCTGAGCGCTGTTGATTCCGTTTGCTTTCCGCCTGAAAAATAGCGTAAAATCACGCCCTTTCTGTTCAGCATCGGCGAAAGAATCCATGGTTGTCATTCGACTTGCACGCGGCGGCGCCAAGAAGCGGCCATTTTTCAACATGGTGGTCGCGGAATCGCGCCGTGCGCGCGACGGTCGCTTCATCGAGCGCATCGGCTTCTACGATCCGTGTGCCCCGGAAGGGACGGAATCGCTGCGTGTCGAAAGGGAGCGCCTTGCCTACTGGCAAAGCAAGGGTGCGCAGTTGTCCGACACGGTCGCGCGGCTCGTCCGACAGTCCGGCGCCGCAAAGGCCGCCTGACAGGCTCGTGATAATGGGGCGCGTAGTGGCGCCCTTTGGCGTTCGAGGCCGGCTCAGAATACAGCCGTACACGGCGCAGGCCGGTAATCTCGGGCACTACGCCACGTGGTGGATGGGTCGCGACGGCGAGTGGCGGCCCCATGCGGTGATCCGGGCAGAAGTGCACGGCAAGGGACTGATCGCGGAACTGGCCGGCTGCAATGATCGCGATACGGCGGCCGTTTTTTCGGGATTGAACGTGGCGGTACCGCGGGTGGCGCTGCCGCAACCCGCGGAAAACGAATTTTACTGGACCGATCTGATCGGTCTGGATGTGGTCAACGGTGAAGGTCTGGCTCTGGGACGGGTGACCGACATACTGCGTACCGGGGCCAATGACGTGCTGGTGACGAATGGAGAACGGGAACGCATGATTCCGTTCATCGACGACGTCATCCGTGCCGTGGATCCGGATGCCGGGGTGATTCGTGTCGACTGGGGCGCGGACTACTAGACGGATTCCGATGCTGCAGTTTGACGTCATTACGCTGTTTCCGCGCATGTTCGACGCGGTCACCGAACAGGGCGTGACGAGCCGGGCGCGGGAGCGCGGGCTGTATTCGCTGGTGGCATGGAATCCGCGCGATTTTGCGAGCAACAGCTATCGCGCGGTGGACGACCGGCCCTACGGCGGTGGCCCCGGGATGGTGATGATGGCCGAGCCGCTCGACCGCGCGATCACCGCTGCGCGGCAGCGGCAGATGAGCGCCGGCGTGCGGCAGCCGCGAGTGATTCATCTGTCGCCGCAGGGCCGAACGCTCGATCACCGGGTGGTGACGGAACTGGCGGCGGCCGATGGGCTGGTGCTGCTGGCCGGGCGCTACGAAGGCGTGGACGAGCGGTTGATCCGGCGCCAGGCGGGCGATGAAATTTCGCTCGGCGATTATGTGTTGTCGGGCGGCGAGCTGGCGGCGATGGTGCTGATGGATTGCATCGTGCGCCAGTTGCCGGGTGCATTGAACGACGCTGACTCGGCGAACCAGGATTCGTTCGTGGACGGACTGCTCGATTGTCCGCATTACACGCGGCCTGAAGTGTACGAGGGCGCGGCGGTGCCGGCGGTGCTGTTGTCGGGCAACCATGCGCAGATCAGCCGCTGGCGGCTGAAGCAGGCGCTGGGACGCACCTGGCAGCGGCGGCCGGAGTTGCTGGCGCGGCGGCCGCTGAACGATGAAGAGCGCGCGCTGCTGGAAGAATACAAGCGGGAAGTGTTGCAGGAATCCCAGGGATTGCAGGAATCGCAAGGAGCATGAAGATGGACCTGATCAGGCAGCTGGAACAGGAAGAGATGGCCCGTTTGGGCAAGAACATCCCGCCGTTTTCGGCGGGCGACACGGTAATCGTCAACGTCAATGTCGTCGAGGGCGAACGCCGGCGCGTGCAGGCGTATGAAGGCGTGGTCATTGCGAAGCGCAACCGCGGCCTCAATTCGTCTTTCGTGGTGCGCAAGGTTTCGTCCGGTGAGGGTGTCGAGCGCACGTTTCAGAGCTACTCGCCGCTGATCGCGAGCATCGAGGTGCGCCGCCGTGGCGACGTGCGCCGCGCGAAGCTCTATTATCTGAGAAGCCGTTCCGGCAAATCCGCGCGCATCAAGGAAAAGCTTCCCGCGAAGTCGGCCTCGAAAGCGGCCGCGACCACGGCGGAGCTGCAGGCGGAGAGCTGAGCTCACGTGGCGGCACCGTAGCACCATAAAAAAAGACGGCCGTGGTGCCGTCTTTTTTGCGTACGGGATTATGCGGCCGGATCATCGCGCGGCCGTCATTTGCGGCCGCTGTCATCCAGCTACCGGTTCGCGCTTTTCCAGAGATCGCTGGAATATTCGTGATGCTCGGTATTGACCCAGCTGGTGCGCAATTCCACCGGCATGTCGTTGTAGGTAAACGCGACGCGCTTGATCACCAGCAGTGGCGTGCCGGCCTTGACGTGTAACACCCCGGCCACCCGGGCCGGTGCCGCGGCCGCGGACAGCCGTTCGCCGGTGCGCACGACGTTGATGCCGTAGTGTGACTGATACAACCCGTAGATCGTGCCGCTGCGCTCGCCGATCACGCTGCCGTCGAGATCCGGAAACAGCGCCGCCGGCAGCACCATGTCGTCGTGGATGATCGGCTTGCCGCCCAGCTTCAGCAGGCTGCGAATGCGGTAAATCTGCGCACCGCGTTCGATGCCGAGCTTTTCTTCCGCTTCTTCGTCGGCCTTGCCCTTGTGGAACGACAGCATGTCGTTGACCGGCAGCTCCTTGCTGCCATCCTTGCCGACGATGTGAAAGAAGTAGAACAGCGTGCGGTCTTCATTGTGCGTTGCGACGAAAGTGCCGCGTCCCTGCTGACGCACCAAGATCTGCCCCGCGACCAGTTCGTCGACCGCCTTGCGGATGGTGCCGATCGACACGTCGAAGCGTTCCGCGAGCCGGGTTTCGGACGGGATCGCTTCGCCCGATTTCCATTCACCGTCCTCGAGCCCGCGGATGATGCGAATCTTGACTTCCTTGTAGAGCGGATTGAAAGTCGGGCCGCCTGCCACCAGAGCGCTTGCCATGAATGCCGGTTCGGTAATGGGACGCGCCATTTTATCACCGGCAACGCGATAAATCATATATATGAGCATTGAGATGCATATCATATAGTTGACCAATGCCCCGCCTGCCGCTACCATGCAGCAGGGTTGTGCAGCACTGATCACGTATTCCCGTCGCGGCCGCCGGCCGCATGACAGACAATCAGCAAGGAGCTGAGATGATTCATTTTCTGGTTCACGACAAGAAGGACACCGTCGGCGTCGTGGTCATCGAAGGCGTCAAGGCCGGTCAGGAAGTGACCGGCTGGTTGATGGAGGACGATTCCACCGTCAAGATGAAGACCCTCAACGACATTCCGATCGGCCACAAGATCGCGCTGACCGAAATTGCGAACGGCGCCACCGTCATCAAGTACGGCTTCGATATCGGCAAGGCGGTTGCGCCGATCAAGGCCGGCGAGCATGCCCACGTGCACAACGTCAAGACCAAACGCTGGTGAGCGAAGCGGCTGTCTGTGCCTGCCCGTGAGCAAGTGAGATCAAAACATCCGCTTTCCGGGCCTATCCAACAAATTCGGAGTCAACATGATTTCCAGTAAAACCACTTTCCAGGGCTACCGCCGCGAAAACGGACGCGTCGGCATCCGCAACCACGTCATCATCCTGCCCGTGGACGACCTGTCGAACGCCGCCGCCGAGGCGGTGGCCAACAACATCAAGGGCGCGCTGGCGATTCCGCACCCGTATGGACGGCTGCAATTCGGCGCCGATCTGGAACTGCATTTCCGTACGCTGATCGGTGCCGGTTCCAACCCCAACGTCGCGGCGGTGGTGGTGATCGGCATCGAGGAAGGCTGGACCAAACGCGTTGTTGACGGTATTGCGAAGACGGGCAAGCCGGTATCGGGGTTCGGCATCGAGCTGCACGGCGACCACGACACCATTCACCGTGCATCCAAGGTGGCGAAGGAATACGTGCAGTGGGCGTCCGAACGGCAGAAAACGGAGTGCAGCATCAGCGATCTGTGGGTTTCGACCAAATGCGGCGAATCGGACACCACGTCCGGCTGCGGCTCGAATCCGACGGTCGGCAATGCGTTCGACAAGCTGGAGCCGCTGGGCGTGACGATGTGCTTCGGCGAGACCACCGAAATCACCGGCGGCGAACAGATCGTTGCCGACCGCTGTGCGGATGACGCCGTGCGCAAGCAGTTCATGGCGATGTTCGACCGCTATCAGGAGGTGATCGAGCGTCACAAGACCAACGATCTGTCGGATTCCCAGCCGACCAAGGGCAACATCGCCGGCGGCCTCACGACGATCGAGGAAAAGGCACTCGGCAACATCCAGAAGATCGGCAAGAAGTGCAAGGTGATCGGCGTGCTGGACAAGGCCGAGACACCGACGAAGACCGGCCTGTGGTTCATGGATTCGTCGTCTGCGGCGGCTGAAATGGTGACGCTGTGCGCAGCGTCCGGCTATGTCGTGCATTTCTTCCCCACCGGTCAGGGCAACGTGATCGGCAATCCGATCCTGCCGGTGATCAAGCTGTCGGCCAATCCGCGCACCTGCCGCACGATGAGCGAGCACATCGATCTCGACGTGTCCGGACTGCTGCAGCGCGAAAAGAACATCGACCAGTGCGGCGACGAGCTGCTCGAGATGATGCTGCGCACCTGCAATGGCCGGCTGACGGCATCGGAGTCGCTGGGGCATCGGGAGTTCGTGCTGACGCGCCTTTACGAGAGCGCATAAAGACGTCTGCCGCCGTACCTGACGAACTCGATGGACGGACGGCGGCGCAGACGCGCGATACCTCGGAGGGGAATGGATTGGTGAATCCCTTTTTCGCGCAGCAGACGCGCAAGCATCTCGACACGATGTTCGCGCTCGAAGAAGTGCGGCTGGCGAACCGCAATTACGGTTTGCCGCTGGAGGCGTTGCGTTACGACGTAACGCCGACCGGGCTGCATTATCTGCTGAGCCATTTCGACATCCCGGCGCTGGACGAGCGACAGTGGCGGCTGGCGGTGACGGGGCGCGTCAGACGGGCGCTGACGCTGTCACTGGACGAGATCAAGGCACTGCCGGCGAAAACATTGCGCGTCACATTGGAATGCGCGGGTAACGGCCGTGCCGGCATGGCACCGCACTATGCGAGCATGCCGTGGCTGCACGAAGGCACGGGTACCGCGGAATGGACCGGCACGCCGTTGAAGAATGTGCTGCAGCAGGCGAGATTGCGCGACGATGCGGTAGAGATCAGCTTTCTCGGCGCCGATCGCGGTTTCGATCGCGGTGTCGAGCATGCGTTCGGCCGCAGCCTGAAACCGGCTCACGCGCTGGATGATGACGTGCTGCTGGTGTACGCGATGAATGATGCGCCGCTGCTGCCGCAGCACGGCGCACCACTGCGTCTTATCGTCCCCGGTTGGTACGGAATGGCAAGCGTGAAATGGCTGGTCGGCATCGAGGCGCTGGATCGGCCGTTCGATGGCTATCAGCAGGTGGTCGGCTATCATTACCGCGCGAACGCCGATGATCCCGGCACACCGGTCACGGCTATGCACGTGCGGTCGCTGATCGAGCCGCCCGGCATTCCGGACTGGTACACGCGGCAACGGCTGGTGGACGCCGGCCGGGTGGAATTGCGGGGACGCGCCTGGTCCGGTGCCGGTGTGCCGGTCACCGGCGTCGAAGTCGGCATCGACGGCACGTGGCATGCGGCAAGTCTCGAATCTCTGCCGCACCGCTACGCATGGCGGCGCTGGACGTTCGCGTGGGATGCGGCGGCCGGCGAACACGAACTGTGTGTGCGTGCGACCGACGCGAACGGTGCCGTCCAGCCGCTGCAGCCGGGCTGGAATGTCGCCGGAATGGGCAATAATGCCGTGCATCGCCTCCAGGTTACGGTGCGCTGAATCATGACCGAAAAAACGTTGAAAGTTTCGATATGGCGCGGCGCCGCTGACGGCGGCTTCCAGCGTTTCGACGTGCCGCGCCTGGAAAGCCAGACGGTGCTCGACGTCGTCACCTACGTCCAGCGCCGCCTCGACGCGACATTGTCGTACCGCTTTGCGTGCCGCGTCGGCATGTGCGGTTCGTGCGCGATGCGGGTCAACGGGCGCGCGCGCTGGACCTGCCGTACGCACGTGGCGCAGGTGGTGCAGGACGACAGGCTCGAGATTGCGCCGCTGGCCAATCTGCCGGTGATCAAGGATCTGGTGACCGACATGGCGCCGTTCTTCGACAAATGGGCGCGTGCGAAGGGCCAGTTCAACGGCACGCGCACGCGGCGCGACGATTTTGCGCGCATCAAGCCGGATTCGCGGGCGCGCCGCCAAGTCGATGCCGGAATCGAATGCATCGGTTGTGGCGTGTGCTACAGTTCCTGCGACGTGGTTGCGTGGAATCCGGATTACCTGGGGCCGGCGGCGCTCAATCGTGCCTGGACGCTGGTAAAGGACGAGCGCGACGGTGCCTATCATGCCCGGCTTGCCGCAGTCGCCGGCGACGCCGGCTGTCAGGCCTGCCATACGCACACCAGCTGCACCGAACGTTGTCCGAAGCATCTGTCGCCGACCGCGTCGATTTCCGGACTGAAGCGCGCGGTGACCGCCGCGGTGTTGAAGGGGGAGCTGTGACGACAAGGACGAAGGCGGAAGGCGGAGAGATGAACGGGGTTTGGCGCCTTGTTTGCGACGTTGATGATCATTCATCCCTTGCCTGTCGCAACGCGATTCACGCATGAGCGCCCGTGTCGAACAAAACAGTTTGCAGGTGAACGCCCGTGTCGAAGTATGGCTGTGGGCGGCGCAGCGCATCACTGCGGCGATCATGGCGCTGTTCGTCGTCGCGCATCTGATCACGATGATTTATGCGGTGCATCACGGGCTCACCGCGGCGCAGATTCTCGGACGCACGCGCGGCAGTGCCGGCTGGGCTACGTTCTACGCGGTGTTCGTCGCGCTGGTCGCGGTTCATGCGCCGATCGGATTGCGCAACGTGCTCGCCGAGCACCTTGACTGGCGCGGCGTTTCGCTCAATACGGTGATGATACTGTTCGGCATTCTGATCGCGATTCTTGGATGGCGGGCGGTGTGGGCGGTATGCGCATGAAGCTCAACGCCGTCCGCGCACGCAATCATCCGGGTTACTGGGCGTTCGTCGTGCACCGTGTGTCGGGCGTGCTGCTGGCGCTGTTTCTGCCGTTTCATTTCTGGGCACTGGGTCAGGCATTGCAGGGCGCGGCGAAGCTGGACGGATTTCTGCGCTGGACCGATCAGCCGCTGGTGAAGTTCGCCGAAATCGGACTGGTCGTACTGCTCGCCGCGCACCTCGCCGGCGGCACGCGTCTGTTGATGCTGGAATTCATGGCATGGCGCGAATGGCACAAGACGCTGGCCGCCATCGCAGCCGGTGTCGCCATCGCATTTGGGCTGGCGTTCGCGTTGAACGTCGTCTGATTTTTCATGTCATTCGGCAGCATCTTTGACGTATGCCGATGCGGCGATGGCAGTAACCGGCCGTGGCACCCGCTGACCGCTGCCGGGCTCAATCTGGAAGAAAGGAGGAGCGACCAATTAACACGATGCAGGAGTACGGTTAAACTGCCCGAAGCGCTCTGCGTTCCGCCTGTTTCGAGGAGGGAAAACGAAAATGGCGGTTTATCAACATAAACCATAACCGAGGAGTTCAATATGCGTTATCGAAGTTTGTTGGCGGGGTTGGTGATCGCCGTGACCACCGCAAGCCTTGCCGTTCCGGCGGTTGCCGAAATGAAGACGGTCCATGCCGCCAAGCAATATGGTGTCAGTTATCTCGGATTGATGGTGATGGAAAATCACAAGCTGTTCGAGAAGCACGCGAAAGCCCTCGGGCTGAACGACACCAAGATCGTCTGGAGCACTTTCTCCAGCGGCAGCGTAATGAACACTGCGCTGATTTCCGGCAATTTGCAGTTTGCCGCGGAAGGCGTCGGGCCGTTTACCACGCTGTGGGCGAAGACCAGCGGCAACATCGACGTCAAGGGCGTGTGCGCGATGAACGCGATGCCGCTGTATCTGAATACGATCAATCCGAAGGTGAAGACGATCAAGGACTTCACCGGCAAGGACAAGATCGCGCTGCCTGCGGTGAAGGTATCGATCCAGGCGGTTACGCTGCAGATGGCGGCGGCCAAGGCGTTCGGTGAGAAGAATGCATTCAAGCTGGATTCGTTGACGGTGTCGATGTCGCACCCCGAAGCCGAAGCGGCGATGCTGTCCGGGCACAGCGAGATCACCGCTCATCTGACTTCGCCTCCGTATCAGTACCAGGAACTGAAGGATCCGAAGGTCCATCGCGTGTTCAGTTCGTTCGACGTGCTGGGTGGTCCGGCGACGTTCAACGTGATCACGGCCACCTCCAAATTCCACAAGGAGAATCCGAAGACCTTCAAGGCATTCTTCGATGCGTTCAAGGAAGCGACCGAGTGGATCAACGCGAACAAGCAGGCGGCGGCCGAAGTCTATCTCAAGATGTCGCACGACAAGCGCGACAGCGTCAAGGACATTGTGGACATTCTGAATGATCCGAGTGTCAGCTATACGCTGCAGCCGCACAACATCATGAAGTATGTTGATTTCATGTACAAGATCGGTTCGATCAAGAAGAAGCCGGCCTCAGTGGAAGAGATGTTCTTCGATACGAAAGGAAGCTGATGTAACGCGGTGCTGTGCCGGGGTTGCCGGCACAGCACCAGTGGAAAATCCGCTACGGAGCGATCCAAAGGACGGGTGCGAGGAGATGGCAACGATATCGGAGCTTGGGGGATCGAAGGCGGGGGAGGCGAAGGGGGGGCCGCTGCTGGAAGTGAAGGGTGTGACGCTGCAGTATAAGACACGCGAGCACCTGGTGACGGCGACCTACCGGGTGGACTTTGAGGTGTATCGGT
>DASSON010000094.1:0-3210 GCA_035700525.1 Burkholderiales bacterium
CGCCTTTGTCCGCCGCGATATGCCGGCCGCGTCAAGCTGTTCATGCACTATGCCGGCAACGTGAAGGCCGCCGAAGTTCCGGATCCGTACTACGGTGAGCCGCAGGGCTTCGAACACGCATTGGACATGATCGAAGATGCGGCCCGCGGACTGCTCGAGCAATTGCAGGCAGAACAGGGACGCAGCCGCACCAATTCTCAGTTGATGTGAATATTGGCGGCGCGGACGATCTCCGCCTAGCACGCCGTGTCGGCCTGCAGCGTCTTGTGGAAGTCGGACGGGATATTCCCAATCGGCTCGATGCCCGGTGACCCAGGCGGGCTGTGACGTCGGCTTGTTTCAATACGCCTGCGATTTCCCGGTTCAGGGAGGGACAGCGGACGCCGGAGACAATGAATGGCGCTGAAGTCGGAGCAGCAACGGACGGTTCTTGACGCGCTTCGACGCATGGAACTGATCAGCGATGGCGAACAGCCGGCGCTGATTCCGCTGACCGGTGGTGTGTCCTCGCTGATTGTAAAAGTGGAAACCGCACGCGGTGAGCTGTGCGTGAAACAGGCGCTGCCGTGGCTCAAGGTGGCGGCGGAGTGGCACGCGCCGGTGGAGCGCAACGGTGCGGAAGTGGCGTGGCTGAAGCTTGCGGCCGCGTTGCGCCCGCACATGGTGCCGCGGATTCTCGGCGAAGATGACGAGGCGCGATTGTTTGCAATGCGCTACCTCGATCCCGCCACTTATCCGACATGGAAATCGCAACTGCGCGATGGCGTGATCAACACCGCTACCGCCGAGGCGGTGGCGGAGGGCCTGGCGGCGGTTCACGCGGCAACGGCTAATGACGCCGATGTCGCGCGCCGTTTCGCGCATGATCAAACGTTCCATGATCTGCGGATCGAGCCTTATCTGGTGACGGCCGCGCGGATTCACCCCGAGTGCGGGGCGGCGCTGGATCAGCTGGTAGCGACGACCGCCGGCACGCGGCACGCGCTGGTGCATGGCGACGTCAGTCCGAAAAACATTCTGGCCGGGCCGCACGGTCCGGTGTTTCTCGATGCCGAATGCGCGTGCTATGGTGACCCGGCGTTCGATCTTGCGTTTTGCCTCAACCATCTTCTGTTGAAGTCGGTGTGGCGGCCCGCCGGATTGCGCGGCTATCTGGACTGCTTCGCGGCGCTGGCGCGCAGCTATCTGTCGCGGGTCACATGGGAACCGGCGGCAGAACTCGAAGCGCGTGCTGCGCGGCTGTTGCCGGGATTGCTGCTGGCGCGCATCGACGGAAAATCACCGGTGGAATACATTACCCGAAAAGCCGATCGTGAGCGTGTGCGCGGTATTGCCAGGCAATTGCTGCTTGCGCCTCGTGAGCGCCTGGACGAAGTCAGCCGCATCTGGGAAAAGGAACAACATTGATGAGCAGAATTGCCAGCGTCGTTGGCCGCCGCATATGGGATTCGCGCGGCCGTCCAACCGTCGAGGCGGAGGTATCGCTTGAAGGCGGTGTACGCGGACGCGGCGTCGCACCGGCGGGCGCGTCACGCGGAACGGGAGAGGCGATCGAACTGCGCGACGGAGGTGCCCGACTGGAAGGGCTTGACGTCAAAAGGGCGGTTGCGAACGTCAACGGCGAGATTGCGAAGGCAATGCGCGGCTTCGACGTTTTTGAACAACAGCGTCTGGATGAGGCGCTGATCGCGCTCGACGGCACGCCGGACAAGAGCCGGCTCGGCGGCAATACGCTGACCGCGGTGTCGCTGGCGGTGCTGAACACTGGAGCGGCATGCGCCGGTGACCCCTTGTGGCGCCATCTTGCGCGTGGCCGGCCGGTGAGCCTGCCGCTGCCTGAAATCCAGATATTCGGCGGTGGCGCGCATGCCGGCCGGCGTATCGACATCCAGGACCTGATGGTGATGCCGCTGAGTGCGGACAGTTTCAGCGAGGCGCTGGCGATGGTCGCCGAGGTTTACATGGCGGCAGGGCGGCTGATGAACGATTCAGGACGCAGAACGGGAGTGGCTGACGAAGGCGGCTGGTGGCCCGATTTCGCGTCGAACGAGGAAGCAATCGAGATGCTGCTGCGTGCGATCGAGGCCGCCGGTTACGTCCCCGGCGAGCAGGTGGCTATTTCGCTGGACATTGCCGCGTCGGAGTTCGGCACTGGCGGGCGCTACGTGCTCGGGCTCGAAAAACGCACGTTCGATACCGACGCGTGGATCGATGTGCTGCTGCGATGGACCGAGCGCTTTCCGATCGTGTCAGTCGAGGATCCGGTAGCTGAAGACGATTCCGACGGCATGCGCGCGTTCACGCGGGCGGTCGATGGGCGGGTGCAGGTCATCGGCGACGATTTTCTCGTCACCAATGCGGCGCGGGTTGCCCGTGCCGCGGCCGATCGCGCATGCAACGCCGTACTGCTGAAACCGAACCAGGCCGGCACCGTCACCGAGACGCTGCAGACGCTGGACGCCGCCCGCGCGGCGGGCTGGGGTACGATCGTGTCGGCGCGCTCCGGCGAAACCGAGGATACGAGCATCGTTCACCTCGCGGTCGGCTGGAACGCCGGCCAGCTCAAGGTCGGTTCGTTCGCACGCTCCGAACGCATGGCGAAGTGGAATGAGGGGCTGCGCATCGAGGAAGCGCTTGGCGGATCGGCATGCTTCGCCGGCCGCCGCGCGTTGCCGATCCGCCAATCCGGGGTGGCCGCCGAATGAAGGCTGTGCTGCAATATCGCGCCAGCAGCGGATTTCGCAAGCGCCTGCGCGAACTGGCGCCGGACTGGCTCGACATCACGGTCGTCAACGAGACCGACCGTGCGATATTCCAGGAAGAAATGCGTGACGCCGAAATACTGCTGCATGTGCTGGAGCCGGTGACGGCCGAGATCATCGCGCGTGCGCCGCGCCTGCGGTTGATTCAGAAAATCGGCGTCGGCGTGAATACGATCGATCTCGACAACGCGCGCTCGCGCAGCATCGCGGTGACCAACATGCCCGGCACCAACAGCCAGGCGGTCGCCGAGATGACGCTGCTGCTGATGTTGGCCGCGTTGCGGCGTATCGTCCAGCTCGACCGTGCAACCCGTCACGGGCAAGGCTGGAATCTCAAACCGGAAGTTTTCGACCGCGTCGGCGAATTATGCGGCCGCACTGTCGGGTTAGTCGGTTACGGCGAAGTGCCACGACGGCTCGCGCCGGCGCTGCAGGCGCTGGGTGCGCA
>DASSON010000095.1:0-28113 GCA_035700525.1 Burkholderiales bacterium
TCACGGCCGTTTATTCTGCGGCCGGTTGCGACCTCGCTGCTGATGGTCGCGATTCTGCTGTCGGGCATTCTCGCCTATCGTTTCCTGCCGCTGTCGGCATTGCCGGAAGTCGACTATCCGACGATCCAGATCGTCACGCTCTACCCCGGCGCCAGCCCGGACGTAATGACATCCTCGGTGACCGCCCCGCTGGAGCGCCAGCTCGGACAGATGCCGGGACTGAATCAGATGTCGTCCACCAGCTCGGGCGGCGCGTCGGTCATCACGCTGCAGTTCAGCCTTGATCTGAGTCTCGATATCGCCGCGCAGGAAGTGCAGGCGGCGATCAATGCTGCCGGCAGCTTCCTGCCCGCCGATCTGCCGGCGCCGCCGATCTACAGCAAGGTCAATCCCGCCGACGCGCCGATCCTGACGCTGGCGCTGACGTCGAAAAGCCTGCCGCTGCCGCAGGTGGAAGACCTCGCCGACACGCGGCTGGCGCAGAAAATTTCGCAGATCTCCGGCGTCGGGCTGGTGAGTATCAGCGGCGGCGAGCGGCCGGCGGTGCGCATTCGCGTCAATCCGACGGCGATTGCCGCCTACAACCTCGATCTCGAAGACGTGCGCACCGCGATCAGCAATGCCAATTCCAACCAGGCGAAGGGCAGCTTCGACGGGCCGGCACGGGCGTACACCATCGACGCCAATGACCAGTTGCGTTCTGCCGACGAGTACCGGCAGGTGGTCGTCGCCTACCGTAACGGCGCGCCGGTGCATCTGTCCGACGTCGCCACCGTCACCGAGGCCGCCGAGAACACGCGGCTCGCCGCCTGGATGAACGACGTGCCGGCGGTGATCGTGAACATTCAGCGCCAGCCGGGCGCCAACGTGATCGACGTAGTGGACCGCATCAAGGCGCTGCTGCCGCAATTGAAGAGCACATTGCCCGCCAGCGTCGACGTGACGCTGCTCACCGACCGCACCACCACCATCCGCGCGTCGGTGGACGACGTGCAGTTCGAGCTGATGCTGTCGATCGCGCTGGTGGTGATGGTGATTTTCCTGTTCCTGCGCAATCTCTCCGCGACCATCATTCCGAGCTTTTCGGTGCCGCTGTCGCTGGTCGGCACCTTCGGCGTGATGTACCTCGCCGGATTCAGCATCAACAACCTGACGCTGATGGCGCTCACCATCGCCACCGGCTTCGTCGTCGATGACGCGATCGTGATGATCGAAAACATCGCGCGCTACATCGAACAGGGCGATTCGCCGCTGCAGGCGGCGCTCAAGGGTTCGGCACAGATCGGCTTCACCATCATCTCGCTGACGTTCTCGCTGATCGCGGTGCTGATTCCGCTGCTGTTCATGGGCGACGTGGTGGGCCGCGTGTTCCGCGAATTCGCGATCACGCTGGCGGTGGCGATCCTGATCTCGGCGGTGGTGTCGCTGACGCTGACACCAATGCTGTGCGCGAAGCTGCTGCGCCACATTCCCGAATCGGAACAGAACGCATTCCATCGCGCGACTGGCCGCTGGTTCGACCGCGTGATTGCGCGCTACGGCACGATGCTGAACTGGGTGCTGGATCACGCGTGGCTGACGCTGCTGGTGGCGGCCGCCACACTGGTGCTCACCGTGCTGCTCTATGTCTTCGTGCCAAAGGGCTTTTTTCCGCTGCAGGATACCGGCGTGATCCAGGGCATCACCGACGCGCCGCAGTCGATTTCGTTCGCCGCGATGGCGCAGCGCCAGCAGGCGCTGGCGAAGGTCGTGCTGCAGGATCCCGCGGTGCAGAGCCTGTCGTCGTTCATCGGCGTCGACGGCACCAATACCACGCTCAACAGCGGGCGCATGCTGATCAACCTCAAGCCGCTGGCGCAGCGCCATCTCAGCGCCTCCGACGTGATCCGCCGCCTGCAGCCGAAGCTGAGACAGGTGCCCGGCATTTCACTGTTCATGCAACCCGTGCAGGACCTGACGATCGACGACCGGGTGAGCCGTACCCAGTACCAGTTCACAATGGAGGATCCGGATCTCGACCAGCTCGGCGTGTGGGTGCCGCGACTGGTCGACAAGCTGAGTCAGTTGCCGCAGCTGGCCGACGTCACCAGCGATCTGCAGAACCAGGGGCTGCAGGCGTATCTGACGATCAACCGCAATACCGCCGGACGCTTCGGCATCACGCCGGCCGACGTCGACAATGCACTCTACGACGCGTTCGGCCAGCGCATCATCTCGACCATCTTCACCCAGGCCAACCAGTACCGTGTGGTGCTTGAAGTCCAGCCGGCGTTCAGCAACGGCCCGGATGCGCTGAAGCACATCTACGTCACGTCGGCCAGCGGCACCCAGGTGCCGCTGAGCGCGATCGCGACCCTGTCGCAGCGGTTCACGCCGCTGCTGATCAACCATCTCGAACAGTTTCCGGCGGCCACCGTTTCATTCAATCTCGCGCCCGGCGCATCGCTGGGGGACGCGGTCGACGCGATCGAAGAAACCGAACGCGATATCGGGCTTCCGGCCAGCATCCAGACCAGCTTCCAGGGCGCTGCGCTGGCGTTCCGTGCGTCGCTGATGAACGAGCTGTTCCTGATTCTCGCCGCGATCATCACGATGTACATCGTGCTCGGCGTGCTGTATGAAAGCTACATCCATCCGATCACGATCCTGTCGACATTGCCGTCCGCCGGCGTCGGCGCGTTGCTGGCGCTGATGCTGGCGCGCAGCGACCTGGGCGTGATCGCGATCATCGGCATCATCCTGCTGATCGGCATCGTGAAGAAGAATGCGATCATGATGATCGACTTCGCGCTGCACGCAGAGCGCAATGAAGGCCGCACCCCGCGCGAGGCGATCCACCAGGCGTGCCTGCTGCGCTTCCGGCCGATCATGATGACGACGATGGCGGCGCTGCTGTCGGCGCTGCCGCTGATGCTCGGCACCGGCGTCGGTTCCGAACTGCGTCACCCGCTCGGCATCACGATGGTCGGCGGCCTGATCGTCAGCCAGGCGCTGACGCTGTTCACGACGCCGGTGATCTACCTCGCGTTCGCCAGCCTGGCGCAGCGTGTCGCGCGGTATCGCAACCGCACGGCTGAGGCGACGCCCACCGCGGACGGGCCGTCATGAACCCGTCGTCGCTGTTCATCCGGCGCCCGGTGGCGACCACGCTGCTGACGCTGGGGCTGGCGCTGGCCGGCGCGCTCGGTTTCGTGCTGCTGCCGGTCGCGCCGTTGCCGCAGGTGGATTTTCCGACGATTTCGGTATCGGCATCGATGCCCGGCGCCAGTCCCGAAACGATGGCGGCGACTGTCGCCACGCCGCTGGAGCGCCATCTCGGCCGCATCGCCGGTGTCACGCAGATGACGTCGTCCAGTTCGAGCGGCCGCACCCGCATCACATTGCAGTTCGATCTCGACCGCGACATCAACGGCGCGGCGCGCGACGTGCAGGCCGCGATCAATGCCGCGCGTATCGATCTGCCGACGGCGCTGAAGCACAATCCGACCTACCGCAAGGCCAACCCGGCCGATGCGCCGATCATGATCCTGGCGCTGACGTCGAACACGCTGAACCGCGGCCAGATGTACGACATGGCATCGACCATCCTGGCGCAGAAGCTGTCGCAGATACAGGGCATCGGACAGGTCGACGTCAGCGGCAGCTCGCTGCCGGCGGTGCGCGTCGAGCTCAATCCGACGGCGCTCAACAAATACGGCATCGGCCTGGAACAGGTGCGCACCGCGCTCAACGCGGCAAACGCGAACCGGCCCAAGGGTGCGGTCGAGGAAGGCGACCGCCACTGGCAGATCGCCGCCAACGATCAGGCCGTCAGCGCCGCCGAGTACCGGCCGCTGATCGTCTCCTGGCATGACGGCGCGCCGGTGCAGCTCAGCGACATCGCGAACGTCGTCAATTCGGTCGAGGACCTGCGCAACGCCGGCTCGGCGAACGGCAAGCCGTCGGTGCTGGTGATCCTGCGCCGCGAGCCAGGCGCCAACATCATCGAGACCGTCGATCGCGTGCAGCAGCTGCTACCGCAACTGCGGGCGTCGATCCCCAGTACCGTTAACCTGTCGGTGGTGATGGACCGCACGCCGACGATCCGCGCGTCGCTGCGTGCAGTCGAAGACACGCTGCTGATATCGATCGCGCTGGTGATCCTCGTCGTGTTCCTGTTCCTGCGCAACGCACGCGCCGCGCTGATTCCGAGCATGGCGGTGCCGGTGTCGCTGATCAGCACCTTCGGCGTCATGTATCTGTTCGGCTACAGTCTCGACAATCTGTCGCTGATGGCGCTGATCATCGCCACCGGTTTCGTCGTCGACGATGCGATCGTCGTGCTGGAAAACATCACCCGTCACATGGAACAGGGCATGCCGCGCTTCCAGGCGGCACTGGTCGGCGCGCGCGAAGTCGGGTTCACGGTGCTGTCGATGAGCGTGTCGCTGATCGCGGTGTTCATTCCGATCCTGCTGATGGGCGGCATCGTCGGACGGCTGCTGCGTGAATTCGCGGTGACGCTGTCGGCTGCGATCGTGATATCGCTGGTGATGTCGCTTACCACCACGCCGATGATGTGCTCGCGGCTGCTGGAGCGCGAGCACGGGCGCAAGCACGGACGTTTCTATGTGGCCAGCGAGCGCGCATTCAACTGGATGCTGCGCCACTACGAAACCAGCCTGGCGTGGGCGCTGCGCCATTCCCGCTTCGTGCTGCTGCTGCTGTTCGCGACGATTGCATTCAACGTCTATCTCTACGTGATCGTGCCCAAGGGATTTTTCCCGCAGCAGGACACCGGCCGCCTGATCGGCGCGATCCAGGCCGACCAGAGCATCTCGTTCCAGGCAATGAAAAAGAAGCTGGACGACTTCATCAACATCATCCGCGCCGACCCGGCGGTCGAAAGCGTAGTTGGATTCACCGGCGGCGGCCGCGTCAACGGCGGCTTCATGTTCATCACGCTGAAGCCGCTCAGTGAACGCAAAATTTCGTCCGACCGCGTCATCGCGCGCCTGCGCGGCAAGCTGGCGCGCGAACCCGGCGCCAGCCTGTTCCTGACGGTGGCGCAGGACGTGCGCGCCGGCGGCCGCCAGAGCAACGCGCAGTACGAATACACGCTGCAGGGCGACGATCTGAATGAGCTGTACCAATGGGCCCCCCGTGTGAAAGCGGCGCTGAGCCGGCTACCGCAGCTTGCCGACGTGAACAGCGATCTGCAGAACAAGGGCCTGCAGATCACGCTGGCGATCGACCGACCTACTGCCGCACGGCTCGGTGTGACGCCACGGATGATCGATGCGACGCTCTACGACGCATTCGGCCAGCGCCAGGCGTCCACCATCTATGCGACGCTGAACCAGTATCACGTGATCATGGAAGTGGCGCCGCAGTACTGGCAGCGTCCCGCGTCGCTGAAGGACATCTACGTCCGCACCACGTCCGGCAGCATGGTGCCGCTGTCGGCGTTCAGCCATTACGAGCCGACCACCACCACGCTGTCGGTAAATCACCAGGGTGAATTCGCGGCAATCACGATGTCGTTCAACCTGCCGCCCGGCGTATCGCTGTCCGATGCCGAGACGGCAGTCAACGGCGCGGTCGCCCGGCTCGGCATGCCGCCGTCGATCCACGGCAATTTCCAGGGCACGGCGCAGGTGTTCCAGGCGTCGCTGGTGACGATGCCGTGGCTGATCCTGGCGGCGCTGATCACGATCTACATCGTGCTCGGCGTGCTGTATGAAAGCTATGTGCATCCGATCACCATCCTGTCCACGCTGCCGTCGGCCGGTGTCGGCGCGATCCTGGCGTTGCTGGTGCTGCATACCGACTTCAGCATCATCGCGCTGATCGGCGTGATCCTGTTGATCGGCATCGTCAAGAAAAATGCAATCATGATGATCGACGTCGCGCTCGATCTCGAGCGCCGCGAGAACCGCAAATCGGAAGACGCGATCTATCATGCCTGCCTGCTGCGCTTTCGGCCGATCATGATGACGACGATGGCGGCGCTGTTCGCCGCGGTGCCGCTCGCGGTCGGCACCGGCGACGGCGCCGAACTGCGTCAGCCACTCGGCATTTCGATTGTCGGCGGTCTGATCGTGAGCCAGATACTCACGCTTTACACGACGCCGGTAGTTTATCTCTACATGGACCGGCTGCGGCTGCGCTGTCAGCATGCCTGGCAGGGCCTGTGGCATCGTACAAGGACGGGGACAGCATGAAGCACGATTATCCGAAACGCGCGGTGACTTTCTGCATGCTGGCGCTGCTCGCCGGCTGTGCGGTCGGCCCCAATTACGTGCGCCCGGGCGTTACGCTGCCGGCAGCCTACAAGGAAAACGGCAACTGGAAACCCGCGCGACCGCAGGACCTGATCAGCCGCGGCAACTGGTGGCAAATTTTCGGTGATCCCAAGCTCAACACGCTGGAACAGCAGATCGATATTTCGAACCAGAACGTGCGCCTCGCCGAAGCGCAATTCCGCGAGGCACGCGCGCTGGTGCAGGCGGCACGCGCCGGCTATTTTCCGACGGTGTCGGGCACGGTCTCGACCAGCCGTTCGGGGTCGTCGTCCGGTTCCGGCAACCGCATCGCGACCGGCCCGGTCACCGATCACACCCTGTCACTCGATGCCAGTTGGGAAGCCGACGTCTGGGGGCGCATCCGGCGCACCGTCGAAGCCAGCGAGGCGAACGCGCAGGCCAGCGCAGCAGATCTCGAATCCGCACGGCTCAGCGCACAGGCCGATCTGGCGCAGGATTATTTTCTGCTGCGCGTGACCGATGCGCAGCAGCAGCTGCTGAACGACACTGTCGCCGCCTACGAAAGATCGCTGCAACTGACGAAAAACCAGTACGCGGCGGGTGTCGCGGCGAAGGCGGACGTGGTGCAGGCCGAAACGCAGCTCAAGACCACGCAGGCGCAGGCGATCGACGTCGGCGTGCAGCGCGCACAGCTCGAACATGCAATTGCGCTGCTGGTCGGCAAACCCGCGTCCACGTTCTCGATCGCGCCCGAGCGGCTGGCGGCGACAGCACCGTCGATACCGGTCGGCGTACCGTCCCAGCTGCTCGAGCGCCGCCCCGACATCGCCGCCACGGAACGGCAGGTTGCGGCAGCGAACGCGCAGATCGGCGTTGCCGAATCTGCATACTTTCCGTCGCTCACGCTTGCCGCATCCGGCGGCTTCGAAAACGCGAGCTTCGCGCGCTGGCTGAGCGCACCCAGCCTGTTCTGGTCGGTCGGGCCGGCGCTCGCCGCGACGCTGTTCGACGGCGGCCTGAGACAGGCGCAGACCGAACAGGCACGCGCCGCGTACGACGCAGCGGTCGCCGGCTACCGTCAGACGGTGCTGACCGCGTTCCAGCAGGTGGAGGACAATCTGGCGGCGCTACGCATTCTGAAGCAGGAAGCGCAGGTGCAGGACCAGGCAGTGAAGGCGGCGCGTGAATCGGTCACGCTGACCACCAACCAGTACAAGGCCGGCACCGTCAGCTACCTCAACGTCGTCACCGTGCAAGCCGCTGCGCTCGCGAATGAAAGAACGGCGATGAACATCATTGGCCAGCAGCTCACCGCCAGCGTGCTGCTGATCAAGGCGCTGGGCGGCGGCTGGAATGTGTCGCAGTTGCCGGATGCCGGTACACTGGCCGGTAACCAGAGTTCGTTGGTATCTTCTGCGACCCGTGGGTCGCCAAATGCGCAAAAGTAACGTTACGCTGTTGCCGCCGGGCCGATGTGAAGTTGGTCAATTTTCCAGACGCCGCCCACCACCCCGTCCGCTTCGCGTCCACCCCTCCTCATTCGAGGAGGGGAATTCGAGCACTTTTTCGATGCTCCGGTTTTTTTATCCCCTCCTGTTTTTAAGGAGGGGAGGGAGCGAAGCGGAAGGGGTGGTCGTTTTTTCAGCGCGACAATCCCCGCCGAACCAATTCGCGCCCTACTTCGCCGCGCAATTACGCCGCATGTTCTTGCCGAGATTCAGCAGAAAGCGCAGTGCATCCTGATTCTGCGGATCCTTGAGCAGATTCCACAAACCGCCGACGCCGCCGGGTGATGCGGTCCGGTTGCTGTCGGCCGCCGCCTGCTCGATGCAGCCGAGCATTGCATCGACCGTATCCAGACGTTCCGCCAGCCGCGGCAGCGTGGCGGCGATACGGTCGAGCACGCCGGAGCTTTCAAGCCGTTCCAGCGCTTCGATCACGCGCATGCCGCCGCCGCGGTGAAAACGGTCGAGCAGCACCATGCTGTCGCCAAGTGTCGCGGCGATGCGACCGATCATTTCATCGGTCAGCGCATCCTGCGCCGCACCGAACACGCGCGCCAGATGCGCCAGGCGCTCGAGATCACCGCTGTTCACCAGCTGCGCCAGCGCCGGCAGCGCATTCGCCATTCCGCTGCGGTTGATGCGGTCGAGCAGATCGATCGTTTCGCCGGCGGTCTGCGCCAGCCGGCCGATCATCTCGTCGGTCAGCGCGTCCTTTGCCGCGGTGGCGACGCGCTCGACGTCGATCGCGATGGCCGAGCCTTGCTGCAGTTGTGCGCTCATGATGCCTCCGCTCAAAGAAGCCCGCGCGCCGACGCCCAGTAAAGCTTGTTGTACGCCAGCTTGGACCAGTGGATCGCACGGCTCGGCGGCTGCGGGTCGGGCGGGTTCTGATAATCGAACATCGCGTAGGTCGCGCGGTCCTTGCCGGCCTCGATGAAGCAGAACACCTTGCCGTCGTAGTCGCGCACCGGCGTACCCAGCTTCACCATCGCCGCGATGTTTTCGCCCAGTGCTTCAGCCTGATAGTGCGCGGTCGAGCCGGCCTTGCTGATCGGCAGGTTGGTGGTATCACCGATCACGAACGCATTGTCGTGGCCCTCGACATTCAGCCGCTGGCGATGCGTCGGCACCCAGCCGCCCTTCCCCAGTCCGCTTTTCTCGATCACTTCCTGACCGCGGTGCGCCGGGATCGCGATCAGCAGATCGAACGGCGTGTCGGAACCTTCCTCGCTCTTCAGCACCTTGTTGGCGCCGTCCACTTCCTTCATGTTGAACAGGGTTTCATACGTGATGCCGAGCCGGTCGTATTCCGGCTGCACCCACTTCGCGACGTTCTCCAGACTGTGCATGCGTCCGATCGGATAGGTGTAATGCATCTTCACCTTGTCGAGGATGCCGCGATCCTTGAAATAATCGTGCAGCAGGAAGGTGATTTCCATCGGCGCCATCGGGCATTTGTGCGGCACGCCGACGGTGATCACAACGCGGCCACCGTCGAAACGCTGCAGCCGCTTGAACATCTTGAGCGCCGTTTCCTCGGTGTAGAAGGTTTCCGCGTTCTCGGCAAGGCCGGGGATGGTTTCCGGCACAATGCGCGAGCCGGTGGCGATCACGATAATGTCGTAGTCCCAGGTCTTGCCGCTCTTGCCCCTGACCTGGTTCTGGTCGAGATGAAATTCCTCGACCGGATCGACGTGAAATTCGATGCCCGGCTCGAGCAGGCCAGCCTGATCGCGGTACAGTTCGTCCGGCGTCATGCGGCCCACCGCGAGATACAGCAGACCCGGCTGGTACATGTGCCTGTCCGACGCCGACAGCATCGTGATCTTTGATTTGCCGCTTCTGAGCTCGGCGGCCAGCCGCCGCGCCAGATTATTGCCGAGAATGGTGCCGCCGGTGCCGCCGCCAACGATAAGAATCCTCATTGCCGTCTCCTGTTACTTGGTCTTCTTCACCGTGATGTGCCACACCCCGTTTTCTTCGCGGCTTTCAACGAATTCGTGTCCCACCTTGCTGATCCACTGCGGGATGTCGGCTACTGATCCTTTGTCGGTCGAAAGCACTTCAAGTTCATCACCGACGCTCGCCAGTTTCATTCCGGCAATCAATTCCATCAGCGGCCCCGGGCAAAAACTGCCACGGGCGTCGATCATTCTGCGTTCGGCCATCACTCGTCTCCTCATGGCACGCTAAAAAGACCACGCCTGAGCGCCCTGCGTGTCTTCCAGGAATTTGGTCAGCCCCAGCGGTTCGCTGAGAAAAGATTCCAGCGCATCGGTTTCCACGCCAAGCACGTCCATCGCCATGCTGCATGGATAGATCTTCGCATCACCCAGTTCCACCGCCTGCTGAAATAGCGTCTTGAAATCCGGCGCGTTCTTCTCGTCCATCAGCCGTCCCAGTTGACCTTCGGCAGGCGCCCGATCCTCAATTCCCTTGACGAAATACGTCAGCGCGTTCATCGACAGGAACACCGATACTTCGTTGCCGCTCACCGCGCCGACTGATGCCATCATCGCCGCCATCTGCAGTCGCTCGCGACTGCCGGACACGACCATGATGCTTATCTTGTTCGATGACATGGATTTCCTGACGATGCGTTGCGGGATGGGCTTCGGACCGGAAGCGGATGCAAATTCGATTATAGCCCAGGCGATGGGTGTTCCAAGCTTCGCGGTGGTCGTCGCATGGAGGAGAGCAAAAGTAACGGCCATGGCCTTGTCAAGCACCGCCCACCACCCCGTCGGCTGCGCCGCCACCCCGCCTCAATAAGGCGGGGAAAATTCGTGTTCGGCAATATCATACGACACTGCGCGATGGATGATACACGGATCTCCCCTCCTCGAATGAGGAGGGGCGGCGCCTCGGAGCGTCGGCCGAGGGACCCTGAAGGGGATCGGCCAGCGCAGAGGATGCGCGACCGTGAATCGAGGCGCCTGCATCCCGGCTCCAGGGTCGCACCCGCTACGCGGGCAGCGGCCGGTGAGGCGGAGCAGGAGCCCATCGTCGGATGGGGTGCGACCCGAATCCGGACGCAAGGCCGCCGGCCGCTCTTGGTCGCCTTCAGGGTCAGACCCCGGCTTACGCCGGGGCTCCTCTCCCGCCCTCCGGCGGCCACGCTCCGCCTGTCGCGGTCGTACGCGAAGCGGGCGGGGTGGTGAGCCGTGTCCGATCATCGCGAAAGGTAACCCTACCCTTTTCGCTTCGTACCCCATTCACCAACCACGTCGTACCTCACGCCATTTTTTCCGCTCACCGACTCCACCAGTACAAAGCGCCCGGCCTCCCACCGCGCCGGCCCGATCGACTCCGCCGCCGGGCCACGGCGCGCATTGCGCACCAGCGTAACGTGCGGCACGTATGGTCGCTCGTCGAGTGCAAAGCCGGTATCGCGCAGCGCCGCTTCCATGCCGGCGACGAACCGTGGCAGCGTCTGCGGGACGACAGCCGGTGCCGCCCATACGATGTGATTGTGACGCCAGCAGCCGATACGATCGACGTCAAATTTCACATCCGGCATTGCCAGTGATGCCGCGATTTCATGCAACAGCGGCAGCCGCTCGCGCGCGACATTACCGACGAAAACCAGTGTCAGATGCAGATTTTCGGTACGCATCGTACGGCCGCCGCATTCCTGCGCGGCCGTCCCGGCCCACATTGCAAGCTGCCGGCGCAGCGGCTGATCCGGCCACAGCGCGAAGAACGCGCGCGCCGTCCCGGAACCGGACGATTGCGCTATTGTCCGCCGCCGCTTTCCGGCTTCTCGCATTCGACCAGCACAACCGCCTGTGCCGCGATGCCTTCGCCACGGCCGATCGCGCCCAGCGCTTCGGCAGTCTTGGCCTTGACGCTGACATCACCGATCGCCGCGCCGACATCGGCGGCAATATTGTTTCGCATCGCCGCAATGTACGGCGCCATCTTCGGCGCCTGTGCGATGATGGTCGCGTCGACGTTGATGACACGGCAGCCGCGCCCGTGGATCAGATTGGCGGCCGCACGCAACAGCTTGCGGCTGTCGGCGTTGCGGTACCGCGGGTCGCTGTCCGGAAAATGCGTGCCGATATCGCCCAGCGCCAACGCACCCAGCAGCGCGTCAGTGACCGCGTGCAGCAGAACGTCCGCGTCCGAATGACCGGCAAGCCCTTTCTCGTACGGAATTTCCACGCCGCCGATAATCAGCTTGCGCCCGGATGTCAGTGCGTGAATGTCGAAGCCCTGGCCGATTCTCATTGGAATTCTGTTCATTCTTGCTTCCCCAAACTCTCCAGCATCAACTCCGCCAGCCGCAAATCTTCCGGGTAGGTCACCTTCAGGTTGCGTTCGTCGCCAAGGACCAGCCGCGGCTTGAGTCCCAGCCGCTCCACGGCGTGCGCCTCGTCGGTCGTGTGCCGAAGATCGGCGTTACGCAGCGCTTCGAGCAGGACGCCGTAACGGAACATCTGCGGCGTCTGTGCCCGCCACAGCGCATCGCGGGGTACGGTTTCAGTGACCCGCTCGCCGCTGTCCGCCCGCTTCAGCGTATCGACCACCGGCATCGCCAGCAGGCCGCCGGTTTCATCGTCCTGCAGTGTTTCGACCAGCCGCGCCAGCGCCGCTGCGGCAAGACATGGGCGCGCCGCATCATGCACCATCACCCAGTCATCGGCGTCGATCGCATCGGAAGCGACAAGCAGGCCGTTGAAAACGCTGGCGGCGCGTGTTGCACCGCCACAATAAAGCGGCGCGATACGTTGCGAGTACGGCCCCCAGTCGATCACTGTGAAACGCTGGTCACCGGGCGCCAGCACAATCAGCACGTGACCGATTTGCGGATGCGACAGAAGCCGCTCGACCGCGTGATACAGCAGCGGCCGATCATGCAGCATCAGATACTGCTTCGGCATTTCACCGCTCATCCGGGAGCCGCTGCCGGCCGCCGGAATCAGCGCATGATATTTCGGCATTGAGGAAGACAGTCGCGAAGTTTTTTCGATTGTAACAGGCGGCGCCGGCAGCCTTGCGCCCCGCCATGCGAGGGGTTCCGTTGCCGGGCGCCAATACTATAATGATCCGGTAGGTTTCAATCGGAGCACGAAGCATGATCCAGACACGTTCCCCGGCGGTTGCCGGGACATTCTATCCGGCGGGCCGCGAACAGCTCGCCGGAATGCTGGCCAACTGGCTCGATACGGGCGGGGAAGGTATGCCGACGCCAAAGGCGCTGATTGCACCACATGCCGGCTACATTTATTCGGGACCAGTCGCGGGCCGCGCCTATGCCCGTCTCGCCTCCGTGCGCAGCCGCATTACGCGCGTCGTACTGGCGGGACCGGCGCACCGCGTCGCCGTTCGCGGCCTCGCATTGCCTGGCGTCGATGCCTTTGCCACGCCGCTCGGGACGGTGCCGCTCGACCGTAATGCGATCGCGGCAATTGCCGATCTTCCGCAGATCACGGTGAGCGCCGCCGCGCATGCATGGGAACATTCGCTCGAAGTGCATCTGCCATTTCTGCAGACCGTGCTCGACCGGTTCACGCTGGTACCGCTGGTGGTCGGCGATGCCGAACCGGCGGCGGTCGAGGAAGTGCTCGATCGCCTGTGGGGTGGTCCGGAAACGTTGATCGTGGTCAGTTCCGATCTGTCGCATTACCTGCCGTATCGTACCGCCCAAACGGTCGATCACGAGACGGCGCAGGCGATACTCGATCTGCGCGCCGACATCACGCACCGGCAGGCATGCGGCGCAACGCCGGCCAACGGCCTGCTGCGTGCCGCACGCCGGCGCGGACTGGCGCCTGCTCTTGTCGATCTGCGCAATTCAGGGGACACGGCGGGCGACAAGACGCGCGTCGTCGGCTACGGCTCGTTCGCATTCACGGAAGCCGCCGCCAATGAGCACTGACGGCAATGTTCTGCTGGCGATTGCACGCGCCACGATTGCGCACGAATTCGGACGTCCGCAGCCTGTCGACGACAGCGCACCGTGGCTGCTGCAGCCCGGCGCGTGCTTCGTCACGCTCACGCGCGAACACCAGTTGCGCGGCTGCATCGGCAGCCTGCAGGCGGAGCGCCCACTGCTGGACGACGTACGGAAGAACGCGCTGGCGGCAGCTTTTCACGATCCGCGTTTTGATCCGCTGACCGAAGCTGAGTTCGCGGAGATTGCGCTGGAGATTTCGCTGCTGTCGACGATAGAACCTATCCGCTTCACCAGCGAAGACGACGCGATCGGGCAGTTGCGGCCGCATGTCGACGGCGTGATCTTCGAATATGGCCACCATCGCGGCACCTATCTGCCGCAGGTATGGGACAAGCTGGGTGAACCGCGGGAGTTCCTCACCAGTCTCAAATACAAGGCGGGGCTGCCGCCCGATTTCTGGGACGCGGAAGTGAAGCTGGCGCGCTACGCCGTCACGTCGTGGTGCGAGTCGGGCGGCCGCGGGGATTAGTTTCCGCCTGCGCAATCCGTCGCACGCACGAACATTCATGGTACGGCATCCAATGCACGATTACCCCGGACGCTGGTGGCACATGCTCGACGACGGCCGCATGCAATGCGACCTGTGTCCGCGCGACTGCCGCCTGCACGAAGGTCAGCGCGGCGCGTGCTTCGTGCGCCAGCGCGTGAACGATCGCATGGTGCTGACGACGTGGGGACGCTCATCGGGTTTCTGCATCGATCCGATCGAGAAGAAACCGCTCAACCAGTTTCATCCCGGATCGAGCGTGCTGTCGTTCGGCACCGCCGGCTGCAATCTGGCATGCAAATTCTGTCAGAACTGGGACATCAGCAAATCGCGCGAGATGGATACGCTCGCCGATTCCGCGTCGCCGGAAGCGATTGCGGAGGCAGCAATCGCCAACGATTGCCGCAGTGTCGCGTTCACCTACAACGATCCGGTGATCTTTGCCGAATACGCAATCGATATCGCCGACGCCTGCCATGAACGCGGCGTGCAGACGGTCGCCGTCACCGCCGGCTATGTTCACGACCAGCCACGGCGCGAGTTCTACGCCAAAATGGACGCGGCGAACGTCGATCTGAAGGGCTTCACCGATGCCTTTTATCAGAAGCTGTGCGGCGCCAAACTGCAGCCGGTGCTCGACACGCTGACTTATCTTAAGCACGAAACCGACGTCTGGTTCGAAATCACCACGCTGCTGATTCCGGGAAAGAACGACTCCGACGACGAAATCGCCGCCGAATCGGAATGGATAGCGAACGAGCTCGGCCCCGACGTACCGCTGCACTTTACCGCGTTCCATTCCGATTACAAGATGATGGACACGCCGTCCACCCCCGTACACACGCTGACGCGCGCACGCCGCATTGCGCTCGCCACCGGCCTGCACTACGTCTATACCGGCAACGTCCATGACGAGGAAGGGGGCACAACGTTCTGCCCCGGCTGTCGTTCTGCGCTGATCGTGCGCGACTGGTACCGGATCCTCAACTACCGGGTTACGCCGGACGGCCATTGTCCCGATTGCCGTACGCCTGTCGCGGGCCGCTACGGAACATTCGATCGCGCATTCGGACAGCGGCGCATACCGCTCGCGATCCATCGCGGCGCCGGCATTTAGGCGGCACCTGGCGGCGCGCATATTGCGCTGCGATAGCCGGCATCCGAGCCGTCTTGTTTTGAGGCGGTCAATGGCAACTGCACCGCAACAAATCGACACTGACAGCTATCGTTCGTCTATCGTTCGCCCTCACTCGCCGTTTTGCCATCAAACCTTCCTGGAATATACATATCGTATAACGATATATAAAAATACGCACCCAAAGTGAACGCGGGCGATTAGACTTATGTCATAAGACAACAATATGCCGACCCTGCGTTGCGTGGCGTTTTCTCTCTCACGGAACAGCAGGCAAGCTGTCATGGCGTGTGTCCGGAGGAGGATGGCTTTGATATTCCGGAAGCCCTGAACTATGGAGGGAACACCATGGCTATGAAATACCGCAGTTTTTTTTCGCTGTTACATAGCGCCGCCACTGCTGCCGCGCTCGGCGGCGTGGCGTTGACGGTTCCGTTCGCGATGGCGGCACAGTCGGCCAACACGGCGTCGGAATCGTCGGCATCCGCCTGGCCGTCGCAGCAGAATTATGTCAATGCCGCACGGGACAACAAGGACTGGATCCTGCCGGCGAAGGATTACAGCAACAACCGCTACATCTCCGCCAGCCAGATCACGCCGCACAACGTCAATCAGCTCGACCGGGTGTGGCGCTTCGTCATACCGGACGATTCGCCGATCGAAACCGCACCGATCGTCTGGCACGGCACCATCTACATCACATCGGCGCACGATCACGTCTATGCGGTGGACGCAAAGACCGGTACGCTGAAATGGTCGTTCGAGGACAACCCGCACGTAATCTCGTTCGCCGCCAACCGCGGCGTCGGGCTGATGGACGGCAAGGTCTACATCGGCACACTGGACGGTCACCTGATCGCGCTCGACGCAAAGACCGGCAAGAAAGTGTGGGACGTTGTCGCGGTCCACGATACCAGCAACACCTTTTACAGTATGGCGCCGGTGCCGTACAAGAACATGCTTTTGCTCGGCGCATCGAACGGCGACTGGGGCGGTGTCGGCTATATCACCGCGTTCAATCCGGACAACGGCAAGCGCATCTGGGAATGGAAAACCGTGCCGGGACCGGGTGAGCCCGGCAACGATACCTGGAGCGGCGACTCCTGGAAGCGCGGTGGCGCAGCAACCTGGGGCGGCGTCGCGATCGACCCCAAGACCGACACGATCTATCTGGATCTTGGCAACCCGCAGCCGGATTTTCTCGGCACCGTGCGCAAGGGCAAGAACCTCTACAGCAATTCGATGGTGGCGCTCGACATCTCCGGCAGCGAGCCGAAGATGAAGTGGTATCACCAGTTCATCCCGCATGACACCCATGACTGGGATCCGGCGATGGGGCCGGTACTGTTCAAGGGCAAGGTCGACGGTGAAGAACGCAACCTGGTGGCGGCGGGCGACAAGGCCGGCAATTTCTGGATACTCGATGCCGACAACGGCAAGCTGGTCGATCATACCGTGGTCAGCTTCCAGCACAATCAGAACACCGAACCCAGCAAGAACGGCAACGTCGCGTGCCCCAACACCAACGGCGGCGTCGAGTTCCATGGCGGCACCTATGATCCGAACACCAACACCTTCTTCGTACCGAGCACCAACCAGTGCGGGTTCTGGCAGTCATCGGGCAAGGTGACCTACATTGCCGGCACCTTCTACCTCGGCGGCGCGTTTCCGAAGCTGGTCGGGCCCGATACCGGCTGGTTCAACGCGATCGACGTTTCGACCGGTGCATTCAAATGGCGTCATCACTTCGATCTGCCGGCCAACGGCGGCGCGCTGGTGACCTCGACGGGGGTGGTGTTCACCGGCGAGATCGGCGGTGACTTCGACGCGTTTGACACCCAAACCGGGAAGATGCTGTGGCACTACGATACCGGCTCGACAATCAATGCACCGGCCGCGGCATTCCTGGATGACGGCACCGAGTACGTGATCGTCGCATCAGGCCAGCCCGGCAACATGAAGGTACCGGAACTGACGAAGACCAACGACGGCTCCATGCTGTCGGCATTCGCGCTGAAGTCGACAGCGGCGAAAAAGCCGACGATGTAGCCGCGCACGATGTCACGGCACAGCAACGACGGCAGCGCACGCATCACCATGACGGCGGGCGCTGCCGCCGTATTTCTTCTCTTTTGTCTGTCGGCGACGGCCGCAACGCCGTCCGCTGCCGCCAATGGACACGCCCGCGCGCTGGCGGCGCTTGCGGATGTCAATGCGGCAATCACCGAAATCGTCAACGCCGAAAACAGTACCGCGAGCGGCCCGCTCTCGTACAAACGTGCGGCGCACCGCGCGATCAACGCACTGGTCGGAGAATCGGACTCGCTTTTCGATCGTACCAGCGGCAATCCGGGCGACACTGACGGTGCGATCGGACATCTGGACGCGCTGCTGCACCGAAGCGGCACGCCGGCATGGCAGAACACCATCGGCGGAGCGGACGCCAACGCGCACTCGGCGGTCGCCAGCCTGCGCACTGCACTGAAGGCGCGCGAACTTTCTGAATTTCAATTCGACGTCACCGATGCGCTGACCAGCCTGCTGGTGGCGCGCGGCCGGCCCGGCCAGAGCGACGCACTGGGCGGCCTCGAAGGCGCACTGGCGACAACAATGCTCGGCGTGCCGCCAAACGCACATATCGTGTCGGCATGCGACAACAATACCGACGCTCCGGCGTACGCAACCGTCGGCGGTTACCTGATCTATGTCGCAGTGCCCGCCGCACAAGGCACCGCACAATTGCCGGAAGACTTCGGCAGCCGCGACATCAAGGTCAACGGTGACCGTCTGATCGTGCGTACCGCGGCCGCCCCGATGGCCGCGCGCCTGTGTCAGAAACAGACAGCGGCAGCGCAATCCTCGACACCGGATTCAGCGCCATCGCCGGCGACGGCAATGTCGCCGAAGTCAACGCCTCAGCCCGCTGCAAAACACCAAACACAGAATGACGCGCCCGCACTCTATACCGAGGCACAAGCACAGGCTGGCAAGTCAGTCTATGCCGCAAATTGCGTGAGCTGCCACGGCACCAAGCTGCAAGGCACTGCCGCGCCCGCCGTGGCCGGCACTGACTTCCTGACCACTGCCCACAAGAACGGCTGGACACTGCAAACCCTGCAGGCGCTCGTCACCAACAACATGCCGTTCAACTCACCAGGATCGCTGTCACCGAAACAATACTCTGAAGTGATCGCCTTCCTGCTCGCCGCCAACTGCTATCCGGCCGGCGACAAACCGTTTCCCACCGCCGACGATCCGAACCTTGCGAAAATTCCACTCGCCCCGCTTGCCGGAACTGACAGCCAGCTCTCCAAACCCGGCGCCTGCATGACGCGGGTCGGCGCGGGCAAGTAGTATCCATCGGCATTACCTCCCGTCCGGGCGTTTGCGGACGATGCATCGCCGCATGATATCTGCGCCACAAATTACATGGACGCATTGCCCGCTCCGGACCACACAGCCGTCGCCATCATCAAGGCGAAAAAGACAGGGCACTACTGTGCCGGTGTCGCCGAGCAAGCTGCATTAAACGCCGACCAACTTCCGCTTTTTCTACAACGGATGATCTACGCTTCTTTCTACGAATCCACCGATGCCGAAACGCTGTTTCGCGATGTCCGCACACAGAATAGAATTATTGCGGAACGTAGCAAAATAAGCTACATTCGTAGCTGAAATGAGAACAAAATCATCGACCGACCTTGGAATCCTGTTTTTCGGCGCTTACCGCCGTCAGGTGCTGGCGCTGCTGTTGCTTCATCCCGATGAGTCTTTCCATTTGCGCGAGCTGGCGCGAATCACCAACACCCAGCCTGGCACGCTGCGGCGCGAGCTGACGCAATTAGTGGAAGCAGGGGTACTTTCCCGTGAAAAGATGGGAAATCTGGTGCGCTATAAGGCTGATCCTGCCTGCCCTATCTACGATGAGCTGCGGAGCATCTTCAAGAAGACCGCCGGTGTCGCCGATGTGCTGCGTGAGGCTCTGACGCCATTGAGCAGCAAAATTTCCGCAGCCTTTGTGTACGGCTCAATTGCGAGCGGGGCGGAACGCAGAACCAGCGATATTGACGTGATGATCGTCGGCGCAGCTTCTTTCGAGGAAGTCGTGCAGGCATTGCACCCCTGCCAGGAACAACTGCGCAGGGAGATCAACCCGAATGTCTACAGCACGGCAGACTTCAAGAAGAATACAAGGATAAAAGACTCTTTCGTGTCTCGCGTTCTGGAGGGACCGAAGATTTTTATCCTGGGGGAGGAAAATGACCTTGGACAACCTGGTTCAAATCGGAAAGCTGAAACCACACAGAGCGTCGCGCGAAGAGATCGGACGACTGCTCGCCGCAGTACGTCGTAACATCAAGGATGCACATATCGAGGAAAACAGCTCCGAGACTCGATTCGATGTCGCGTACAAGGCCATCATGCAATGTGCGCTGGCGGCGATGCTGGCAAACGGCTTTCGACCTTCAACGAGCGAGCCGGGACATCATGCCACGGTGATTCAGAGCCTTCCCAAGACAGTAGGCCTTGTAAACGAACGGATGATTGTTCTCGATCAACTGCGCAAAAAGAGAAACTTGAGCGATTACAGCGGAGTGGATATCGCGGAGGAAGAAGCAGCGGCCTGTGTGCGCGTGGCGGAAGATATCGCCCTGATAGTGGAAAAGTGGCTGGGTGAGAATCATCCGGATTTGACAGACTGAGTGAAGTCGGAAGCGCCCGAGATGATCGTACGGGAAATCATCCACCAAGGTCTCGAAGCGGTGCTGGAGCAGATACAGGAAATCGCGATCGATCTGAACGATAAAACCGATTGGGGGAGGAATCATGGGGAAACGTCAGGGACTGCTTGAAGATTTAGTGGATCTGTCGGCAAAGCTGCCATGGTGGGTGGGCATTACGCTCGCTATCGTTTCTTATTTTCCGCTGCACTCTTTCACGACCGGTTCACCGCCGACGGGAGGCCCCGGCGACGTGGGAAAGCTGCTCGTCGGCCAATTCACGCATGTGCTGGCCATGGTATTCCAGTACTTGCTTCCGCTGGCGTTGCTGATCGGGGCAGCGGTCTCGGCATTCAGACAACGAAAGCGCCGGACACTTCTTGAACAAACCGTGCGCAGCGGGTCGGCTTCCGCGATCAGCGGTTTATCATGGCAGGAATTCGAGCTACTCGTCGGAGAAGCGTTCCGGCAACGTGGCTACCGGGTGGAAGAGACAGGCAGTATCGCCGGCGATGATGGAATTGATCTGATTCTCGCGAAGGGACGTGAACGGTTTTTCGTGCAATGCAAACACTGGCGGGCGCTGAAAGTCAGCGTCACCACGGTGCGGGAGTTGTACGGCGTGATAGCCGCCCAGGGGGCAGCGGGCGGATTTGTCGTGACATCCGGGCAGTTCACGAAAGATGCAAAGGCATTTGCAAGCGGCCGCAATATCGAATTGATCGACGGTGCAAGGCTTTCTGCCATGCTGCGGCACGCGCGCATGAATACCGCATCCACCTCGCCTGCCGCCGGTACTGTAAATGTGTTGAATCCGGTACCGTCATCATTACCATCCGGCGCCGTATCCGCCGCAGCGGAATGCCCGGTATGCGGCTCGGAGATGACGAAACGAATCGCAAAACGCGGCAGTCTTGCCGGCCAGGGTTTCTGGGGCTGCACACGGTATCCGGGATGTCGCGGAACGCGTCAACTCGGATAATCAAACGTTTTTTTGGAATTTGTGGAACAAGTCGCGTGCCGTACACGTCATATTCGATTCAGACTGACGTATTGTGTCTCGCTCGAAGCGTATACTGGGAAAATGATGAAAAACGCGACCGACAAACAGATTCAGGGCAATCAGCTCAGCCTTGCCATATTTGCGGTAATCATGACGCTCACCGCGATCGTGCTCTGGATATCAATCAGCGGGCAACCGTGGCCAACGTGGCTGCTGGCACTGGCGGCGGTTCTTTAGGCCGCGAACGGCCGCTCAGCGCCGGTACCCGCAGTACGTCGACGGCCACCCGCCACGTGCCGGCGCACCGACAATTTCTGACGCACAAGCCCACTACCCGTTCAAAACCAGCTCCTGCGCCCATTCCAGCACATGGACAAGGCGCGCGGGCAGCAGGTCTTCCGCTTCGTCAAAGTTGACCCAGCGCCATTCGTGGTGCTCGGGCCGGCCGAGTTCGGGTGAAACCGGCAGGTCGATTTCGGCAGTCTGCGTTTCGGCAAGGTAATAGCGCGAAATCTTGCTGTTCGCGTAGGGCAACGTTTCGCGATAGCCGTCGCCGAACGGAAAATCGAAATCGGCAAGCCCGGTTTCTTCACGCACTTCACGGCACGCCGCATCGAATTGGTCCTCGCCGGGCTCCACCAGGCCCTTCGGAAAATCCCAGTTACGGAATGCGCGCAGCACCAGGATGCGCGCGCCGTCCGCAGTGCGGCGGAACACGACGGCTCCGGCCGATCGGGGATGTTGCTGATTCATTGGAATTTCATTCATCTGGAAAACAGTCCGGAGACACCGATTGAAATGCCTTTTTACTGCCCCCATGATAGAGGATATCTTCAAATGATGGCTATCCGATGACTTCCCGCGACGCTTACAACTGGATGTGGCATGAGGCGCTCGACCTGATGGATCAGGCGGAGCGCCTGCACCGGCAGTTTTTCGGCCCTTCCGTCGCCCGTACGGCGGTCCCGTCATGGGAGCCGCCCATCGACGTGATCGAGACCGAAGACGGGCTGCAAGTCAGCGTTGCGCTGCCGGGCGCTGCGCCCGAACACGTCACGATCGCGCTCGAAGACGGCGTGCTGACAGTGGCAGCAATGCGCCCGTTTTCGGCCTGTGCGCGACCGGCGCGCATTCATCGCATCGAGATTCCGTACGGGCGTTTCGAGCGGCGTATCGCATTGCCGACGCGCATGCTGGAGCTGAGCGGAAAAACGCTGACCGACGGATGCCTCACCCTGACCTTCACCAAACGCAAGGAAACGCTATGAATTTGGGCCCCAGGTTGCACATGCTTTCCGGCCAGGACCGGGCCGGCGCACCAGCGTCGCAGGCGGATGCCACGGCGCCGCGGAGCACCACAGCCGCGACCCAGCCGGGCAGCAACGGCGTCGCGGTCAAGCCGTTGCCGGAAGACGCGCTGATCCTGATTCCGACCCGCAACATGGTGCTATTCCCGGACATCATCTCGCCGGTGACGATCGGCCGCGCCACGTCCGTCACCGCCGCGCAGGAAGCGGTCCGCAGCGAGCGCCGCATCGGCTTCCTGCTGCAGCGCGATCCGCAAAAGAATGACGTCGGTCCCGACGACCTGCACTGGGTCGGGACCGCGGGCCAGATCGTGCGCTACATCACCGGCCAGGACGGCTCCCATCATCTCGTGGTACAGGGTACCGCGCGCTTTCGCGTGCTGGAATTTCTCGACGGCTGGCCGTTCCTCGTTGCACGCGTGGCGACGGTCGAGGTAACCGACGACAGCGGCCCCGAAGTCGAAGCACGCTTCCTGCAGCTTCGGACGCAGGCGGTCGAAGCGGTACGGCTGCTGCCCGATGCGCCTGACGAGCTCGAAACCGTGGTCGGCGGCGTCACGTCAGCCGCGTTGCTGACCGACATGGTGGCGAACTTTCTCGACGTGAAAGCGGAAGACAAGCAGGATCTGCTCGAAACGTTCGACCTCAAGCAACGCATGGACAAGGTGCTGGCACGCCTGGGCGAGCGCGTTGGCGTGCTGAAGCTGTCGAAGGAAATCGGCGACAAGACCCGCGAGGAATTCAACCAGCGGCAGCGCGAACATGTACTGCGCGAACAGATGCGGCAGATCCAGAAGGAACTCGGCGAAGACGAGGACACCAGTGCCGAAATCGAGGAGCTGAAGCAGGCGGTCGAGAACGCCGGCATGCCGGAAGAAACACTGAAGCATGCGCGCAAGGAATTGAAGCGCCTGGCGCGCATGCCGGAAGGCGGCGGCGAGAACTCGATGCTGCGCACCTATCTCGAGTGGCTGACCGAGCTGCCGTGGAAAACGGAAGACGCGCCGCCGATCGACATCGGTGCGGCGCGGCGCGTGCTTGACGAGGATCACTACGGCTTGGAAAAAATCAAGCGCCGCATCCTCGAATATCTCGCCGTGCGCAAGCTCAATCCGCAGGGCAAGAGCCCGATCCTGTGCTTTGTCGGCCCGCCGGGCGTGGGCAAGACCTCGCTCGGCCAGTCGATCGCGCGCGCCACCGGGCGCAAGTTCCAGCGCGTGTCGCTCGGCGGCGTGCACGACGAGGCCGAGATCCGCGGCCACCGCCGCACCTACATCGGTGCGCTGCCCGGCAACATCATCCAGGCGATGCGGCGAGCCGGCACGAAGAACACGGTGTTGATGCTGGACGAGATCGACAAGCTCGGCGCCGGCGGCTTTCACGGTGATCCGGGATCGGCGCTGCTCGAAGTGCTCGATCCGGAGCAGAACTCGAAATTCCGTGACAACTATCTCGGCGTGGATTTCGATCTGTCGCACGTGCTGTTCATCGCCACCGCCAACGTGCTCGATACGATTCCAGGGCCGCTGCGCGACCGCATGGAAATCATCGCGCTGCCCGGCTACACCGAGGAAGAGAAGATCGAGATTGCGAAGCGCTACCTGGTGAAGCGTCAGCTCGATTCCAACGGCCTCAAGCCGGAACAGGCGGACATTACCGACGCCGCGCTGGCGGCAATCGTCGGCGACTATACGCGCGAGGCCGGCGTGCGCAATCTCGAGCGCGAAATCGGCGCTGCGTTCAGAAGCGCGGCGATGCGCATTGCCGAAGGTGAAACCGCACATGTCACGATCGATGTGCCCGACCTGCACGCGATCCTCGGCGCGCGGCGCTTCGAGAACGAAGTGGCGCTGCGCACCGCGACGCCTGGCGTGGCGACCGGGCTGGCGTGGACGCCGGTCGGCGGCGACATCCTGTTCATCGAGGCGACGCAGGTGCCGGGCTCCGGCAAGCTGATCCTCACCGGCCAGCTCGGCGACGTGATGAAGGAATCGGCGCAGGCGGCGCTCACGCTGGCGAAGACGTGGACCGGCAACGCGCTCGCAAAGACCGATCTGCACGTGCACGTGCCGGCCGGCGCAACGCCGAAGGACGGCCCCAGTGCGGGAGTCGCGATGTTCATCGCGCTGATCTCGCTGCTGACCGGGAAACCGGTGCGCAGCGACGTTGCGATGACCGGCGAGGTGTCGCTGCGCGGGCTGGTGCTGCCGATCGGCGGCGTCAAGGAAAAGGTGCTGGCGGCGTTGCGCGCCGGCATCAGGACCGTGATGCTGCCGAAGCGCAACGAGAAGGATCTCGATGACGTGCCGGCCGCGGCGCGCGCGCGGCTCGAGTTCGTGCTGCTGGAACGCGTCGAGGACGCGGTGGCGTGCGCGATCGGGCCGGACGTGCATCCGTCACGCGACTCACAGCAATCGGCCACCGCCTGACCGCAACGCGCCCGGGGCAGAGACATCATCCGGGTGCAGCAGTGTCGCGCCGCCGGGCGACCAGGAATCTGCGCATCAACGCGGCGGCGACATCGACTTTTTCATCCAGCGCGAAATGGCCGGCATCGAGGAAGTGAATCTCGGCGTCCGGTACTTCCCGCCCGAAAGCCTGCGCACCGGCAACCGTGAACAACGGATCATGCTTTCCCCATACGACGAGCGTCGGCGGACGGTAGTCGCGCAAGTACGCCTGCCAGCGCGGATAACTTTCGACGTTGGTACGGTAGTCGAACATCAGTTCGAGTTGAATGCGATCCATGCCCGGCTTCGTCAAGAACGCAAATTCGTCCGTCCATGTGCCCGGATCGATGTTTTCAGGATCGGTGACACCGGCCAGATGGCGCTGACGCGCGACATCAACGGACAATAACGACTCGCGCAGCTTCGCCTCGTGCGCCGCGCGGTTTTTCCAGAATGCCTTGCGAACGTCCCACGCGCCGGACAGTCCTTCGACGTGAATCACGGCGTTTTGCACGATCAGTGCGGTAATGCGTTCGGGACGAGCGGCGGCGATGCGAAATCCGACGGGGCCGCCATAATCCTGAACATAAAGCGCGCAACGCGCGATGCCGAGTGCATCGATTAGCTGTTCCACGCAGCGGGCCAGATGATCGAACGTATATTCAAATCGTTCGGGCGGCGGGGCATCGCTGTGTCCGAATCCCGGATAGTCCGGCGCAATCACGTGGAATTCGTTTGCCAGCAGCGGCAACAGCGTCGCGAACATGCGCGACGAAGAAGGAAAGCCGTGCAGCAGCACGATCACCGGCGCATCGCGCGACCCCGCTTCGCGGTAGAACATCCGGATGCCGTCGATCTGGGTGGCCCGGTATTTCACCGGGAAATCGGTGCCGCAAACCGGGACATCGCCAGATTCTGTAATCAATGCATTGGGGATCATCGAAGTGTCTCCATCGATGGTGCCGCTGTCCGTGGGTCGGAATGCGCGTCACCCGGGCCGAACGACGGCCATGCGTTTCGTAGTACCGCGTTCTGATAGTTCCTCAGCATGTCCGGATCGTCGATCGAGCCGTGATGGTGAACCTGGCGCCAGATGTCGTCGACGCGCCTATAGATTCGGCTGGTGCGTATCGCGAGTATCATCCGCTGTTCCCTGATCGCCAGCTCGCCGCGCTCCCGGCCAACGGCGTAGAACAAATCGCCCGCTTGATGAATGGTGTAATCACGGAATTCGAAATGGAATTGCGCGCGGCTGGCAAACAGTCTCGCGTAGACGGCGCCGATCTCTTCCCATCCGCGCCTGATTCCGCCGAGTGGATTGTCCATCGCGATCTCGGGTGACGGCAGCCAGTTGGCGCCCATTTCATCCAGATCGCGATGATTGATCGCGGCATAGAACTGGGCAAGCGCCTGCGTCGGCTGGTGAAGATTGCCGAGGTCTTCGTTACCGGTAATCGGTTGCTGGATTGGTTGCATTAATTGTCTCCTTTAAATCGGGCCGGCAGCTGTCTACAGACAACGAGATTCCGCCGCTACCGACATCCGTGATTACCAGTGTAAGGAAAACGCTACTGCTTATAATCCAGTATTTTGTAGTAACATTGTTCACATATATCGACCAATAAATCTGCCTGATGGACAACCTGACCGATGTTGCGGCGTTTGTGCACGTCGTGCGGCTCGGCAGCTTCACGGCCGCGGCGGACCGGCTGGGACTGTCAAAGACAGTGATCAGCAAATACGTGAACCGGCTGGAAGGGCGGCTTGGTGCACGGCTGCTGAATCGCACCACGCGCCGGCTGAGCCTGACCGAAGTGGGAACGGCATTTTTCGAGCAAAGCGAGGCCGGACTCAACCTCATCGATGAAGCGGAGAGTACCGTGGCACGTCTGCAGGGCGAGCCGCGTGGCGTGCTGCACGTCAGTGCCCCGACCGCGCTCGGCGTGCTGCAGATCGTGCCGGCCTTGACCGATCTGACGCGGCGTCATCCGCAGTTGAAAGTGGACTTGAATATGGACGACCGCTTTACGGATCTGATCAGGGAGCAGATCGATGTCGCGATTCGTATCGGCGATCTGCCCGATTCGAGCTTCGTCGCATGCCATCTCGCGCCATGCCGTCACGTAGTGTGCGGGGCGCCCCACTACTTCAGACGGCACGGAATCCCGCAAGCGCCCGAGGCACTCGCGCGCCACAACTGCCTCATCTATCGCTACTACGACACGCCGAACGACTGGCGCTTCGTGTTGCCCACCGGCGAATCGAGGACAGTACGGGTAAGCGGCAACCTGCGGGCGAACAACAGTCTCGCGCTGCGCGAGGCCATGCTCGGCGAGGCCGGAATCGGCATGGTGCCGACCTACCTGGTCGGCGATGACATTCGCGCCGGCCGATTGCAGGCAGTGCTGACCGGTTACCGGCTGCGCGAAACGTCGATTCATGCCGTCTATCCGCACCGGCTTCATCTGTCGCCGAAAGTACGCGTGTTCGTCGATTTCATTGCCGGGCGGCTCGGGGAACGTCCGGGCTGGGATGCGTTCGATCGCGTTTCAGTCAAATCCGCCGCACGACGTGCTTCGACCGATTCCGCGGCGCCGGTGCGCCGCGTTCGTAAACGTACTGCAAAAATCCGATGAATCTTGCTGCCAGCCCAACCGCCCTGCATATTCTCAACAGCATTTTCGGCTATCCCGCATTCCGCGGCGAGCAGCAGGCAATCGTCGAGCACGTGACCGGCGGCGGCGATGCGCTGGTGCTGATGCCGACCGGCGGCGGCAAGTCGCTGTGCTACCAGATTCCGGCGCTGCTGCGGCCGGGTATCGGCATCGTGGTGTCGCCGCTGATCGCGCTGATGCACGATCAGGTCGATGCACTGACCGAGTTCGGCGTGCGCGCCGCCTTCCTCAATTCAAGCCAGGATTTCGCCACCCAGCAGCGGGTCGAACGTGAATTGCGCGCGGGTGCGCTTGACCTGCTCTACGTCGCGCCGGAGCGCGCACTGACGCCGCGCTTCCTTGATCTGCTGACGGACGTGAAGCTCGCGCTGTTCGCGATCGACGAAGCGCACTGCGTGTCGCAGTGGGGACATGATTTCCGGCCGGCCTACCTCGAAATCAAGGACGCCATCGCCGCGCTCGGCAACCGGAAACGGAAGCGCCCACCGATCCTCGCGCTGACGGCGACCGCGCCGGAGGAGATTCTCACCTCGATCTGTTCGGATCTCGGCCTCAGGAATCCGCGGATCGTCAACACCGGCATCTACCGGCCCAACCTCGAATACGACGTCGTCCGCACGGTC
>DASSON010000096.1:0-61672 GCA_035700525.1 Burkholderiales bacterium
AGTGGTCAGCACGGCGCTCGACATGCCGTTGCCGATCGTGCCGATGGCGATCGTCATTGCACTGCTCGTGGTCTTCAATGCCGCGACCTGCGTGCGGCTCCGGTTCGCATGGCCGATCAGCGATGCCGAAATTTTTGCGCAACTGCTGGTCGACGTGGTCGCGCTGTCGCTGCTGCTCTATCTGAGCGGTGGTTCCGAAAATCCGTTTGCGTCGCTTTACCTGGTGCCGATCGTGATTGCCGCGATCACGCTGCCGTGGGCGTACACGTGGGTGATGACCGGCGTCGTAATCAGTGCCTATACACTGCTGATGCGGTTCAACGTGCCGCTGCCGCAGCATGCGATGGGCGGCATCGCCGGCCGCATGGACATGTTCAGTCTGCACATCTTCGGCATGTGGGTGACGCTGGTGCTGAGTGCGGTGCTGATTGCGTGGTTCGTGGTCAAGATGGCACGATCGCTGCGCGAGCGTGACCGTCTACTGGCGCTGGCACGTGAGGACAACCTGCGCAATGAGCAGATCGTGGCGCTGGCGACGCTTGCGGCCGGTGCCGCGCACGAACTGGGAACGCCACTGTCGACGATGGCAATCGTCGCCAACGAAATCCGGCAGCAGCGTGGCCGCGATGCAGCACTGGTGTCGGATCTCGACATCCTGGAGCGTCAGATCGGGGCGTGCAAAAGCATCATCAGCCAGATGTTGGCAACCGCGGGCCAGGCGCGCCTGCAGCAGGCGGCGCGTGAGCCGCTTGATGCGTTCGTCAGCGCCGCGCTGGCGAAGTGGCAGTTGATGCGTCCCGGTGCGGCGCTGAAATACCGGCAGTCTGGCAGTGCGCCGGCGCCGTTCATAGCGGTCGAACAGACACTGAGCCAGGCGCTGATCAACCTGCTCAACAATGCCGCCGACGCGTCGCCGCACGACGTCGAGGTGGAAGCGTCATGGGACGAACGGCAGATGCGCATCCTGATCAGCGATCGCGGCCCCGGTATCACGCCCGATGTCGCGCTGCGTGCCGGACGCACGGTGTTTTCGGCGAAACCTGACGGAAAAGGCTTCGGTCTCGGATTGTTCCTTGCCAACGCGACGCTCGACCGCTTCGGCGGCACCGTACAGCTTTCAGGCCGCACCGGCGGTGGCACCTGCACCGACATCAGGCTGCCGCTGGACCGCCTCGCGGTGCCGGCGTGATCGGCGAGCTGGGGCCGTCGCTGCTGATCGCCGACGACGACCCGACTTTCTGCGAGGTGCTTGCGCGGGCGCTGGAGCGGCGCGGATTTACTGTAGCGGTCGCGCACGATGTGCCATCGGCACTGTCTCTGGCGCAACGCGATCCGCCGCAGTATGCGGTGATCGACCTCAAGATGCCCGGCCCGTCAGGACTCGAGCTCGTCCGGGAATTACGCGCGCTGAACGCAGGCATCCGCATCGTCGTGCTGACCGGCTACGCCAGCATTGCCACCGCCGTCGAGGCGATCAAGCTCGGCGCAACGCACTACCTGGCGAAGCCGGCCAATGCCGATGAAATCCTCGCCGCGCTGCAGACAGAACCGGCGACCGTGAATGCCAACGATACCGATTTCCAGCCGCTCTCGGTTGCGCGCCTGGAGTGGGAGCACATTCAGAAAGTGCTGGCGGAACATGACGGCAACATCTCCGCCACCGCACGCGCGCTCAACATGCATCGCCGAACGCTGCAGCGCAAACTGGCGAAGCGGCCGGTGCGGAAATGACAACAGAAGGAATTGTCAGGCTGCGGCCAGCTTGAGCTTGCCAACCCGCTGCAGGTTCACGTGCTGTCGCGCGATCCAGAGGTCATGCGCATCCTGCATCGCAAGCCAGCTCTCGGGAGAACGGCCGATGGCCTTCGACAGGCGGAGTGCCATCTCGGGGGTAACCCGGCTGGTGCCCTTGAGGATACGGCTCAGGGTGGACGCGGCCACATCCAGCTTTTCCGCGAGCTCACGACCGCTGACACCGTTGGGCGTCAGGTAGATATCAATGATGAATTCGCCGGGATGAGGCGGGTTATACATGGCCATTAGTGATAATCCTCGTAGTCCAGAATGTAGGCATTACCGTCCTTGAACTCAAATGTCAGCCGCCAGTTGGTTGGTCCGCGACGCTTACGCGTAAGCGCATCTCCTTACGGTATCCCAGGTGCGAGTAGTCACATTCGTGCCGAAAGTTTTCTCGATCAGCGTCATGAATACGGGCCCGCGCGGATTCGGCACGTAGGCTGTCAGAACCTCGCGCTTGGTCATGGCGAGGACGCGCACGCCGTCGGTTTCGAACGGCAGCGAAAGCGGCACGTCGCGGGTTTTGCTCAGAAACGTAACGACCCGCTTCGCATTTGCCGGTATGGCGAAAGCAGCGTAGCGATCGGCTTCGATCAAAGCGCGCAGGGCACTCGTCGAACGCACAATCGTGTAAAACGTACGGCCAAGGTGCTTCGCCATTGCGGCTTCGGCCCGGCGTGCGACGGCAGTTTCGGATTTGGCTTGGGTATCGAACACGACGTTGCCGCTCGATAATACGGTCCTGACGTCTGTAAAGCCGGCGCCTTCGAAGCAGCGCCGCAGCTCAGCCATCTTTGCGTTCATCGGGCTTACGCCGCGAAGAAAGGCGACATAACGAGGCATGATTTCTCCCGCTTGGGCGGCCTAACCTGCTTAAGACGCAGTGGGCTGGCAGTTCCCTAGCCGTGCATGTTCGCGCCTTCCAGCACCTTTGGATTCACGACATTGATTGGTTTTCCGGTCGCGTAAGCGACGATTTGATCGAATATGTCTGAAAATTGAATTTCGTATTCGTCGCGCGTGACGTATCCAATGTGCGGCGTGCATACGACGTTGTCCATTGCGAACAGCGGATAACGGGTGTCGAGTACCGGCTCTTCCTCATAGACGTCGACCGCGGCCATGCCGGGATGCCCGGCTTTCAAGGCAGCGATCAATGCGCCGGGCTCAATCAGCGGCGCGCGACTGGTATTGACCAGCAAGGCTGTCGGCTTCATTCGCGCGAGGTCGTCTGCGGTCACGATGTGACGCGTGGCTTCGACCAGGCGCATGTGGAGCGAAATGACGTCGCACTCCGAAAAGAATGCCTCCTTGCTCGGCGCAACGGCATAGTCGTCGCTTCGCGCCCGCCTCAGCGAATTCTCGCGCGCCCAAACCAATACTTTCATCCCGAACGCTTTGCCATAACCCGCGACGACACTTCCGATTCTGCCGTAACCGTAGATTCCCAGCGTCTTGCCACGCACGCTATCGCCGACGCCAATCTGCCACTTTCCCGCTTTGAGCGCGGCCATCTGCTGCGGAATCTGGCGCATCGCCGCCAGCACCAGCGCCCAGGTAAGTTCCGCGGCGGCATACGACGGAGTGCCCGAGTGCTGGCTCGATGAAACGATGACGCCGCGCCGCGTGCAAGCATCGATGTCGATGTGCGGATAGACGCTGCGCTGACTGATGAGCTTGAGCTTGTCCAGTCGCTGAAGCAGCGGCGCGCGGATCGCAGTCCGCTCGCGTATCAGCACCAGCGCTTCGGTATCCCGCAATCGGTTGGCCAGCGTATCGACATCCTGGGCATGATCGTTCCAGATCTTGACTTCGTGGCCTGAAAGCTTTCGGAAGCAATCGAGCGTGCGAAGGGTGTCGTAGTAATCGTCGAGGATGGAGATCTTCATGGGCGAGGATCTTCTGACGTGCAGAGGCGAACGCTAGCACGCACAGCCCTGCTCGCTTGCGCCCGCCCTGCTGTGCGATGTTAATTACCAGGCGACAAGCGCCAGTTCCTCAAGCCGGATAGCCATTGCCTCTGTTGAGACACGGAACTGCGTCGAGAGCGATTTAAAGAAGCGGCTGTTGTATTGCGTTGTGTTCGCCAGCCGCCGCGCGAGATCTCGCGGCGTACGGATTTTCGCCTGAGCTTCATGCAGGGATACGCCTAGAAGCGCGAAGGCAGTATGGTCGGTTAGCGTGAAGCACTCAGTTCCAAAGAGGGTGACAAACTGCGTCTTCACAAGTCTAGTCGGCATGAGGAAGTACGTGGCAAACCTATCAGCTTCCCATTCCGCCGGATCGCGCGACACCATCCCTCCGTCCAAGGGGCGATCGCGGTGAATGCCACCTCCTGCTTGATGCAACACTGCATGGCCCAACTCGTGTGCGGCCGTAAACGTCCGTACGTTTACGGGGAACTGATGTGATACGCGCACTGTTCTTGATGCGCGATCAATCAAACCTGCCACCTCAACATGACCGCCGTCGGCACGATACCGTCCCAACCCGCTTTCAGCCGCATACTCGTATCCCACGAGACGCAAGGCAACGGCCGGGTCGAGCAGGGCAATAGCATTGGCTGGGGGGGTGCCGCCCCAGAGCGATTCGCGATCGGTCCACAGCTGAGTGTGCAAACTCTTAACTGCTATTTCTATCTCGCGGTCTGTGTAACGCCGTTGCGCACCGGTGTTGGTTCTGCCCGTAGAAGAGTCGGTAGGGAGAGGATCTGGTACCTGATTCGTGCGATTGGAACCTGCTTCGGCGCTATATCCGCCGGATTCATTCAGGTACGCATATGGATCTTGTAGGAGCTCCCGGCTTCGAGTGATTCGGAGATCGATGGCAGGCGTGGCACTTTCTTGCTGGTGTTCAGGCTCAAACCCCTCCAGGTACTCCATGTACGCGTACGGGTTCTCCAGCAGCTTTCTGCGCTCGGACACCAATGCCTTGATCGACTTGTCCATGAGGAACTCTTTCGAACAATACCGGTTGCTCCGATTCTACCACTGGGTCAGACGCTTTGACGAAGTCTTAGATTTGCTAGAAATCGGAGGCACGAGCTAGTCTCGGGGGGTGTTTGAGTGGCAGTTTGCCTCACCGAATCCCCGCCCGCATAAAACTCTGCACGAACTGCCGCTGGAACAGCAGGAATGCGATCAGCAGCGGTGCGGAAGTCATCAGCGTCGCGGCGGTGATGATCGCCCAGTCGACACCCTGGTCGGTAGAGGCGAACACCTGCAGGCCGACGGTCAGCGGGCGGGAGCCGACGGTGTTGGTAATGATCAGCGGCCACAGGAAATTGTTCCAGTGGTAGCTGATCGAGACCAGCGCGTAGGCGATGTAGACCGGTTTCGCCAGCGGGATGTAGACCTTCCATAATATCTGCAGCGTGTTCGCACCTTCAACGCGTGCGGCTTCTTCGAGTTCTTTCGGCACCGTCTTGAAGGTCTGGCGCAGCAGGAAGATGCCGAACGCGGATGCGATGTAGGGCAGGCCGATCGCGGTGATGGTGTCGACCAGGCCGAGCGACGTCATGATGCGGTAGTTTCCGACCAGCAGCACGTCGGGCATGATCATCAGCTGGATCAGCACCAGCACGAACGCGACGTTCGAGCCGAAGAAATCATAGCGCGCGAACGCGTAGGCGGCGAGCGTGCACAGCACGAGCTGACAGGCGAGGGTGCCGGTCACCAGCAGCACGGTGTTCAGGAAATAGTGCGCGAACGGCGCGGCATGCCAGGCGGCGACGAAATTTTCCAGCGTGAGCGGCGCGGTCAGATCGAAGCGCGCCGAATATGCAGTCGGATGAAACGCGGTCCAGAATGCATAGGCCAGCGGCAGAATCCACAGCAAGGCGAGCAGCCACGCGCCCAGCGTTTCGACGCCGAGCGACAGACCGCGGGCGGCGTAGGGTTCGCTCATCGGTAGTGCACCTTGCGATCGAAGTAGACGAATTGCACGATCGCCGACAGTGCCAGGATCGCCAGCAGCACCATTGTCAGTGCCGACGCGTAGCCAGAATCCCAGTACTTGAAGCCCACTTCGTAGATGTAGTAGAGCAGCAGCATGCTGGCGTTGTCGGGTCCGCCGCGGGTCATCACCACCACCTGATCGACGAGGCGGAATGCCTGGATCACGGCGTTGATCAGCACGAACAGTGTCGTCGGCATCAGCAGCGGGAAGGTGACGCGTCGGAAGAAATGCCAGCGGCCGGCGCCTTCGAGCGCGGCGGCTTCGGCCAGCGTCGGTGAAATCTGCTGCAGCGCCGCCAGATAAAAGATCATGAAGAAGCCGGCTTCCTTCCAGATCGTCACGATCATCAGCGAGCCCAGCACGGTATGCGGGTCGCCCAGCCAGTTGTGTCCGCTGAATCCGAACAGGCCGGCGATCTGATCGATTAGACCGTAATCCGGCGTGTAGAAGAACAGCCAGATGTTGGCGACCGCGATCATCGGCAGTACGGTTGGTGTGAAATAGGCCATGCGCACCAGCGCGCGTCCGCGTATCTTGCCGTTCACCCACACCGCCATCAGCAGCGCCAGCGCGATCGACGCCGGCACGGTGCCCAGCGCGTAGATGAAATTGTTCCACAGCGCCTGCCAGAATATCGGATCCTCGATCATCGATTGGTAGTTTTCAAGACCGATGAACGGCGGCGGGCGGCCGGCGCGTGCGGTGGCGAAGACGCTCTGGATCGCGGTGCTGATGGTCGGGTAGTAGGTGAACCCGATCAGCAGCACCATTGCCGGCAATAGCAGCAGCCAGCCGTGGATGTGAATGCTGGAGCGGCGCATTACAAATCTGCTCAGAAAATGTTTGACCGAGGAGAATGCATTGGGCGCACTGAAATCCCTCCACCCCCCCTTTTACAAAGGGGGGCGAGGAAGTGGCTCGCTCGTTGCATTCGACCAGCGCCGATTCCATCCCCCCTTTGACAAAGGGGGGCAAGGGGGGATTTCCTCGGCGATCGCACCTTGGGAGCGCATTTGTTCGCTACCGACTGTAAAGCAACATGACGGCTCATCGCCGATACCGGCGCAGTATCCGGTCCGCAGTATGTTGCGCCTCTTTCAATGCATCGGCCGGCGTTTCCTTCCCCGTCAGTGCCGCCTGGATCGCATCGTTGAGTGTCTTGGTCACGCGTTCGTTGTCATGCGTCGACAATGTCCTGACCGAGTATTGCAGTTGGTCGCGCGCCACCGCCGCTTCCGGGAAGCCGGCGACGTGTTTTTCCATCTCGGGTGTTTTCCATGCCGCCGGCGTGACTGCGATATAGCCGGTTTTCATGCTCCATTGCGCGGCCTGGTCGGGTGCGGTCATCCATTTGATGAACTTGATGGCGGCGGCCTGTTGCGGCGGCGTGCTTTTCTTGAAGACATGGAAATTGGCGCCGCCGGTCGGACTGCCGCGGCGCTTGTGCTTCGGAATCATCGCGACGCCGAACGGGAACGGTGCATGTTTCTTGACGTTCGTCAGGTTGCCGGTGGTGGTCCACATGATCGCGGTGCGACCCTCGAAGAAATCCTTCGGCGTCGTGCCCCATTCGACGATGCCCGGTGGCGTGACTTTGTACTTGCGGCCGAGATCGACCCAGTACTGCAACGCTTCGACCACTTTCGGATTGTCGAAGTAAGTCTTGTCGCCGGCGCTGTTCATCAGCAACGCGTCGTTGGCGGTGGTCAGGCACTGGAACAGCCAGTACGGGAAGCTGGTCGATGGAATTTCGATCGCCCATTGGGTGACGTTGCCGGACGCGTCCTTGCGGGTGAGTTTCTTGCCCATTGTCACGATGTCGTCCCAGGTCTCGGGCGGCTTGTTCGGATCGAGTCCCGCTTTCTTGAACGCATCCTTGTTCCAGTACATCACCACCGTTGAGCGCTGGAATGGAATGCCCCATACATGGCCGCCGGTTTCGAGATTTTTCATCAGCGCCGGGAAGAAGCTTTTCATCCATTTCTTGTCGGCGGCGTCCTTCGCGATGCCGTCGATCGGCAGGATCGCGTCTTCGTCGATCAGTGTGAACAGCTCGGTCGAGCCGAGTACCGCGATCTGCGGCGGCTGGCCGCTTTTCATCGCGGTCAGCGCCTTCACCAGCGTTTCCTGGTAGGTGCCGGCGTAGATCGGCTTGATGTCGATGTCCGGATTGGTCTTTTCGAAGTCGGCGACCATGCCGTCGATGATTTTCGTGATCGGGCCGCCGACTGCGACTGGATAGTACAACGTGAGTTCGACCGGCGCGGCGACGGCAACGCCGCTGACCATCAAGGCAGCCAGCGCGCCGCCCAACCAGCGGGCAATCAGCCGGAATTTCGGACAGTTTGGTTTCATCGCGGTTCTCCCCCCGTTATTGGCGTCGTTGCAGGCTGGTGCCGGTTATCCGGCATGGCGCTCATCCCTTCTCCATGACAGAGAAGGGGGCTCGAAATATCGCGCCATGCCTTTTATAAGCCGCGATTCTGCTCAATGCTGATACCGCCGCAGAATCCGCTTCGCTTCATTCTGCGCGTCCTTCATCGCCTGGGCCGGTGTCTTCTTGCCGGTCAGCGCCGCCTGAATGCCATCGTTGAGCGCCTTGGTCACGCGCTGGTTGTCATGCGTCGACAGCTCGGCGACCGAATACTGCAACTGGTCGCGTGCGACCGCCGCTGCCGGGAACCCGGTGACGTATTTCTTCATCTCCGGCGTGTTCCACGCCGCCGGCGTGACCGCGACGTAGCCGGTTTCCATGCCCCATTGCGCGGCGCGTTGCGGCGCAGTCATCCACTTGATGAATTTGACCGCTGCGGCCTTCTGTTCCGGCGAGCTCTTCTTGAAGATGTAGAAATTGCCACCGCCGGTCGGGCTGCCGCGGCGCTTGTGTTTCGGAATCATCGCGACGCCGAACGGAAACGGCGCGTTCTTCTTGACGTTCGTCAGATTGCCGGTGGTGGTCCACATGATCGCGGTGCGGCCTTCGAAAAAGTCCTTCGGCGTGGTGCCCCACTCGATGATGCCGGGCGGCATGATCTTGTACTTGCGGCCGAGGTCGGTCCAGTACTGCAGCGCCTCGATCACTTTCGGATTGTCGAAATAGGTCTGGTTGCCGGCGCTGTTCATCAACAGCACGTCGTTGGTCGTTGTCAGGCACTGGAACAGCCAGTATGGAAAGCTGGTGGACGGAATCTCGATGCCCCATTGGGTGACGTTGCCGGACGCGTCCTTCTTCGTCAGCTTTTCGCCCATCTTTACCAGCTCGTCCCAGGTCTCGGGCGGCTTGTTCGGATCGAGCCCGGCCTTCTTGAACGCGTCCTTGTTCCAGTACATCACCACCGTCGAGCGCTGGAACGGAATGCCGTAGACGTGGCCGCCGGTTTCACTGTTCTTCATGAACGCCGGAAAAAATCCCTTGATCCATTGCTTGTCGGCGGCACTGTTCGCGATGCTGTCGATCGGCACGATCGCATCCTGATCGATCAGCGTGAACAGGTCCGTCGACAGCAGCACCGACAGTTGCGGCGGCTGGCCGCTTTTTGTCGCGGTGAGTGCCTTCACCAGTGTTTCCTGGTAGGTGCCGGCATAGATCGGCTTGATGTGGATGTCGGGATTCGCTTTTTCGAAATCGGCGGTCATGCCGTCGATGATCTTGGTGATCGGGCCGCCCACCGCGACCGGGTAGTACAGCGTGAGCTCGACCGGCGTGGCGGCGACGGCAGCGCTGCTGACCACGGCGGCGGCCAGCGCGCCGCCCAGCCACCCGGCGATCGGCCGCAATTTCGGACAACGCAGTTTCATGGTGATTCTCCTTTTGTTGTAGACGGGATGCCGCGTGCTGCGAGACCTTACTCCACCGCGTGAATCATGGCCGGCGCGTTGCGCGACTCGATATGCCGGCCGCTTGCCGCGTCGAACCGGTGCACTGCCTGGGGCGGCCACGCCAGCCTGATTTCGGCGCCGACCGCCAGCTCGACGCGCCCTTGCGCGCGCACCACGATCGGTTCCGTTCCGAGCACACAGGCGATGATCGAATCGGCGCCGAGATATTCGATGGCGGTAACCTGTGCCATCACGCTGCTGCCGGGCACGATGGTGATGTCTTCCGGACGCACGCCGACCAGTGCGCCGTCGTCCGTGCCGGTGGCGAGCGCGTGCGCGGCAGCGGCCGGGATGTGCGACGGGTCGATGATGTTCATCGGCGGCGTGCCGATGAAGCGCGCCGCGAACACGGTTGCCGGATGTGCATAAAGCTCGGCCGGTGGCGCGTCCTGCTCGACGTGGCCGCCGTTGAGCAGGATCACCTGGTCGGCCATGCTCATCGCTTCGGTCTGATCGTGCGTGACGTAGACCATCGTGATGCCGAGTTTCTGCTGCAGCGCGCGGATCTCGCGCCGCATCTCGTTGCGCAGCTGGGCATCCAGATTGGACAGCGGTTCGTCCATCAGGCACACCGGTGTCTGCGCGATGATCGCGCGTCCCAGGGCAACACGCTGCTGCTGACCGCCAGACAGTTGTGACGGCTTGCGCTCGAGCAGTTGATCGAGTCCCAGCAGTTCCGCCACGCGCTGCAGCCGCGCTGCACGCTCCGCGGCCGGTACCTTGCGCACCTTGAGGCCAAATACGAGATTTTCGCTGACCGACAGATGCGGAAACAGCGCGTAGGACTGGAACACCATCGACACCCGGCGCTTCGCCGGCGGATCGAAGGTGACGTCGCGCCCGCCGATCAGGATGCGGCCGGAATCGGCGGTCTCCAGGCCGGCGATCAGCCGCAGCGTCGTCGATTTGCCGCAGCCGGACGGGCCGAGCAGAACCACCAGGCTTCCGGCACGCACTTCGAAGCTGACGGTATCGACCGCCTTTGTCGTGCCCCATCCCTTGCAGACCTGCTGTACGGAGATTTCGGACAACGTCGCCTCCTTCGGCCGGGTTCGCGTACCCAGCCGCGTGTCAGCTAAAGATACTATAGACCATACGTTTAGTGCAATCTACATCGGCCGGTGGATTTTGACGGGAAGCCAGGTGGTGCCGGAGAGCAATCATCGCAGCGTTTATAATGGCACTGATAAGCAGGATACGACAGCGGTCTTTCGGGAATCTGATGAGCAAGTTCGTCATTTTCGTCATTATTGTGATGCTGGTGCTGTGGGCGTTCAAGGTGCCGCAGCGGTGGTCGCGCAGCCATGCCGGCCGCGCCCGGCATTCCGGGCATCGCACGCCCGTCGCCGAGACGATGGTGCGCTGTGCCCAGTGCGGCGTCTATGTGCCGCAAAGCGAAGGGGTGGCGGCCCGCGGCAGGACTTTCTGCAGTCAGGAACATCGCAAGCGCTATCTGAGCGAATCGTGACTTACGCTTATCGCAACGCGATGGCCGATATCGTGGCGAACCCGGGCGCAACGGCGGCGGCCGACGGCGAAATGCCCGGCAGCGGCCCGTGGCGCCTGCTGTTCCTGTTCAATCTCTATCGCCTCGCCGCCGCGACGCTGTTGCTGGTCGCGGCGGAACTGTTCAGCGACACGATTTCGCTGGGATCGCAGGACCAGCGCCTGTATTTTTACACGGCGGCCGCCTACGTCGTGTTCAGCGTTGCGTGCTTCCCGCTGATTGCGATGCGCCGCAGTGCGTCGCAACTGCTGAGCCTGCAGGTCGGCGCCGACGTGCTGTTCATTTCGCTGCTGATGTTTGCCAGCGGCGGCGTGTCCAGCGGCATCGGACTGCTATTGCTGACGACGCTGGCCGGCGCCGGCCTCATCAGCCGTGGGCGGCTGACGCTGTTCTATGCGGCGGTCGCATCGATCGCGGTGCTGCTCGAACACAGCTACGAAGTGCTGCAATCGGATGCATCGAGTGCGCAGTACCTGCAGGCGGCGCTGCTATGCATCGGCTATTTCGCCACCGCGTGGGTGGCGCACGTGCTGGCGCGCTACGCGGTCGCCAGCGAGGCGCTTGCCGCGCGCCGCGGGATCGACATGGCCAATCTGGCCGAAATCAATGAACGCATCATCGGCGACATGCGCGATGGCGTGCTGGTGGCGGATGATCGCGGTGTGGTGCGGCAGTTCAATCGCCAGGCGGTGACGATGCTGCAGCCATTGTGTGCAATGCCGCCGGCCGTCGGCGTGCTGCTCGGCGAATGCGTGCCGGCGCTGTCCGACGCGCTCGACCAGTGGCGTCGCCAGCCCGGATCCGCCGATCAGGACCGCAGCGTTCAGGTGGGCGATGCGCTGGGCGCGAGCTTCGTCCCGGTGGGACGCAGCCGCAGCGACAGCGTGGTGATTTTCCTCACCGACATTCGGCGCGCGCGCGCCGAGGTGCGGCAGATGAAGCTGGCGGCGATGGGCCATCTGAGCGCCAACATCGCGCACGAAATCCGCAACCCGCTGGGTGCGATCAGCCACGCCGGCGAGCTGCTGCAGGAAGAAGCTGCGCTCGGCGACGATGCACAGCGCCTGCTGCGCATCATCCACGACAACACGCGACGGCTGGAGCGCATCGTGCAGGACGTGCTCAAGGTCGACCGCCGCGACACCGCCCACCGCGAGGTCTTTTCGGTGTGCGATTACCTGAACACCTTCGTCTCGCAGTTTTGCGAGATCGAAAAAATTCCGCGGTCGATATTCGTGATCGACCGCTACGCGGAGCCCATGGTGGATTTCGACCGCAGCCACCTCAATCAGGTGATGTGGAACCTGTCGCGCAACGCGCTGCGGCACTGCCGGCGCGGTCCCGCCAGCATTCGCATCGCGGTGAACGCGTCGGCGGCCGCGAATACGGTAAAATTGGATGTCATGGATGACGGCCCCGGCGTTCCGGCCGCTGCGCGCAGCCAGCTGTTCGAGCCGTTTTTCACGACCGCCGCCGGTGGCACCGGACTCGGCCTGTACATCGCGCGCGAAGTTTGCGCGGCCAACGATGCCACGCTCGAGTTCGTTGAAACGCCGCGCGGCGCGCAATTCACGATTCAGTGCAAGGGGGGAGGGCATGGATAAGGGACGCGTTCTGATCGTTGACGACGAGGCCGACATACGCGACCTGTTGAGCATGACGCTCACCCGCATGGGCCTCGACGTGGAGTGCGCCGCCAGTGAATTCGAAGCGGTGCGGATATTGCAGAAGCATCCGTTCGACCTGTGCCTGACCGACATGCGGCTGCCCGACGGCGACGGCCTGCACCTGCTGGAGCATATCGCGCGCGACTATTCCAGCACGCCGGTCGCCGTCATCACGGCGTTCGGCAACACCGAAAACGCGGTCGCCGCGCTCAAGGCCGGCGCCTTCGACTATCTGGCGAAGCCGGTCGCGCTCAATCAGTTGCGCACGCTGGTACATTCCGCGCTCAAGCTGCCGCGGGCCAGCCAGCCGCAGCGGCCGGCGCCGCGTGAAGCGGACGGGCGTTCGCCGCTGATTGGCGATTCGCAGCTGATGCGCCAGACGCGGGCGATGATCGAGCGCCTGGCGCGCAGCCAGGCACCGGTGCAGGTCAACGGCGAATCCGGCAGCGGCAAGGAGCTGGCGGCGCGGCTGATCCACGCCAGCAGTCCGCGCCGTGACGGCCCGTTCGTTGCCGTCAACTGCGGCGCGATCCCCGAAAACCTGATGGAAAGCGAATTCTTCGGCTACCGCAAGGGGGCGTTTACCGGCGCCGAAAGCGACCGCGACGGCTTCTTCCAGGCCGCCAGCGGCGGCACGCTGTTTCTCGATGAAGTGGCGGATCTGCCGGTGCAGATGCAGGTAAAGCTGCTGCGCGCGATTCAAGAGAAAAAAGTGCGCAAGGTGGGATCGACGGCCGAAGAGCACGTCGACGTGCGCATCATCAGCGCCACCCACCGCAACCTCGGCGTGGCGGTGCGCGACGGCAAATTCCGGCAGGACCTCTATTACCGGCTCAACGTGATCGAGCTCAGGATGCCGGCGCTGCGCGAGATGCGCGAGGACATCCCGGCGCTGGCGGCGGCGATCCTGCACCGGCAGGCGGCCGCGCAGCAGGTGGCGGAGCCGCAGATCACGCCGGCGGCACTGGCGGCACTCGCCGAGTACGATTTCCCGGGCAACGTGCGCGAGCTGGAGAACATTCTGGAGCGCGCGCTGGCACTCGCCACCGGCCCGATGATCGACGTGCGCGACCTGGTGCTCGAAAAACGCGCGATCAGTCCCGACAACAGCGCCGATTATTCAACGCTGCCGCTGCAGGAGCATCTCGACCATGTCGAGCGCGAGGCGATCCTGAAGGCGCTCGAGAAAACGCGCTACAACCGTACCGCGGCAGCGAAGCTGCTGGGTATCACGTTCCGCGCGCTGCGCTATCGCATGGAGCGTCTGGAGATCAATTGAAGCGGATCGCTGCGGCCGTCCGGCCGCTGCCGCTGCGGAACGCGTGCCATGCCGATTGACGCTGACGGGCTGCTGCATAGCGTCCGCTACCTGCCATCTCCGAACTGCGACGAACGTCCCGACGGCTGCCGCATCGAGCTGCTGGTGATCCATGCGATCAGTCTGCCGCCTGGACAATTCAGCGGTGATGCGGTGGCCGAGCTCTTCACCAACCGGCTCGATCACGATGCGCATCCGTATTTCGCCGGCCTGCGTGGTCTGAAGGTATCGGCTCATTTCTTCATCCGGCGCGACGGCGAACTGATGCAGTTCGTACCGTGCAGCAGGCGCGCGTGGCATGCGGGCGTGTCGAGCTGGCGCGGACGCGAAAACTGCAATGATTTCTCGATCGGTATCGAGCTCGAAGGTACCGACGACCAGACATTCACCGACGATCAGTATCGCGTGCTGGCGGCATTGACGGTCGAATTGCAACGTGCGTATCCGATGCGCGACATCGCTGGCCACAGCGACGTCGCGCCCGGCCGCAAGACCGATCCCGGACCGTGCTTCGATTGGGCGCGCTACCGGAAGATGATTAGCTGAACTGCCAAGGCGCCAGGGACGCAAAGGAAAACCGGATTCAAATCCGAAGTTCTTTGCGGCATTTCTTTGCGCCTTCGGCCTTTACGGTTATAGCTTTTCTCTGTGTTTCCTCCGCACCTCTGCGGTTATGCCGTTGTTCTTGCTGTTCCTTGGCACCCTTGGCGTCTTGGCGGTTGTCGCTGCCTTCGCTATCGCGCCGCAGCATAAAAAATTTCGATGTACGCTCTTGCATTCCCGAAAATCGACTACTAGAATTAGCTGAAACCTGCTGATGGGCCACAACATATAGTGGTTGCAGCATGTGGTCCGGGCCGGGTCCCGGGCCGGTGAAATGCCGAAACGACAGGGGAAAGCTTATGCAATTGGCCACCGACATCGCGCGCGCGGCACCCGCCACCAGACCGACAGTCACCGATTCTCCTCAGGAACAGCGCTACACCCAATACAACGTCATTCGCCGCAACGGCGCGGTGGTCGGTTTCGAGCCGGCCAAGATTTCGATTGCGATGACGAAGGCGTTCATTGCGGTTGACGGCGGCCAGGGCGCGGCGTCGGCGCGGGTGCGCGAGCTGGTCGCGAAGCTGACCGGCAACGTGGTGGATACGCTGGTGCGCCGTCAGCCTGCTGGCGGCACCTTCCACATCGAGGATATTCAGGATCAGGTGGAGCTGGCGCTGATGCGCGAGGCGCTGCATGACGTTGCGCGCGCCTACGTCCTGTATCGCGAACGGCGCAGCCGCGAGCGTGCCACGCGCACGGAAGTGGTACCGGCGGCGCCGGCGCAGCGCACCATCAACGTCAGCGAGGACGGGGAAACGCGCCCGCTCGACATTCAGGGAATCACCGCGCTGGTGCAGGATTCGTGTGAAGGGTTGGGGCGTGAAGTCAATCCGGTCGCGATCCTCGACGGCACGCTCAAGGATCTTTATGACGGCGTGCCGATGGCGGAAGTGCGGCGTTCGCTGGTGCTCTCGGCGCGCGCGCTGATCGAGCAGGATCCGGCCTACAGCTACGTCACCGCACGGCTGCTGCTGAACAATTTGCGCGTCGAGACACTGGGCGAGGAAGTGACGCAGGCGCAGATGAAGACGCGCTATGCCGAATACCTGCCCGAGTTCGTGCAGCGCGGCATTGCCGCCGATCTGCTGGACCCGCGGCTCGCCGATTATGATCTGCAGTGCCTGGGTGCGGCGCTGGATGCCGCCCGCGATCTCAAGTTCACCTATCTCGGCTTGCAGATTCTCTACGATCGCTATTTCCTGCACGTGCGCGGCAAGCGCATCGAGCTGCCGCAGATCTTCTTCATGCGGGTGGCGATGGGGCTGGCACTCAACGAGAAGGTGGAAGAGCGCGAAGCGCGCGCGATCGAGTTCTACAACGTGCTGTCGTCGTTCGATTTCATGAGCTCGACGCCGACGCTGTTCAATTCCGGCACGCGCCGCTCGCAGCTCGCGAGCTGCTACTTGACGACGGTCGCGGACGACCTCGACGGCATCTACGAGGCGATCAAGGAAAACGCGATGCTGCAAAAGTTCGCCGGCGGCCTTGGCAACGACTGGACGCCGGTGCGCGCGCTGGGCTCGCACATCAAGGGCACCAACGGCAAGTCGCAGGGCGTGGTGCCGTTCCTGAAGGTGGTGAACGACACTGCGGTCGCAGTCAACCAGGGCGGCAAGCGCAAGGGCGCGGTGTGCTCGTACCTGGAGACCTGGCACCTCGACATCGAGGAATTTCTCGAGCTGCGCAAGAACACCGGCGACGACCGCCGCCGCACCCATGACATGAACACCGCGAACTGGGTGCCGGACCTGTTCATGAAGCGCGTGATGGAAGGCGGCGACTGGACGCTGTTTTCGCCGGCCGACGTGCCCGATCTGCACGACAAATATGGCCGCGCGTTCGAACAGGCGTATGTGGCGTACGAAGAAAAGACGCGCAGCGGCGAACTCAAACTGTTTAAGACGATTCCGGCGGTGCAGCTGTGGCGCAAGATGCTGTCGATGCTGTTCGAAACCGGCCATCCGTGGATCACGTTCAAGGATCCGTGCAACATCCGCAGCCCGCAAAGCCACGTCGGCGTGGTGCACAGCTCGAATCTGTGTACCGAAATCACGCTCAATACCAATGACGACGAGATTGCGGTGTGCAACCTGGGCTCGGTCAACATGCCGGCACATCTCGATCTTGCCAGCGGTGCGCTCAACATGGAAAAGCTGGCGCGCACCATCGGCACCGCGATGCGCATGCTCGACAACGTGATCGATCTCAACTATTACTCGGTCAACAAGGCGCGCAACGCCAATTTCAAGCACCGCCCGGTGGGGCTGGGCATCATGGGCTTCCAGGATTGCCTGCAGATGCTGCGTGTCCCGTACGCGTCGCAGCAGGCGGTGGAGTTCGCCGATCGTTCGATGGAAGCGATCGCCTGGACCGCGTATCGCGCGTCTACCGATCTGGCGCAGGAGCGCGGGCCGTACTCGACGTTCAAGGGTTCGCTGTGGGATCGCGGCATCCTGCCGCACGAATCGCTGATGCTGCTCGGCTCGGAGCGCGGCAGTCATCTCGACGTCGACTTTTCAACCACGCTCGACTGGGACGGACTGCGTGCCCGCATCCGCGAGGTGGGGATGCGCAATTCGAACTGCGTGGCGATCGCCCCCACCGCGACCATTGCCAACATCACCGGGCTGTCGCAGTGCATCGAGCCGACCTACCAGAACCTCTACGTGAAATCGAATCTTTCCGGTGAATTCACGGTGGTTAACGAGTATCTGGTGCGCGATCTGAAGCGGCTCAACCTGTGGGACGAGGTGATGATCGCCGATCTCAAGTATTTCGACGGATCGCTGGCGCGCATCGACCGCATTCCGACCGACATCCGTGAGCTTTACGCCACCGCCTTCGAGATCGATCCGAAATGGCTGGTGGAATGCGCGGCGCGGCGCCAGAAGTGGGTGGACCAGGCGCAGTCGCTCAACATTTATATGGCAGGCGCATCAGGGAAGAAGCTCGATGAGACGTACAAACTGGCTTGGGTGCGGGGGCTCAAAACAACCTATTACCTGCGCACCCTCGGCGCGACCTCGGCGGAGAAGTCGACCTCCGAGCGCGCCGGCCAGTTGAACGCGGTACCGGCCAACGGCGGGCTTTCCGCCAGCGCCGAACAGCCGCGGTTCTGTGCGATCGATGATCCGGAATGCGAGGCCTGCCAGTAACGACAGTCACTGACCGGAGGGACAGACGACAGCGATGATTACCGCAACAGGCGCAGCACGCGGATATCGGCAATACCGGCCGGAGCGGCATGCGAGCGGAACCGAAGGCCGGTCTGTCCACCCATAACATCAATAAAGGAGCGCCTTATGTTGCAGTTTGAAGAGAATCTCATGCCTGGCGCCGGCTCTTCCGCCGCGCGCGCCGTGACACAGCCGGCCGCAGCGGAGGAGCAGGCATTCCGCCGCGTTTCGCTGGAGGACAAGCGCATCATCAACGGCCAGACCGACGTCAATCAGCTGGTGCCGTTCAAATACAAATGGGCGTGGGACAAGTACCTGTCGGCCTGCGCCAATCACTGGATGCCGCAAGAAATCCAGATGAGCCGCGACATCGAGCTGTGGAAGGACCCGCACGGGCTGTCCGAGGACGAGCGGCTGATCGTCAAGCGCAACCTGGGATTTTTCGTCACGGCGGACTCGCTTGCGGCGAACAACATCGTGCTCGGCACCTACCGCCACATCAGCGCGCCGGAATGCCGCCAGTACCTGCTGCGCCAGGCGTTCGAGGAAGCGATTCACACCCACGCCTACCAGTACATCGTCGAGAGCCTGGGGCTGGACGAAGGCGAGGTGTTCAATGCCTACCGCGAGGTCGCCTGCATTCGTGACAAGGACGAATTCCTGATTCCGTTCATCGAAACGCTGACTGATCCGGCGTTCCGCACTGGCACCCCGGAAAATGATCAGAAGCTGCTGAAGAGCCTGATCGTGTTTGCCTGCATCATGGAAGGTCTGTTCTTCTACGTCGGATTCGTGCAGATCCTGGCGCTGGGTCGGCAGAACAAGATGGCCGGCGCATCGGAGCAGTATCAGTACATCCTGCGCGACGAGTCGATGCACTGCAATTTCGGCATCGACCTGGTCAATCAGATCAAGTATGAGAATCCGCACCTGTGGACGACCGAATTCCGCGAGGAAATCCGCGCGCTGATGCGCCGCGCGGTGGAGCTCGAATACCGTTACGCCGAGAACACCATGCCGCGCGGCGTGCTCGGTCTGAATGCGCCGATGTTCAAGGAATACCTGCGCTTCATCGCGAACCGCCGCTGCCAGCAAATCGGCCTTGATCCGCTGTTCGGCGGAGTGACGAATCCGTTTCCGTGGATGGCGGAAATGATCGATCTGAAAAAGGAAAAGAATTTTTTTGAAACGCGTGTGACGGAATATCAGACGGGAGGCGCGTTGAATTGGGATTGAGCCTGCTGAATCACCGCTATCGCAGCCGCGCGCGAAGTCATATGCTTACGGAGTGTCGCGCGGAAGGCGACTATACGCTGTGGCTGCGGTTCGATGACGGGTTGGAAGGCAGTGTTTACGTGGGCGAGCTGGTGACTAATGCGTCATTCAGCGTGCTGGGGAATATCGACCTCTTCAAGCGGGTGTCGATCGATCCGTTGTCGAACGTTGTGACGTGGGGAAGTGGAATCAATCTGGATCCGGAGATATTGTACCGTGATCTGGCAAGCAGGACAGAAGGCGTCCTGCATTGAGGGCTGTCGCCGTCTTCCGTTGCATTGGATGGAGCAGCGGGAGAAGGTGGTAGTCGGCGGCACTGGCAGTTTGCCCGGCCGCCGGTATAGGGGTGCCGCGTCTTTGGATGCGGCGCTCGTTATGTAACCTTGATGGAGGTCCATTAGTATGGCAACTAAAGCGAAGAAGCCTGCAGCAAAGAAGAAACCAGCAAAGAAGAAGAGCGCGGCGGCGAAGAAATCCGCCACGAAGAAAGTCGCTCGTAAACCGGCCGCGAAGAAGGCGACCCGGAAAGTGGCCAGGAAAAAACCGGCTGCGAAGAAGGCAACCCGGAAACCGGCTGCGCGGAAGAAGACTGCCGCGAAGAAGAAGCCGGCCGCCAGAAAGACTGCGGCGAAGAGGAAACCGGCCGCCCGGAAGAAAGCTGTAGCCAAGAGGAAGGTTGCGGCGAAGAAACCGGCTGCCCGGAAGAAAGCCGCAGTGAAAAAGCCGGCCGCAAAGAGGAAGACTGCGGCGAAGAAAAAGCCGGCCGCCAAAAAGAAGGTAGCGGCGAAGAAGAAGCCGGTTGCAAAAAAGGCGGCAGCGAAGAAGCCTGCGGCGAAGAAAAAAGCGGCCGCGCGCAAACCTGCCGCCAAGAAAGCGGTGAAAGCGCCGGCGCCGGTAGCTCCTCAGCCGGTTTCCGTCCCGGGTGCGTGGCCTTTTCCGATGAGCAACCGGGCGAACTAGCGATTGCAATGCCTGCGGTCTGGCTGCCGCCGAGACGGCCGCCACTCCCAGATCGCAGGCATTGGCTTCAGGGTCCGTGCTCCCGCACGCGGGGGTGACGGAGATCATTCTTTTCGGCTTGCCGCATCAGCGGCGAGTGTGGGGTCGTGTTTCGTTCTTTTTCGACCGCCATTCCGGTCCGCTTCGTTCTGAAATTCGCTTTTCCTTGAACCGCTCCTCACCGGGGCCGGCAGTCGTTGCCGCGGCTTTGTCGTGCAACGGTCAATGCGGGTCCGAGTCGCCCGGAACGACCTTCAGCCAGCCCGAATTGCACTCGGTGACGTCAGGAAAATAACGGCGGCTGTCGGGACAGTAGTAGCGATAGTCAGTCGGCGGCTCGTCATAAGACGACGGCGGATAGACGAAAAAGATCTGTGGTGGGCCGCTGGTGGCAGGCGGTTTGGGCGCGGGCGAGTGGAACGTCGACGAGCCGGGCGTGAAGTAGCTCGGAGGCAGCTGCGGCGAGCGCAACGGATCGGCACTCTGCGGCCCGATGTGAGTATTGCCGCCGGCCGCCTGCCCCGCAGTGGCGCCGGGGCTGACGGCGATTGCCGCGCCCAGCAGCGTCACCGAAACGGCAGCGACGATGACAGTCGGAGAACGTATCATTCCGGACCCTTCCAGAGCGTGGCTGCGCGTTGCGCGACCACGCTCATTCCCATTCTAACAGTTGGCCAACACCGGCCGGGCGTCCATTATTCTGCGAAGTATCCGACGGCGCCCGCGCCGCACCGTGAATCGGATTCAATAGTGTGGCAATATGGAACACCGCGTGCGGCGAAAAATTCCGACGGCCGGCGCGTGAATGATGAAAGGCTGGCACGGGAATGGCTTGCACGAAACTCCGGGCGATCATCTGGTTACTGGCGCTGTTGCCGGCAGTTGCCGCTGCGGCCCAATGGGAAGCGATCAACCAGTCGGTCGGCAAGGCGCTGGTCTACCTTGACAAGGATAGCGTCAAGGCACAAAACGGTGTCGTCGAGGCATGGCTGCGGTTTGATTTTGCCGAGCCCCAGCATACGAAAATCGGCGGCAAGACGTTCAGATCAATCAAGCAGCTGCTCTATTTCGATTGCGCCGAGGCGCGCTACGAGCGCGTGAAGCAGATCATGTATTCGGCAGGACAGGGGATGGGTGAGGTGGTCGGTTCATATACATGGAAGCAGCAGCAGCGCCGTTACGAGCCGGTGCTGCCGCATACCGACTCGGCAATCATCTACGAATTCGTCTGTCACCGTACGCTGAAGGAAAGTAATGGCGGGACGGCGCGTCCGGCCGACAATGGGGGGAAACAATGATGATGCGAATGCTGGTGGGAGTGTTTCTGATGGGCTGCGTGACAGCCGCTGCATGGGCTGCGGATCCATGGCTTTATATCGTCGTTGGTCACGGCAAGCAGGAAACGGTGCATCAGACGCCGCCGTGGGATCTGACTTATCCGCCGCCCGGCGTACATCTGCCGGTCATCAACGAGGGTGCCGGTGCCACCGAAAGCGGGCGCTGGATGACGCGGGCACAGGCGGCGCGGGTCGAGCGCCAGCCGCAACTGGTCATCGCCAATGTGCCGCATCTGCCGGAACAGCCCAACGGGCTGCTCGGCTTCGGTGTTCACAATGACTGGTCCACGCCGAAATTGGCAGGCGGGCATTGACGGCGGCGTCTGCAGCGCGGCGCGGAGCATGACGGATGAAGGCATGGACGCAGACGGCATTGACGGTGTGGCTGCTGGCAGTAGCTGGTCTGGCGTGGGCCGCGCCGCAGGATGTGGTGTTGTATTCGGTCAAGAGCAATTTCGACGCCGTCACGCAAAACGTCAAATTCGCGATCCAGGGTCGCGGCCTGGTGGTCGATCATGTGTCGAAGATCGGCGACATGCTGGCGCGCACCGGCAAGGATCTGGGTCGCACGCGCCGCATCTACCTCCATGCCGAGGTGGTGCAGTTCTGCAGCGCGGTGCTGTCACGCAACGCGATGCAGGCCGATCCGCGCAATATCGTGTTCTGTCCCTATGCAATCGCGGTCTATGAATTGCCGCAGGAACCGGGCCGGATCTACCTGTCGTATCGCAGGCCTGAGATGCAGGGTTCCGGTGATTCGATGATGGCGCTGCAGGCAGTCGACAAGCTGCTGGACGGCATCATCCACGACGCATTGCAGGCGCCGTGACCGCGGGCGGCGGGCAATGGAGCGCAAGCGTCTCAATGCCGGCCGCATCCGCGCGGTGGGCTATGATTCCCGCGCGCGGGTGCTGGAGCTGGAGTTCAGCGACGGCTCCGTCTATCAGTACACCGGCGTCGGCGACGAAGTCCATCGCCGGCTGCTGAACTCGTCGGCTGCGGCAAGCTATTTCCGCGACAACATCGAGGAAGAATATCCGGCGAAGCGGGTGCGGTGATCGCGGCTGGGTCAGCGCAGCAGCAATTCTGCGACTTCGCAGAAGCCGGCGCCCGATTCACCGGCCGTCACGTACGCCGGTGCCGCGGTCAGCTGGTCCGTAAAGCGGCGGATGTTCGCGACGCCCACCGCGTGCGGAAAAAACGCAAACATCGGTGCGTCGTTCGGCGAATCGCCGACGAACACGAATTCCGCGTCGCGCCTATCGAGATCGATATCGAAGCATTCCGCCAGCAACCCCCGCGTCATGCCCAGCTTGTCGTAGCTCCCGAACCAGCCGTTGACGTGAATCGAACTGACTTTGGCCGTCATGCCGGCCTGCCGCATCAGGGTGACGATCTGCGCCACCGCCTGCGGCGGCAGCGGCGGCACGTCTTCACAGTAGTCGATCGCGAGATCGGTCTCGCGATAATGCTGGTCGGCTGACACCGCGCAGCCGGGAACGGCGGCGATGATACGATCACACACTTGCATCAGCCGCGCGCGGTTGGCGGCACGTACCTCGTCCGACTCGACGAAACGGCGCCGCATCGTGCGCGTTTTGTGATCGTAACGGAAATAGAACGCGCCGTTTTCGCCGACCACGGCGGCGACCGGCCACATGCGCGCGATGTGATCGCACCAGCCGGCGGGGCGGCCGGTGATCGGCACCACCACCAATCCTTTGCGGTGCAGACGCTCGAGCGCCGCGTAGGCGTCGGCGGTGAGCCGTCCGTCGGTCGTCAGCGTATCGTCGATGTCGCACAGTACGCCGCGAATCGCGCGGCGTGCCGTTTCCGGAAATGCGTTCAGCGGCTGCATGATCGGTTGTTCACTGGCAATGTTCTTCGCCGTCATCGGGTTGCGGATTCGGGATGAAGCCGAAATGTGCGGGGACGTCGGCGGCACGGATTTCACCCGGTTTCAGCAGCCGATCGCCCCATCGTACGCCCTGCGCACCCGCGTCGATCAATTCATCAGCGAGCAGTGGCAGGTCACGGTCGCACACGACTCCCGGCCCATGCTCGGTCTGAAGCAGCAGGGAACCTTCGTCGTCGAGCCAGACGCCGTCGATGTGCCCGACCGCGCGCCCGGTATGCGCGACGAAGCGCATGCTGGCATCTGCCGTCATCACGCGGTAAACCAGCGGCGTGTAGCGCAACGTGACGAACACACGTTGCGGGCCGTTCTGGAAAAACCAGCGGCCGCGATCGTCGTGCGCGTAGTTGCGGCCGATGAAGCCGGCCATCACCGGATGGGAAATGCGGCCGGAGCGCGTGTGCCACTCGCCGCGCCGGTCGAGCTCCAGCCAGCCGTAAACCGCCGGAACGTTGGGCCAGCGCGCCAGCCCTTGTAACACGATCTCGTCCATTGCTCGGCATTGGATGATACCGGATCGCGCGCCGTGCGGCGACAATGCAACTCGCCGTGGTGTGGAAATGTCTGTGACGCGTCAGGCACAAACTGTCTTGCCACGCCGTTTGCCGACATCGTTTCCGATCCTGCCGGCACGGGAACGCCGGCGGCAGGGTTCGCGCGCCTAAAGCGATTCGACAATCTGCGGGAACACCCGCTGGAACGATTCGGCATAACGGATGCTCTTGTTTCCGGAAATGCGCCGCGCATGATTGGCGCGGTGTTCGGCGTGTTCGGCGTAGTGCTGCTTGAGATAGCTCTGCGCCTTCATGGCTTCCATCGCCCTGAGCTTGAGATCGAAGACATCGGTGATGTCGACGAACGTCGTCGGCACGTACCCGCACAGTTCCGTCTGGTGCGGCTCGAACAGAAAAAGCTGCGGCGGGCGGATGATTTTGAACGCGCTGGCGACATTCGACGCAGTCGCCAGCATGCGCGCGCGCTGGGCGGCGGCCGATGCAACGCCGTGGTCGGGGTTGAACGGATCCCGGTCGGCATGCGTGATGATCACGTCGGGCGCATAGTCACGGATGGTTTCGGTCAGCATCGCCGTCGCGTCGGCGCCTACTTCGAGCGGGTAGTCTCCGAGGTCCATTGCGGTAAATGAGGCGCCGATGATGTCGGCTGCCTGGGCCGCCTCGGCATGGCGGATTTTCTTGACGTTTTCGACGGTCTGATCCTTCTGCTTCCACAGTTCACCGGATTCGCCGCGTTCGCCGTATGAGAGCGCGATGACCTGCGCTTCGCCTCCGCCGCGCGTGAACACTGCGACCGCGCCGGAGCATCGCCAGACGAAATCTGCGGAATGGGCGCCTATGACAAGAAGTTTCCGTTTCTGCTTCATGAATTGATGAGTTTCCAGATGAGTGTTGACACGCCGGTCTTCAGTTAGCCGGAATGCCGGCCATGTGAATGACGTCCGCCCACTTGGCGGTTTCGGCGGCGAGAAATTTGTGAAATCCCGCTGCATCGAGCGGCTCGACCACGGCACCCTGTGCGATGAGTTTTTTCCTGACAGTCGGGTCTTTCAGCGCCTGCAGAATCTCCGAGCTGAGCTTGTTGACGATGGCTTTCGGTGTTGCCGAAGGCACCAGGAATCCCCACCACACCGATGCTTGGTAATTCTTCACGCCGGATTCCGCGAACGTCGGCACGTTCGGCAGCAGTGCCAGCCGGTGCTTGCTGGACACCGCGATCGCGCGCAGCTTTCCGGCTTCGACACGTGGCGCCGCTTCCAGCGGATTGATGATCATGAAGTCGAGGCGGCCGCCGACCAGATCGACCATAGCCGGAGACCCGCCCGAATATGGAACGTGCGTGGCCTCCATGCCGGTCACATGTTTCAGCAGTTCCGTTGCCAGATGACCGGAGCCGCCGACGCCGGCTGATCCGTAATTCATCGCGCCCGCTTTCTTTTTGGCGAGTTCAATCAGGTCGTGCACCGTCTTGACGGGCGAACTGGTTGGTACCACCAGCACCAATGGCGCATAGCCGACGCGCGCCACCGTTGCCAGATCTTTCAGCGGATCGTACGGCAGATGTTTTTTCAGTGACGGGCTCGACGCGAGAGGATTGGCCCCGAGCAGCATCGTGTATCCGTCCGCGGGTGACCTGACGACGAGTTCCGCGCCGATGTTGCCGCTGGCGCCCGGCTTGTTCACGATCAGAACGTTTTGTCCGAGCTGTTTGGCGAGTTGCGGACCGACGATGCGGGCGACGGTGTCGACCGCACCACCGGGATTGTACGGAACCACGATTTGCAGGGGTTTGGTTGGAAAGGTCTGGGCCGATGCCGTGCCGGAAGCGAGCGCCACGGCAGCGATGGCGAGCCAGCGCCAGCCGGTTCCGATGCCTTTACCGATCAGTCGTCGCATTGCTGCTCCTCCTTGTCGATGCAGTGATTGATCAGCAGCGATGCTTGCACGCATAACAGCTTGAGTCCAATATGTATTCGAGTTTCAACTTATTCGATTTGCGTATAGATAATGGATTTCCGCCGGCTTCGTTATTTCATTGCGGTAGCTGAAGAATTGAGTTTCAGTGCGGCAGCGCGCCGTCTGCATGTCAGCCAGCCGCCGTTGAGCATGCAGATCAGGGCGATGGAAGAAGAACTTGACGTTACTTTGTTCGATCGCACCAAGCGGCGCATCGCGTTGACGGAAAGCGGGCGCGTTTTTCTTGCCGAAGCGCGGGCTGCGCTCGATCGGCTGGAACGGGCAAAAGGACTTGCGCGGCTGGCAAAGCAGGGAGAAGTCGGAACGCTGCGCCTCGCCTTCACAGGTTCCGTCCCGATGGCCGATCCCTTCCCGCGGCTGGTGCATGCCTTTCGAACGCGCTGCCCGGCTGCGAGCATTCATTTTGCGCATCGATCGACCGGGCAGCAGTTGCAGTCGCTGGCCGCTCTCGACATTGATGTCGGTTTCATGCGTCCGTCGCCGTTATTTGAACCGCCGTCCAATCTCGTTGTGCATGATTTGTGGCACGACCGGCTGAAAATAGTCGTGCCGAAAGAACACCGTCTTGCAAGAAAACGGCGCGCCGTGTCAATGGAAGCGCTGTCCGAAGAGTCTTTCATCCTTTTTCCGCGGCGCCTGGCGTGCGGGCTTCATGATTACGTGATGGCGCTATGCAATGGCGCGGGTTTCGTTCCCCGTGTGGTACAGGAAGCGGGAGAGGGCGCGACCATACTTGGCCTGGTTGCGGCCGGGGTCGGTGTTTCCGTCCTGCCGGAATCGTATGCGAAAGTGTGTATTCCGGGCGTGGTATACATGAACATCGCGTCGAAGAACGCTTCGAGCCGTCTGATACTGGCTTATCGGCATTCCGCCAATTCCGCCCTGCTGGGCAGGTTTGTCGAGATGGCGCTCAAGGCTGCGCAACGGAATTGTTCGGTTTGAATGGGTAATGGAAGTATACGGCCGGCGCGGGCGCCTGCTGCGGGGTCGCATCCATGCTTCGCACGGAATCCTGCTCCACCCTTCACAAGCGCGCCGGAACGGCGGGCTTGGTTGTGTTGAAGGCGACTGAATCCTTACTGCGAGAAACGTACGAATTGCGGCGCAGCGCCTGCTACGGGGTCGCATCCATGCTTCGCATGGAATCCTGCTCGGCCCTTCACAAGCGCTCCACTTCCTCCACGCTACCGTGGGTTTGGGCGTGGTCGCGGGCGAGTTGTTCCTGGGTGGCGTGGGGGACGGGCTGATAGTGGGAGAACTCGATCGAGTATGAGCCTTGGCCACCGGTCACGGATTTCAGGCGCGACGAGTAGTTGTTGAGCTCGGCAAGCGGCACCTGCCCGGTTACCGACACCGTTCCCGCCTGCGACTGCGTGGTGCCGCTGACCTGGCCGCGCTTGGCGGCGATGTCTCCGGCGATGTCGCCGACGTGCGCGTCGGGGATGGTGATCTCGATGTTGATGATGGGTTCGAGCACGATGGGCCGCGCTTTCACGATTGCGTCGAGGAAGGCTTTCCTGCCGGCGGTGACGAACGCGATTTCCTTGGAGTCCACCGGGTGGTGCTTGCCGTCGTAAACGATCACGCGCACGTCCTGCACCGGAAATCCGGCCAGCGGGCCCATGTCGAGAACCTGGCGCACGCCTTTCTCGATCGCCGGAATGAACGGCGCCGGAATCGCACCGCCTTTCACTTCGTCGGCGAATTCGAAGCCGGCGCCGCGCGCCAGGGGTTCCACCCGCAGAAAGACTTCGCCGAACTGGCCGGCTCCGCCAGTCTGTTTCTTGTGGCGATGATGGCCGTCGGCGCGGGCAGTGATGGTTTCGCGGTACGGCACGCGCGGCGGGCGGGTGGCGACTTCGACATGGTACTGTTTTGCCAGCCGGTCGAGAATGTAGCGCATGTGCAGATCGCCGAGACCGCTGATGACAGTCTCGTTGCTCGACGGATTGTGTGCGACGCGGAAGCATGGATCTTCGGACGAAAGCTTGTGCAGCGCTTCCCAGATGCGCTGTTCGTCGCCGCGGCGCCTGGGCTCGATCGCGAGACTGTGCATCGGTAACGGGTAAGTGGGTGGCACCAGCCGGATATGGTCTTCGTCATGTGAATCGTGCAGCACGGTGTCGCGCTCGATTTCGTCGACCTTGGTCACGGCGCCGATGTCTCCGGGAACGCAGGCGTCGGTCTCGATGGTGTCCTTGCCCTGCAGCAGGAACAGATGGCCGACCTTGAACGGCTTGCGCCCGTCCCCGGCGAACAGCTGGGTGTCGCGCGCAACCGTTCCCTGGTGAACGCGGAACACCGACAGCTTGCCGACGAACGGGTCGATCACCACCTTGAATACGTGGGCCAGCACATGCCGTGACGGATCGGGTACGGCCGTGATCGCTACCGCAGCGTTGCCGTCGCCCTTCAAAAATTGCGGCGGATTGCCTTCGGTGGGGTTGGGCAGAAGCCGGATGAAAACGTCCAGCAGCTCCGCAATGCCGGCACCATTGCGGGCGCTGACGAAGCACACTGGTACCAGATGGCCTTCGCGCAACGCCTGCTCGAATGGCGCATGCAACTCTTCGGGTTTGATTTCGCCCTGGTCGAGGTAACGCGCCATCAGCGCTTCATCGACTTCAACCACCTGGTCCACCAGCGCCTGGTGGGCTTGCGCCGCCGACGAGAAATCCGCGTCGCCGGACGGCTTGAAAAAGCAGTCGGTCACCGCCGTGCCGTTGGTGGCCGGCAGGTTGATCGGCAGGCATTCACTGCCGAACGTTTCCTTCAGGTCGTTCAGCAATTGTGGCAGATCGACGCTTTCTGCATCGATCTTGTTGACGATGACGAGCCGGCACAGATGCCGTTCGGCGGCCAGTTGCATCATGCGCCGCGTAATGGTTTCGATGCCGTTCTGGGCGTTGACGACGATCGCCGCCGTTTCGACGGCGGTCAGTGCGCTGATCGACTGGCCAACGAAATCCGGCAGTCCCGGCGTATCGATCAGATGAATGCGGCAGTTGTCGTGATCGAGATGAGCGACGCTCGCGACCAGCGAATGCTGGTAGACTTTTTCGAGGGCGTCGGCGTCGCATACCGTCGTGCCCTTGTCGACGCTGCCGGCGGTGTTGATGGCGCCGGAGTGCGCCAGCAGCGCCTCGGCCAGCGAAGTCTTGCCGGCGCCGCCGTGACCGACCAGTGCGACCGTGCGCAGGGCTTCCGACGCGAATTTCGGCACCGTTCCTCCTTGGAAGCGTTTGTTGCGGCAACCCGGGTGGATGCGGCCAGTATAGGCTTCGGGCTCGCGGCGGTGCAAGGCCGGCCGAGCCACTGAATGGAAATGAAATGACGTCGATGCCTGCCGCCGCGGACGACGATCCGCGTCCTGAACCGCCGTTGCCGCCGGCGCCCGACGAGTGTTGCGGTAGCGGATGCAATCCCTGCGTGTTCGATTTGTACGAGGAGGCGCTGGAGCGCTACCGGGTCCGGCTTGAGGCCTGGATGCAGCGCCACGGCGATGCTGAAAAATAGTTCGGAAGATAAAGCTTAAGAATCATATAAAGTTTGATAAACAATGTATTGTTTATGAATATTTTGTAAGAATTATAATGCCGCGATGCATCAAAAAAGGTTGTGCCGATGTGCCATTTGCGGTCAGAAACTGACGGTTTTTGGTTGTGACCGAGGTGCCGGCACGGTAGAATAAAGGCAGTTTCAAGACCGAATCGCCCTTTCCGCGCGGTTCATTCATCCGGCAGTCCTCCCCTCCAGGAGATGCGTTACCCGGCAAGGTAACGGGCATATACCGCCCAACAACAATAGGAGGCTTTTGCGATCATGGCAAAATCCAGTCCTGGCCCGGACCGCGCGCTGCAACGTGGAGCGCTGGTAGACGGGCAGCGCAACGCAATGATGCTGACCCTGCTGGCGGGTTTGACGGCAGCGGTGATGTTGTTTTACAACCCTGTCGGCAGCCGTTCATGGTTCGGCGTCCCGGCCGACAATTCGCTCGACAGCGTGATGGCCACGTTCCCGCAGTTTGCGCCATCGGCGGCGGCGCAACTTGCCGTGCCGGCGCTGTCCGGCGGCATCGTTTCCGTGGGCATGCACGTAAAACCCGCCGTGGAACTGAGCGCGCATCGGGCGCTGGCGGAATTCCTGTCCCGGAAATACCGTGTATCCGAACAAATGATGGTCAAGCTGGTTGCCACCGCGTATAGGGCCGGCGATCGTCTCGACCTCGATCCGCTGCTGATCATTGCAATGATGGCAATCGAATCGCGCTTCAATCCGTTTGCCGAAAGCCATGCCGGTGCCAAGGGATTGATGCAGGTGATTCCGAAGTATCATGCCGACAAGCTGCCGGCCAGCGATACCGGAAAAACGGTGTTCGATCCCGAAGTCAATATCGTCGCCGGCGCCAAGATATTGAAGGAATATATTGGCCGTACCGGCAACCTGACGGATGCGCTGCAGATGTACGCCGGCGCGGCGAACGACCAGCATGATCGTTACGCGACCAAGGTCATCGGCGAAAAGCGGCGGCTGCAGAAAGTTCTCCATAACGAGACGGTACGCGCCGTCCAGGAAGAAACCGCTTCGCAGCCGCTCGGCTGAATCGCGCCGAAACGAATTCCGGGGTAACGGGCCGAATTTCCGTCCAGCCCGTTTGATCGACCGGCATGCCCGTGACGGGCCTGGCCGGTTTTTTGTTGTGCGGTGCGCAGCCGATGGGGCTGCGGGTATCATTCGACAAGAACAAGGAGCGAAGTGAATGGCAAAAATCAGACTTTCGTGGCAGGGCGGCGAGGCGTTTGCTCAATTGCGCGATACCCCGACCGCGCGCAAGGTGGTCGCGGCGCTGCCGGTCACGGCGAGCGCAAACACGTGGGGCGAGGAAGTCTATTTCGGCCTTCCGGTGACGGCGAAACTCGAGCCGGACGCAAAGCAGGTCGTCGACCCGGGTTCGGTCTGCTTCTGGGTCGAAGGCAGCGCGCTGGCGCTGCCGTTCGGACCGACACCGATTTCGACCGGTGATGAATGCCGCCTTGTTTCCAAATGCAACGTACTGGGCGCGATCGAAGGGGATGCACGCTGTTTGAAGAACGTCCGCAGCGGCAGTTCGATCAAGGTGGAAGCCGTCGAGTAGCGGGTGGCTTGAAGGACGATTGCCGTCCAGCCCGATCCCGTGTGCGAGTGTGCCGACACGGCGCCGGCACCATTTCCCGAAAAGGAGAAAAAATGTCGGTTCATCAAGTGCAACTGCTGCGCCATGAAGCCGTCGCCGAAGGAACGATGAGTTTCCATTTTTCCAAACCCGGCGGATTCATGCATCGCGCCGGGCAGGCGCTGACAATGACGCTGAGCGACCCGCCCGAAACCGACAGCGAAGGCGATTCGCGCACCTTCACCATTGCCAGCGCGCCGCACGAGCCGGAACTGATGATCGCGACACGCACACGCGATACCGCGTTCAAGCGCGTACTGAAATCGTTGGCCGCCGGCGCGACGGTCACCATCGACGGCCCGGATGGTGACATGGTGCTGCATGATGATGCAGCGCGCCCGGCCGTGTTCCTGGCGGGCGGCATCGGCATCACGCCGTTTCTGTCGATGGCGCGGGATGCGGCGCACCGCCGACTGCCGCACCGGCTGTTCCTGTTCTATTCCAATCGCCGCCCCGAGGATGCACCGTTTCTCGATGAATTGCGGCATCTGGAAACGGCAAATCCGAACTACCGCCTGGTGGCGACGATGAGCGAGCCGTCGAAATCATCGCAGTCATGGTCCGGCGAAACCGGGTTCATTTCCGCGGCGATGCTGAAGCGGCATCTCGCGGAGGTGACGGCGCCGATCTACTATATGGCCGGGCCGCCGCCAATGGTGAACGCGATGCACGACATGCTGGAGGACACCGGCGTGCCTGAAAGCGACGTGCGTTACGAGGAATTCTTCGGTTATTGAGGTCGGATGATGATTCGTTTGAAGCGCGTCTACGCCGAGCCGGCACCAGGCGACGGCATGCGCATCCTGGTGGAGCGGTTGTGGCCGCGCGGATTGAGCAAGGACAAGGCGGCGATCGACTGGTGGCACAAGGAGATCGCGCCCAGCGCCGAATTGCGCAAGTGGTATGCGCACGATGTCGACAAGTGGCCCGAATTCGGCCGCCGCTATCGTGCCGAGCTCGACCGCAACCCGGACGCGGTCGCCGAACTGACGCAGCGTATGGGCAAAAAAAAGGTGACTTTCGTGTTCGCCGCACACGACGAGGCGCACAATTCTGCCGTCGTGCTCAAGGATTATCTGGAGCGCCAACGGAAGTCATAAAATCCGTAACCCGGGCCCGGGGCGTGGCCCAGGCCGTACGGACCGGGATACATGCCGTCCCGATAATAGTCCGGCGTCGGCAGCGTCGCCGGCCGGATCTCCGGGCTGGCGACGAGCGGATAATCGAAGACCTGTCCCCCGATCGTACGCGACCGCGCCGTCCCCAGATTGCCGATGACGGTCACGATCTTTCCCGGTGCGAAGCGGCGGCTGTCGAAAATGCCAAGACTGCAGGCGATGAAGCGGGTACCGGCGATCATTTCGTAGCCGTTGCCGGTGAGCCGCTGCAGGACGAAACAGGTCTGGTCCGAATCTGTATCGCGGAGCGCACGCTCGATGGCGCCGTACCAGTCGACGCGCGGGCCCAGCACGTCGTCATTCAGCGTCTGATCCGGTGTCGGCGCGGTGCCGGCCGCAGCGGCCGCCAGCGGCAACGCGCAGGCAAGCACGATCCCCGCTGACCGTCTGCGGTATGCGATTGTGAACCTTTCGAGCCGCATGGTTCTGCGATACCGGTAAGACACGTCAACATTGTATAACGCGACCGGGTTGCGGCAGCGGCCGTGGGATGGCCGTGCTACAGTGCCCATTGATTTACTGCCGGGAGACAGCAATGGCGGACGACAAGCCACCGAAAGATTTCTTCGAGTTCATGCAGAAAATGTGGAACCCGATGTCGTTTCCGATGCCGGGCATGCCGCTGCCGACGGTCAGCGTCGAAGAAGTCGAGAAGAAGATCGCGGAGCTCAAGGCGGTGGAAACCTGGCTCACGATGAACACCGGGTTCCTGCAGATGACGATCAAGACGCTTGAAATGCAAAAAGCGGCGCTTGAAGGCCTGGCGCGCGACGCCAAAGGCGGCGACAAGCCCGCCGCCGGCGATTAACGCTGCTTACGCCAGCCGCCGCGCAAAGCGTGCGGTTGCCCTGACCAGCTCCGAACAGATGCCGGGTTCCCACGCGGAATGTCCGGCGTCCGGAACGATGATGTATTCGGACTGCGGCCAGGCGCGATGCAGATCGTCGGCCGAAACGATGGGACACACCGCGTCGTAGCGCCCCTGGACGATCACCGCCGGGATGCCGTGCAGCCGGCGAACGTTGTCGAGCAGCGCGTTGTCCGGCAGGAAACTGTGGTTGCGGAAATAGTGCGCCTCGATCCGTGCCAGCCCCAGCGCCACGGTGTCGCCGGCAAAGTAGGCGATCGTCTCGGGGCTCGGCAGCAGCGTCGAACACGAGCCTTCATAGCGCGACCAGGCGCGCGCCGCCGGCATGTGCACTTCCGGATCGGGGTCGGTCAGACGGCGATGGAATGCTTCCAGCAGGTCGTCGCGTTCCGCTTCCGGCACCGCCGCTGCGAATTCGCGCCACGCCTCCGGGAACAGGTGGCGCAGGCCGTACAGGAACCAGTCGATTTCGCTCTTGCGGCACAGAAAAATGCCGCGCAGCACGAAACCGAGGCAGGCCGCCGGATGGGCTTCACCGTACGCCAGCGCGAGCGTGCTGCCCCATGAACCGCCGAACACCAGCCAGTGGGCGATGCCGAGATGGCGGCGCAATGTTTCGATGTCGGCGACCAGATGCGGCGTGGTGTTGTCCGCGAGGTCGCCCAGCGGCGTCGAGCGGCCGGCGCCGCGCTGATCGAAAATGATGATCCGATACTGATGCGGATTGAAAAAGCGCCGGTGCGTTGCGGCGGCGCCGGCGCCCGGGCCGCCGTGCAGGAACAATACCGGAATGCCGGCGGGATTGCCCGACTGCTCCCAGTACATCGTGTGCCGGCGGTCGAGCGCGAGCATGCCGCTTTCATAAGGCTCGATTTCGGGGAACAGGTTGCTGCGCAGATCCCGGGAATTATCACTCATGAGTCGTGGCCCGCATCACGCGCAGCAACATACCATGAACATGCGCGTCGCTCAATTGAACGCGGCTGGCGCAGGCGGCGCCGGGCGCGGTCTTGGGGGAGCGCTGGAGTATAATCGCCGTTGCGCGGGGTTGCGCGGGACGATGCGAATGCATCGCCGTGAGAGGAGTGGCTCGCTTGGACATGTGCCCTACCTTCTTCGATGCGAGGCGCCGCGCAATGCCCGGGCATCGGGCCGAACTCATTCCTGGTCTCTTTTTCGAGAATAACCACATTCATGGACGAACAACTGCGCAAAAGCGCACTCGATTACCATCGGCTGCCGACGCCCGGAAAAATCGCCGTCACTCCGACCAAGGGGCTGGTCAATCAGCGCGATCTGGGGCTCGCCTATACGCCGGGCGTTGCCGCGGCGTGCCAGGCGATCGTGGACAGCCCGCTCGAAGCGCGCAATCTGACCGCGCGCGGCAATCTGGTCGGCGTCGTCACCAACGGCACGGCAGTGCTGGGACTGGGCACGATCGGTCCGCTGGCGGCGAAGCCGGTGATGGAGGGCAAGGCGGTGCTGTTCAAGAAGTTCGCCGGCATCGACGTTTTCGACATCGAGCTCGACGAGCGCGATCCCGACAAGCTGGTTGAAATCATCGCCGCACTCGAGCCGACTTTCGGCGGCATCAATCTCGAGGACATCAAGGCACCGGAATGCTTCTACGTCGAACGCAAGCTGCGCGACCGCATGAAGATTCCGGTGTTCCACGACGATCAGCACGGCACCGCGATCATTGTCGGCGCGGCGATTCTCAACGGGCTCAAGGTAGTCGGCAAGGCTATTTCGGAGGTGCGGCTGGTGGCATCCGGCGCCGGCGCCGCGGCGCTCTCCTGTCTGGAGTTGCTGGTGAGCATGGGATTGCCGCGCGAGCACATTACCGTCACCGACATCAAGGGCGTGGTTTACAAGGGCCGCAAGGAAGAGATGGATCCGCAGAAGGAGCGCTTCGCGATCGACACCGCGGCGCGCACGCTGGGCGACGTGATCGGTGATGCGGACGTGTTTCTCGGGCTGTCGGCGGGCGGCGTGTTGAAGCCCGAGATGGTCGCGCGCATGGCCGATCGCCCGCTGATCATGGCGCTGGCGAATCCGGAGCCCGAAATCCTGCCGGAGGTGGCGCACCAAGTGAAGCCTGACGCGGTGATTGCCACCGGCCGCTCCGATTATCCGAACCAGGTCAACAACGTTTTGTGCTTTCCGTTCATTTTCCGTGGTGCGCTCGATGCCGGCGCCACCACCATCACACGCGAAATGGAACTGGCGGCGGTGGAAGCGATCGCCGAACTGGCGCAGGCCGAGCAATCCGACGTGGTGGCAATGGCGTATGGCGAACAGGATCTCAAGTTCGGCCCGGACTACATTATCCCGCGGCCGTTCGATCCGCGGCTCATCGCCACCGTCGCGCCGGCGGTGGCGAAAGCGGCGATGGCGAGCGGCGTGGCAACGCAGCCGATCGACGATCTCGACGCCTATCGCGACCGCCTGATGCAGTTCGTCTACCATTCCGGCCTCATCATGCGGCCGGTCATCGCCGCGGCGAAGAAGGCGCCGAAGCGGCTGGTCTACGCGGAAGGCGAGGACGAGCGCGTGCTGCGCGCCGCGCAGCAGGTGGTCGACGGCAAGATGGCGCGCCCGATCCTTGTCGGCCGGCCGGAAGTGATCGATATGCGCATCACGCGGCTCGGGCTGCGGCTGAAGAAGGATGTCGATTTCGACCTCGTCGATCCCGGCGACGACCCGCGCTACCGCCAATACTGGACCGTGTATCACCAGCTGGCGGAACGCCGCGGTGTTTCGCAGGACATCGCCAAGCTCGAAATGCGCCGTAGCGCGACGCTGATCGCGGCGATGCTGCTGCATCACGGGGAAGCCGACGGCATGCTGTGCGGCATTTCGGGCACCTATCAGGAACACCTGCGATTCATCGATCATGTGGTCGGCATGCGGGCGGGCGTCAACAATTACGCCGCGATGAACATGCTGCTGCTGCCGCAGCGCACGGTGTTCATCTGCGACACCTACGTCAATTTCGATCCGACCGCGGAACAGATTGCGGAGATGACGGTACTCGCCGCCGAGGAAATTCGCCGCTTCGGCGTCGTGCCGAAAATCGCGCTGCTGTCACACTCCAGTTTCGGCACCTACCAGACGCCGACCGCGTGCAAGATGCGGAAGGCACTGAGTTTCATCGAACGGCTGGCGCCCGACCTCGAAATCGAAGGCGAAATGCATGGCGATGCGGCGCTGTCCGAAGCGTTGCGGCTGCGGGTGTTTCCGAACTCCCGACTCAAGGGCGATGCCAATCTGCTGATCATGCCCACCGTCGATGCGGCGAACATCGCGTTCAATCTGCTCAAGACGGCTGCCGGCGACGGCATCACGGTGGGGCCGATCCTGCTCGGCACCACGCGCCCGGTCAACATCCTGACGCCCAGCGCGTCGGTGCGGCGCATCGTCAACATGACTGCGCTGACCGTAGTCGACGCCAATTCGATGAGAGAAAATCTCGCTTTCCCGTGGTAACGGGAAAGCGAGATTTCAGTGAAGGCTAACCTGCGCAGCAGGTTATGCCGGAACTAAAATCCTGTGTACCGCCGTGGTAACGGGAAAGTGCAGCCGAGGAGACGTAATGGCGAGAACGAGAATCGAGCACGATACTTTTGGCGACATCGAGGTCGCGGCAAACCGGCTGTGGGGCGCGCAGACCCAGAGAAGCCTGATGCATTTCCATTTCCCCGGCGAAACGATGCCGATCGACGTGGTGCATGCACAGGTGCTGGTGAAGAAGGCGGCGGCGAGCGTCAACATGGCGCTGGGTGTGCTCGACAAGAAAAAGGGACGGGCGATCATCAAGGCTGCGGATGAGGCGCTTACCGGCGCGCTCGACGAGCACTTTCCGCTGGTGGTGTGGCAGACCGGATCCGGCACGCAGACCAACATGAACGTCAACGAGGTGCTGGCGAACCGCGCATCCGAATTGCTGGGCGGCACGCGCGGCGAGAAACGGCTGGTGCATCCGAACGATGACGTGAACAAGGGGCAGTCGTCGAACGATACCTTTCCGACCGCGATGCACGTCGCGGCGATGATCGCGCTCGAACGCGAGCTGCGGCCGGCGGTGAAGCGGCTGCGCGCGACGCTCGACAAAAAATCGCGGCAGTTCATGAACATCGTGAAGATCGGCCGCACCCATCTGCAGGACGCGACGCCGCTGACGCTGGGACAGGAATTTTCCGGCTATGTCGCGCAGCTCGATCACGGACTGGCGCACATCGACGCGGCGCTGCCGCACTTGTGCGAGCTGGCGCTCGGCGGCACCGCGGTTGGCACCGGTCTCAATGCGCATCCGAAGTTCGCGGTCAAGGTGGCGGCGGAGCTTAAACGGCTGACGCGGCTGCCGTTCGTCACCGCACCGAACAAGTTCGAGGCGCTGGCGACCTGTGACGCGCTGGTCAATGCGCACGGCGCGCTGAAGACGCTGGCCGCATCATTGATGAAGATCGCCAATGACATTCGCTGGCTGGCCAGCGGGCCGCGCTGCGGCATCGGCGAAATCGCGATTCCGGAAAACGAGCCCGGCAGCTCGATCATGCCCGGCAAGGTCAATCCGACGCAGTCGGAATCGCTGACGATGGCGTGCTGCCAGGTGTTCGGCAACGACGTCGCGGTCAATTTCGGCGGCGCGTCCGGCAATTTTGAGCTCAATGTGTTCCGGCCGCTGGTGATCCGCAATTTTCTGCACAGCGTGAAGCTGCTGGCGCACGGCTGCGACAATTTCAACACGCATTGTGCCGCCGGCATCACGCCGGACAAAAAGCGCATCGATGCTCTGATGCGCAATTCGCTGATGCTGGTGACCGCGCTGAATCCGCACATCGGCTACGACAAGTCGGCGCAGATCGCGAAGAAGGCGCACAAGGAGGGCACGACGCTGAAGGCAGCGGCGCTGGCGCTCGGCTATCTCACGGCCGAACAGTTCGACCGCTGGGTGCGGCCGGAAGACATGGTGGGGCGCCAGTAACGAGCGGGATCCGGGTTGCTGCAGCGTATGCGAAATCGCGGCCACTGGTTGCCGGCCGGCGGACGGGTAAAATAATCGCATCCGCAGGATTTCGATTCGATGGAACTCGCACAGCAGACATCACGGCACGATGATCCGTTATCGCGCGACCGGATTGCGCAGCGATTGCAGCGCCCGGCGCCGCCGACGGACGCCGATGCGTGGCACGTGACACATCTGTCCGCCGACACGCCGGCGGTTGCGGCGGCGGTGCTGGTGCCGCTGATCAACCGGCAAAGCGGAATACAGCTGCTGTTCACGCATCGCACCTCCCATCTTGCCAATCATCCGGGGCAGATCAGCTTTCCGGGCGGGCGTGTCGAAGGCGGCGATGCCAGCCGCGAGGATGCCGCGCTGCGCGAGGCCGAGGAAGAAGTCGGGTTGCCGCGCGCAGCGGTGGACGTGCTGGGCCGGTTGCCGGACTACGAAATCCCGTCCGGCTTTCGCATCACGCCGGTCGTCGGCTGGATCGCTCCGCCGTTCGTGCTGGCGCTGAATCCGCGCGAAGTGGTGGAGGCGTTCGAGGCGCCGCTTGCGCATTTTCTTGATCCCGGCAATTATCAGCAGCGCAGTTATGATTACAGCGGACGCCATCGTGATTATCTGGCGGTGCCCTATCGCGGCCGCTTCATCTGGGGCGCGACGGCCGGAATGCTGTACAGCTTGTGCCGTGCGCTGGCAGCCGAACGCGGAGAACCGCTGCTGTAGGCAAGGCAACGGTGCCGCCGCAGTGCGCGCCAGGGCGGGACGGGCCGATGGTGGAGAATGCGCATGCTTTTGAACGCTGAACAGTCATCGCTGCTGATCATCGACATGCAGAAGAAGGTGCTCGATCTGGTTCGGGAGCACGAACGGGTGATCCGCCACTGCAAATGGCTGATGCGGCTCGCCGACAAGGTCGGCGTGCCGGTAGCCGCGACCTGCCACTATCCCGAAGGGTTGGGGCCGGTCGTCGACGAGCTGCGGCGCCATGTGCCGGTGCAGGCGGTGCGGTCCAAGGTGCATTTTTCATGTGTCGCGGCGCGTTGTCTCGATGATCTGCCGGTGATGCAGCGGCCGCAGGTGGTGATTGCCGGCATCGAGACCCATGTCTGCGTGTGGCAGAGTGCGGCTGATTTCAGGGCGGCGGGGACGGACGTGTTCGTCGTCGCAGATTCCGTCTCGTCGCGTCAGGACGGCGACACGGCGCTGGCGCTGGAGCGCATGCGGGCAGCCGGCATCCATGTCGTCAGCCGCGAGATGGTGCTGTTCGAGTGGTTGCGGCAGGCCGCCACGCCATTGTTCAGGGAAGTCAGCCGCGAATTTCTGCGCGGTTGATGCCGAACGGGGACGGACGTCATGGTTGAAGCTGCCGGTCTGGTTGCCTGCCTGGCGATCGCGGGTCTGTGGTATGACATCATGCGGGCACGCGAAACGGCGGTGACCGCGGCACGCCGCGCCTGCGATGCCGTCGGCGTGCAACTGCTCGACGATACCGTGGCGGTGACGGCGCTGGCACTGCGGCGCCGCGCCGACGGCCGCATCACGCTGCGGCGCATCTATCGCTTCGAGTTCAGCGATACCGGCAACAATCGCGTGGCCGGCAGCATCACCCTGCTCGGGCGCGTCGTCGAAGGCTTGCACCTGGGAAAGAGCGACTTGATCGCGCCGCGCTGTCCCGAAGTAACATAGGGCACTGATAACGGGCCGCGGCGGCGGGTATTCTCCGGGCGGCAGCATGCACACAGCAGACGAAAGGACCGGATGGACGCTGCGACGGCACCGAAGCTCGCGCTGGTACTGACCGGCGGCGGTGCACGCGCGGCCTACCAGGTCGGCGTGCTGCGTGCACTGGCCGAATTCCTGCCGCCACACGTGCGCGCGCCTTTTTCCATCATTTGCGGCACGTCCGCCGGTGCGGTCAATGCCGCGGTGCTGGCCGAACACGGATCGGATTTCCGCGAAGGCGTGCGCCGGTTGCTGGCCTACTGGCGGCAATTTCATGCCGGCCAGGTGTATCGTGCCGATGCCGCCGGTGTTTTTCGCAACAGCGGCCGCTGGTGTCTCGCCGCGCTGTCCGGTGGCGGGCGGCGCGATCGTCCGACGTCGCTGCTGGACAACACGCCGCTACGCGATCTGCTGAGCCAGCGTGTCGATTTTTCAAAAATCCAGCAGTCGATCGATGCCGGCGATCTGCTGGCGCTGGCGGTGACCGCGTCCGGTTATGCATCCGGCGAGTCGGTGACGTTTTTTCAGGGCGCCCCGCATCTTACCGGCTGGCGCCGGGCGCGCCGTGTCGGCGTGCCGATGGCCATCGGCGTCAATCATGTGATGGCATCGAGCGCGTTGCCATTCATTTTTCCGCCAGTGCACATCCATCGTGAATATTTCGGCGACGGGACGATGCGCCAGGTGGCGCCGGTGAGCCCGGTACTGCATCTCGGCGCCGATCGTGTGCTGGTGATCGGCGTCGGCTACCAGATCGAGAGCCGGGAGCGGCTCAAGGCCGGCGATTATCCGTCGCTGGCACAGATTGCGGGCCACGCGCTGAACAGCATTTTCCTCGACAGCCTGGAGATGGATCTGGAGCGCATGCAGCGCATCAACCGCCTGCTCGACCTGATTCCGCCCGGACGGCTGGTCGCGGCCGGCCTGGACATGCGTCCGGTGGCATTCCGCGTGCTGACTCCGAGCGAAGAACTCGAACGCATCGCCAGCCAGCATGTCGGCGCGTTGCCGCGTCCGGTGCGCATGCTGTTGCATACGGTCGGGGCCTTGCACAGCAGCGGTTCCAATCTGGCGAGCTATCTGCTGTTCGAACGGCCGTTCTGCCGGGCACTGATCAACCTCGGCTATCATGATACGCTGCAGCGCAAGGAGGATCTGCTGGAATTTCTCGGCTACGATCGCGTCGCCGCGCGTTCCGCATGAAGCCGTTTTCCGAAGCGTGCGAGCGCAACCGGACGCCGATCCTGACCGTGCTGCGCGCAGTCCTGCCGGCGCAGGGACGTGTATTGGAAATCGGTTCCGGCAGCGGCCAGCATGCAGTCCATTTTGGCGCTGCGCTGCCCGCCATCGTGTGGCAGACCAGCGATCTGCCGCAACATCATGCCGGCATTCGCGCCTGGATCGATGCGTCCGCGCTGTCGAACGTGCTGCCACCGCTGGCGCTCGACGTGAATGATGTCGCGTGGCCGGTCGCCGCGGTCGACGCCGTGTTCAGCGCCAACACGCTGCACATCCTGTCGTGGCCGGCGGTCGAGAAGCTGTTTGCAGGCGTCGGACATGTGCTGGCGGCGGGCGGCACGCTGTGCATCTACGGCCCGTTCAACTATGGCGGGCGCCACACCTCCGAAAGCAATGCCCGATTCGATGCGGTGTTGCAACAACGTGATCCCGCCAGCGGCATCCGCGATTTCGAGGCCGTCGATCAACTGGCGCAGACGAACGGCCTGGTGCTGATGCGCGATTTTGCGATGCCGGCCAACAACCGTCTGCTGGTGTGGCGCAAGGCCGGCGACGCTGGCGCTGCGGCCGGGCATCCCCCGTCCGCAACGAGCGGAGAACCTATCTCATGAATATTCGTGTGATGCGTTGTGGCCCAAAAGATGCAGATGCAAGGCGCAACGCCGCAGACGCGCTTTTGGGCCACAACCCGAAGGGACCGGGCGATTTGGGCGCGTTTCAGCGTCGCTCGCCGCTTGCATAGTGGGGATATGCGGCGCGACTCGCTCCTGCGCGCCGCCCCACGGAGAGCGCAGCTTTGGAGCGGGGGCGGCGCAGCGAGCCCCGGAAAGAGCGCCTCGTATTCGGCGCGCCTTGCCCCGTCTCCGCACCAAGGCTTCGCCCACCGTGAGCCGGGGCTACCGCATCCCAAATCGCGCGGTCGCATACGTGAATATTCATGAGATAGGTTCTAAAATAATACGCAAGCCGTGCGACGGCGCTGCCGCAGCATTTATTTCCGAATGGGGCGGATCGACAGTCATGAGCCGGGCGTTTGTAAAGGAAGCGGACGAAAATCCGACCGCCGGAGATATCCCGGAGCGGCCGCTTCCTGCGCATACGAACTACGTTACGCCGCACGGGCGGGAACAGCTCGAATTGCGCATGCACGAACTGCAGCAGCAGCGTGAACAGTTGAAAGCGGCGGCTGACAGTGAAGCGCTGGCGAAGCAGAAGCTGGCCGAGGTCGAGCGCGACATGCGCTATTACAGCGCGCAGATCAAGCGCGCGATTGTCGTCGATCCGGCGGCGCAGTCGCGAGACGCGGTGTATTTCGGCGCCACCGTCCGCATCCGCAGCGAAGACGATACGGAACACGAGTTCAGCATCGTCGGTGACGATGAGGCCGACGTCGGAGCCGGCAAGATCAGTTGGGCGTCGCCGCTGGCGAAGGCGATGATCGGCGCGCATCTCGGCGATACCGTGGTATGGAAACGTCCGGCCGCCGACACGGACGTCAGGATCGTCGCGATCCATTACCCTGACGCCTGACCCGGAGCCGCGGCCAGGGTCAATTACGACCGCGAAAATCCCGTCTGTGCCGGCCGGCTCGGCAGCTGTTTGCTACAGGCGAATGCCATTCCGATCCGACTGCTGTTGTCGAAATCGGGGGTTGCCTGTTCGACCAGCTGATGCCAATCCCGGCATATACCGGCTTCACTTGCCACCCGGCAAAGGAGAACGATCATGTCGAACACCATCCGTCTTCACCGTGTGCTGCGCGCGGCGCCCGAGCGGGTGTATCGGGCTTTTCTCGACGCGGACGCAATAGCCAAGTGGCTTCCGCCGAACGGGTTTACCTGCAAGGTCCACCGTCTGGATGCCAGAGTCGGCGGCACCCACAAGATGTCGTTTGCGAATTTCACTACCGGCAAGAGCCACTCGTTCGGTGGAGAATATCTTGAATTGGTGCCGCATCAGCGCATTCGCTATACCGACAAATTCGACGATCCGAATCTCCCCGGGGAAATGCAAGTAACGGTCGCACTGACGAAGGTATCCACAGGCACCGAATTGGACGTCACGCAGGAAGGAATTCCCGATGTCATTCCTCCGGAGGCCTGCTATCTGGGCTGGCAGGAATCGCTCATCCTGCTGGCGAAACTTGTCGAAGCCGAGATTCCGGATTAGCGCCGAAACGCTCGCGAGGGTTGCTTCCGAACGTCACAGACCGAAAACGGAATCGACCTTTGCGGCGCAAATAAAATCGTTGGCCGACAAACCGTTGATGGCGTGGGTGGAGTAATCCACGCGGCACTGGTTGTAGCCGACCGCGAGATCGGGGTGATGATCTTCGCGATGGGACAGCCAGGCGACGGCGTTCACGAACGCGATCGTCTGGTAATAGTTCTTGAAGCGGTAGGTCTTCGTAATCACGCCGCCGGTATATTGCCAGCCGTCGAGCTGCTTCAGCAGATTGTCGATCTCGTTGCGAGTGAGTGGCGCAACGCCGCCTTCGCACGGCTTGCATTTCCGTTGCGCCAGCTCGGATGCACTCATCGCCGAATTCCGCAACTCATTTGAAGTGGTAGTACTGCTGATTGAGGTAGGCGGCGATATCCTTCACTTCGTCCGGAAATACCTGTGCACCGGTGTTCGTGACGCAAAACTGCACGCGCGACAGCAGCTGCGCGGCGGAGCGCACCTTGTGTCCGGACCAGGTGAATACTTTCGAGCCGTCGCCACCCACCAGCGAGATGTGGCAGGCCGCACATTTCGACTGGTCGAAAAGTTTCTTGCCGGCGGCGGGGGCGGCGCCGGGAAAAGGGTCGGCGTGTGCCGTCATGACCGCGAATCCCGCGGCGAAAATAACGAAACCGATTTTGGTTACCCGGGTTTTCATGGCTGAATTCTACGCGCTTCCGGCGCGTGGTTCAGGCGTGGGCCTGCAATCTCGCGATGCGCAGCGTCGCCGGCGGATGGGAATCATAGAACGCCGAGTGCAGCGGATCCGGCGTGAGCGTGGACGCGTTGTCCTTGTACAATTTCACCAGCGCCGACACCAGCGCTGCAGCGGAGGCGTTCTGCGCCGCATAGCGGTCGGCTTCGAATTCGTGCCGGCGCGAGTAGCCGCTGAGCAGTGGCTGTGCCAGGAAGGTGAAGTACGGCACGATCAGAAAGAACAGCACCAGCGCGATTGCGGTCGACGGCGTCGTGACGTTCAGCCCGCTGTAGAACCAGCCGGTATTCATCAGCCATGCCAGTATCGCGAGGAACACCAGGCTGGCGCCGAATATCCACGCCATGCGCTTGATCACGTGCCGCAGCTTGAAGTGACCCAGCTCGTGCGCCAGCACGGCCTCGATTTCGAGCGGTTCGAGGCGCGCCAGCAGCGTGTCGAAGAACACGATGCGCTTGGTCTTGCCGAAGCCGGTGAAATATGCGTTGCCGTGGCTCGAACGCCGTGAGCCGTCCATCACCATCAGCCCCTGCACCTTGAAGCCGCACTTGTGCAGCAGCCGCTCGATACGCGCCCGCAGCTCCGCGTCCTGCAACGGCGAAAACTTGTTGAACAGCGGTGCAATCCACGTCGGATAAATCGCCAGCACCAGCACGTTGAACACCACCCATACCAGCCATGCATAGATCCACCACAGGCCGCCGGAGCGTTCCATCAGCCACAGCACGCAGGCGATCAGCGGGACGCCGATGACGGCCGTGAGCAGTGCGTGTTTCAGCAGATCGGCGACAAACAGTTTCAGCGTGATCTTGTTGAAGCCGAAGCGCTCCTCGATGCGGAACGTGCGATAGAGGCTGATCGGCAGCTCAATCGCCTGGGTGACGATGGTCACCACGACGATGAGTGCAATGCCGCGGGCGAGCGACGAGTCCAGCCATGACTGCACCCAGTTCTGGAACATCTGCAGCCCGCCGCCGAAGGTAAGCCACAGCACGATCGCCACTTCCAGCAGGAGGCCGGCAATCGCGAGCCGCGTCTTGGCGCAAGTATAATCCGCAGCCTTGCGGTGAGTGCCCGCGTCGATGTCGCCGGAAAACGCCGCCGGCACCACGTCACGCTGTGACGCGACGTGACCGAGATGCCGCAGCGCGAGCCACAGCCGCAACCCCGTGGTCAGCGCCAGCGCACACAGAAAAACGATGGAAAAAGCGTTCATGAAATACGTCGGGTCGGTGCCGCGCTGGCTAATTCGGGCAGGCGCGTCATAAAATCCGGAATGGAAATCCGCCAACCATTCGTCCTGAAACCGGCCGCCGCGCGGACAGGGCCGGGCGGCCTCGTTCAATCAATCAGCAGGAGCATTATGTCACAAGACGCCGGCAACCTCATATGGATCGACATGGAAATGAGCGGTCTCAACCCCGAAACAGACCGCATTCTGGAGGTTGCGATCATTGTGACCGACAGCCGGCTCGAAACGGTTGCGGAGGCTCCGGTGCTGGTAGTGCACCAGAGCGATGCGGTGCTGGCCGCGATGGATTCGTGGAATCAGTCCACTCACGGCCGTTCGGGCTTGATCGACAAGGTGCGTCACTCATCGCTCGATGACGGCGCTGCGGAACGGCAGATGATCGCGTTTCTCGAGCAGCATGTGGTGCCCGGTGTATCGCCGATGTGCGGCAATTCGGTGCATCAGGATCGGCGCTTTCTGGTCCGCTACATGCCCGATCTGGACAAATACTTCCATTATCGCAATCTCGATGTGTCGACGTTGAAGGAGCTGGCGCGGCGCTGGAGGCCCGAGCTGCTGGCCGGCTTCACGAAACAGGGCAAGCACGAAGCGCTCGCCGACATTCGCGAGTCGATCGCGGAATTGCGTTACTACCGCGAGCATTTTCTGAAGGTCTGATCCGTTCGTCGCGGCAGCCCGTTTTTTTGCAAGCGCTGTCAGCGGACAGCGCTGCCGCCGTACTATTCCCGAGTGTAAAAGCTTGTTCACGCTGTAAAAAACTGATAGTATCTTGTCGCTATCTTATTCATGCGATACTTATAAAAAAGGATAGCCGGAACGAAGGTGATGACGGGAAAAATCAGTCTGCCGGCATGCTCGGATGGCATCATCGGAACGGGGAGGATAAAACAGGGTGGCACTGGCGTTGATGATGCACGCGTCACACCGACGATGTGGTGCGGGCTGCCGGAATTGCGATGCCTGCGTTCAGGTTAAAACACACGCACTGATCGAATAATTTGAGAGACAGCTGATGGCTGTCCTTCACCGGAAGCGGGTTTCCCTCCTCCGGTACGAGCGCAACGGGGACGTGTTGCATTCGCTCGTACCGGTTCTTTTTTTGTATTGCGCGAATCGGCACCGAGGCGGCTGCCCGGCGGTGTGTTACTGAAGCTTGATGTCGCCGTCGAGCTTGAAATCGATATCGAGTTCGGCGATGCGCAACTGCACCTGCGCCGGGAATGACTCGCCGCCCGATATGCGTTTCTCGGCCAATGCCTTCTGTACCGCCTTTTCGATTTCCAGTTGCGAGCGAATGCCGAACGCCTTGAGAAGCTTGCGGATACTCATGTTGAAGGTTTCTTCGTTCATTGCCCGTCTCCTGATCGTGTGGGTCATCTGATTCTACCTGCGGCGCGGATGGAATGCGACCACGCCGGCAGCAAGGTAAAATGCCGTTTCAACCTGACCGGATTCCGATATTCACATGCAGGACGTCGTCGACGCGTTTTCCCGGGCGGTAACCGATTTTTTTCATCCGCGGATGCTGGCGCTGATCGTCATCCCGCTGCTGGCTGCGCTGCTGCTGTGGGGTGCGATCGCCGTATTTTTCTGGGATGACTGGATGCACTGGCTGCAACATTCGATCGAACAGGGATGGCTGTCGCACGGGTTGTTTGCATCGTGGGCGGCATGGCTCGCGCAGTCGCTGTCGGCGGTGCTGATCGTGCTGCTGATCTTCCCGCTTTCACTGGTCACCGCGCTGGTGGTCACCGCGGTGTGCGCGATGCCGCCGATCGTGCATTTCGTTGCGCAGCGCCGTTTCCCGGCGCTCGAAGAGCGGCATGGCGGCGGTTTCGTCGGCAGCATCGTCAATGCGCTGGGCGCGACGATCATTTTTGCCATCCTGTGGCTGGTGACGCTGCCGCTGTGGCTGACCGGAATCCTCGGCATCGTGCTGCCGCTGCTGCTGTCGATGTATCTGAATCAGCGGCTGTTCCGCTACGATGCGCTGGCCGAACATGCGAGCGCAGCGGAACTGCCGCGCGTGCTGGCGCGCGCGAAGTGGCGGCTCTACGGCATGGGGCTGCTGATCGCCGCGCTTTACTACATACCAGTGATCAATCTGCTGATCCCGGTGCTGGGCGGACTGGCGTTCGCCCATCTGTGTCTGGGCGAACTGGCGCGGATGCGCAAATCGGAATACGGGAATCAGCGTTCAGGATTCGGTGACCGCTCGCGGCAACCCGCGGCGTTGCCCTGAATGCTGAATCCTGTTTTTCAGACGCGTTCGAAAACCGCCGCGATTCCCTGTCCGCCGCCGATGCACATCGTCACCAGCGCATAGCGCTTGCCGCTACGCTGCAGTTCATAGAGTGCCTTGACGGTCAGAATGCAGCCGGTGGCGCCGATCGGATGGCCGAGGCCGATTGCGCCGCCGTTGGGGTTGGTCTTGCCCATGTCGAATTTCAGGTCACAGGCAACCGCCAGCGCCTGCGCCGCGAACGCTTCGTTGGCCTCGATGACATCCATATCATCAATCGTGAGTCCGGCTTTCTCCAATGCCTTTTTGGACGCCGGCACCGGGCCGATGCCCATGTATTTCGGGTCGACGCCGGCGTGCGCGTATGACAACAAGCGTGCGATCGGCTTCAGCCCGCGTTTTTCAGCAGCCCCTTTTTCCATCAGCACCACCGCGGCCGCGGCATCATTGATGCCGGATGCGTTGCCGGCCGTGATGCTGCCGTCCTTCCTGAACACGGTGCGCAATTTCGCCATCGATTCGAGACTGGCGTCGGCGCGCGGATGCTCGTCGGTATCGAACACGGTCGAGCCCTTGCGCGTCTTCAGCTCGATCGGCAGGATCTGATCCTTGAAATAGCCCTTGTTGATCGCGTTGATCGCGCGGCGGTGGCTCTCGACCGCCAGCTCGTCCTGCTGCTCGCGCGTGACGTGCCACTTGTCGGCGACGTTTTCGGCAGTGATGCCCATGTGGACGGTGTCGAACGGATCGGTCAGCGCGCCGACCATCATGTCGACCGTGCTGCCGTTGTTCATGCGCTGTCCCCAGCGCAGGCTCGGCATCAGATAGCCGCCGCGGCTCATCGATTCGGCGCCGCCACCCAGCGTGATATCGGCTTCGCCGAGCAGAATGGTCTGCGCCGCCGATACGATCGCCTGCAGGCCGCTGCCGCACAGACGGTTGAGCGTGAGCGCAGGCGTTTCCTGCGGCAGACCGCCGGCGATGCAGGCGACGCGCGACAGGTACATGTCCTTCGGCTCGGTATGGATCACGTTGCCGAATACCAGGTGGCCGACTTCCTGCGGCTCGACCTTCGCGCGTTTCACGGCCTCGCGCACCACCTGCGCGGCAAGCTCGGTCGGTGCGACATCCTTGAGCGCCCCGCCGTAGTCCCCGATCGCGGTGCGCACGCCGCTCAATACCACGACTTCCCGTCCGTTGTTCATGGGTTTCTCCTCGATGTGCTGATTTCAGAAGGACGGGGTGGACGCCCGCCGCGGACACGGCCATCAGTGTACCCTCGCGCATCGGGCGCGTCGAGGTTGTTGTGCATTACAGCATCAACGCATATCGCTAGAAATTACCACTCTTTTGATAAATAGGAACAAATGACGCTGCGCCGCGTCAAACCGGCTTTCATGCGACCGCGGCGAGCCGCCCGATGTATCCGATAATGACCAGCGAACTCATCTGGCCTGCCGGTCCCGGCGCTGGTAGAGCCAGAAATGCTCGCTGTCGTCACCGGGACGCGAGCCGTCCCACAATTCTTTCCACTGCTCTCCGGGCAGCGGTGGGTAGTCGGGATCGCCCTGGATCAGCAGCAGATCGCAATCGTGGCGATGGCTGGTCGACTCTGCGCGCTCGGTCGTGATTCCGGCGTAGTAATCGAGCAGCGCGCGCTGCGGTTCACCCAGCGAGCGGCTGGCGATGCAGCGGTAATGCGCCGGCAACTTGTGTTCCAGGCTGGTGATCATCGTGCGGTAGCTCTTGCCGGTGTTGACCCAGCCCAGAAACAGGCCGTTCAGCACGCCCCACAGAATGGTGATGCCGGCCGCCCACACGATCAGCGGCCGCATCCGGCTCTTGCGCGTGCTGCGCAGGACGACGATCCACACCACGGTGAACAGCAGCCCTATCGCGAACGGCAGCAGCCGGAAACCGTTGGTGTAGCCCGGCTGCATCTCGTTGAGGTGGGTCTGCAATTGCGCCGGCACACCGAATTCGAGCGCCACCCAGTAGAACCACGCGACAATCACGAAGAACGAAAACGTCATCGCGCCAAACCAGTAAAACGCGTTGGCGGCGCCGCGCCGCAGCGTGTCGGTGGCCGGCACGGCGAGCAGCGCCAGCGGCACCAGCAGCGGCAGTCCGTAGAGCTCGCGCGCGCCGGCGACGGCACTCAATACGATGAGCGTGACGAGGAAACCGAGCAACGCGAGCTGGATGCCGGGCATGAACCCGGTGCTGCGGGTGCGCCACAGCGTCCACGCCGCGAACGGCCACAGCGGCCATGCGTACCACGGCAGAATGCGCAGATAGAAAAGATGCTCGAACGTCGGGCCGAACGGATTGATGCCGATGAAGCGGTCGAGGTTGTCGATCCACAGCCACTGGTTGAAGAGTTCGGGCGAGCGCTGGTACAGCGCGGCCGGCCATATCACGAGCCACGGCAGGCTGACGATCAATGCGATGCCGAGCGCTGCGGCGTAGCGGCGATTGCGCCAGTTGCGAAATGCGATCGGCAGCAGCACGATGATGACGCCGATGATGCACGGCGCCAGCAGGTCGCCTGACATGAAGCTGAGACCGCCACCGATACCGAGCCAGAATCCGCCCGCCGCCCAGCGTCGCGGCGCCAGTGCCAGCGCGTAATAGGCGATTGCGAAGCCGGCCAGCAACGCGATGTCGGTGACCATCTGGTGGCTGCGGATCAGCAGCCCGAACGCGCCGACCAGCAGCAGTACGGCGGCGGCGCCGTAGCTCTTTCCGAACAGTTCGCGTCCGGCGAAGCCGGTGAACAGAAAAACGATCGCCATGAAGAAGCCACTGGCGAGCCGTGCCGCGTCATGCAGTGCCAGCGGCGGAGAAAAGGCTTTCGCGAATGCGGCCGCGGTCAGATAGTAGAGCGGCGGTTTTTCAAGGAACGGCTGGCCGGCGAGCGTCGGCACCACCCAGTCGCCGTGTTGAATGATGTGGTAAATCAGCCCGAAGCTGTACGCCTCGTCAGGTTTCCAGGGGTCATGCCCGATCAGTCCCGGGAGAATCCATGCGACGCACAGCAGTCCGACCAGAGCGATGCGGGTGGTCATGGCCGGGCGGACGGGCTGATTGCGGATGATCCGGTAATCACGGAATGAAGCCAGGGCGCTGTTGCTGCTTTGTTGTCTGTTCGTTATGACGGGGCGAGCCGTCTGCCGGCGATCCGTTCCAGCGTCCGCAGCGGCGCGAGGCGTTCTTCCTGCATCGCGGCGACCGGCAGATAAAACGTCTGCTCCAGCAGATATTGACCGGACAATGCAGCGTGCATCACGCGATCGGTGTACACCACCCAGGTCGAGCCGGGCGGAAATTCAAAGCGCAGCTTCGGCGCACTTTGCTGATAATGATCGTCGCGCTTCGCGCGATCGTGCAATTGCAGCATGATGTGATCGTATTCGCTGCGGCGATCCCGGGTGACGTGCAGTTTCTCGAGCAGCCACGCACTGCCCGGAAACGGCCGGCGGATGGCGGGATAAAACTTTGCCAACATCGTTTCGAACGGTTCGCCGATTTCCCAGACACGCGGACTGCCTGCCGGATTGATGTTGCTGAATACGCGCAGGATGCGGCGGCCGTGATTGGGCGTGGCCGAGAAGGCGTCGACGTGCAGCCGCGAATCGTCCCGCGTGACCGACGCCGGCCGTCCGACCACTTCGACCGGGCGGTAGCTGGTGCGGCCCATGATCAACTGAGGAACGTAATGCGGGCAGAGTGTTTCGATCAACTGCCGCGCATGCTGCGAGAAACGGGCGATCATCGCGGTCAGCGCTGCGTGGTCGGCCCCGGCCAGCGACGTTCCACGGAGTTGCCCGGTCGCGGTGTCGTAGCTCACGTTCTTGGCCTTGCCATCCGAGCAGGCCGGCGTCAGAAACCGTGTCTCGTCCGGCTCCAGTACGAAACGAAGGTGCGGCAGAAAGAGCACCTGGCCGCTCTCCAGCGCCGCGGTGATTGAACCGGCCTCGGTGTCGGGTAGCTCGTCCCAGCGGGAACGTGGCAGCGTGGCGATGACGTCGTCCATTCGGATTTGCGCTCGTGGGCATGATGCCGGCGCTTGCGTGCAAACCCGCACCGGCGCCGTGTTGTCCGCTATTCTAGCCGCTTCGCACAGCGCGACCAAGGCAGCATTTTGTATTCCGCAAGCATCACGGGTAGAATGGCGGCCGTCATCGGGGAGTAGCCACCTTCCGCAACGGAAGGGGGTGCGTCAACACACTTGGCACGGATTACGATCCGGTCATGGCGCGCCCGGCCCGCGGGTTCGGCGAGACCTTTGGCATGGAGTTCCGGCTCATGGATTGGGCAACGGGCTTCCATGTCATCGGCCAACCAATCGCCCGATCCAACCGAACCCCAATGACTGCGTTTCTGACTTCGCTGGTCGTGGTCGCCGTGGCGGAATTCGGCGACAAGACCCAGCTGCTTTCACTGCTGCTGGCCACACGTTTCAAGAAGCCGTGGCCTATCATTGTCGCAATTCTGTGCGCGACCATACTGAATCATGCGCTGGCCGGGTGGATCGGCGAACTGGTGCGCACCCACCTCGATCCGGCGATTCTGCGCTGGGTGCTGGGAGGATCGCTGCTCGCGGTGGCACTGTGGACGCTCAAGCCCGACAAGTTCGATGACAGCCCGCAGAAAAACGGGCATTACGGCGTGTTCGCCGTCAGCTTCATCGCATTTTTTCTGGCCGAAATGGGCGACAAGACGCAGATCGCGACCGTACTGCTTGCCGCGAAATATGATTCCCTGGTGCCCGTGGTGCTTGGGACGACGACCGGGATGATGATGGCGAACGTGCCGGCGGTGCTGCTCGGAAATTTCTGGGCGAATCGCATTCCGCTGACTGCGGTGCGCGTCGTCGCAGCGCTGCTGTTCGCGGTAATGGGCGTGCTGGCGCTGCTGGGAAAGGGAATCGGTGTCGGCTGAGGAAGGTGCCCCGTACAACAAAAAAGCAGCCCGCGGCTGCTTTTTTGCAGGAACGGGTCCGGTGCTACGCGGCAGTAGCCTTGCCGCTCGCGCGGTTGCCGTACTTCTGGCGGAACTTCTCGACACGCCCGGCGGTATCCAGCATTTTCTGCTTGCCGGTGTAGAACGGATGGCAGGCCGAGCACACTTCGATGTGCAGCGGCCGGCCCAGCGTCGAGCGGGTCGTGAACGTATTCCCGCAACTGCAGGTGACCGTGATTTCCTTGTAACTGGGATGAATTTTCGGTTTCATCTGGAAAATCCTCGTGGCTGGCGCCTCGACGGAAAAGGCGCAATTATCCTTTAATGTGGGCGGGTTGGCAAATTTCAACGTTGCGCGACTCGGGTACGACATCTCCTCGCCGTATGCTGTCGAAGAAGTAGCCGCCGCGACACGTTAGCCGAAGGCCCGGTTGCGGGAGCGGCGGCAGGATTTTGGACCACAGGCACGTAAACTTTGCCGCGGATGAGGCCACTTAGCCTCGACGCATCGAATCGAAGAAGTAGCCGCCGCGACACGTTAGCCGCCAGGCCCGCTTGCGGGAGCGACAGCAGGATTTCGGACCACAGGCACGTAAACGTTGCTGCTGATGAGGCCGTTTAGCCTCGACGCATCGAATCAAAGAAATCCGAGTTATTCTTCGTTGCCTTCAGCTTGTCGAGCAGGAATTCCGTCGCTTCCAGTTCATCCATCGGATAGAGCAGCTTGCGCAGCACCCAGATTTTCTGCAGGATTTCCTGCTTGATCAGCAGTTCTTCGCGGCGGGTGCCGGAGCGGTTGACGTTCATCGCGGGATAGATGCGCTTTTCCGCCATGCGCCGGTCGAGATGGATTTCCATGTTGCCGGTGCCCTTGAATTCCTCATAGATCACGTCGTCCATGCGCGAGCCGGTATCGATCAGCGCGGTGGCGATGATCGTCAGCGAGCCGCCTTCCTCGATGTTGCGCGCGGCGCCGAAGAAGCGCTTCGGGCGCTGCAGCGCGTTGGCGTCGACGCCGCCGGTCAGCACCTTGCCGGACGCCGGCACCACGGTGTTGTAGGCGCGCGCCAGACGTGTGATCGAATCGAGCAGGATCACCACGTCCTTCTTGTGCTCGACCAGGCGTTTCGCCTTTTCGATCACCATTTCGGCGACCTGGACGTGGCGGGTTGCCGGCTCGTCGAACGTGGACGACACCACCTCGCCCTTGACCGAGCGCTGCATCTCGGTTACTTCCTCGGGCCGTTCGTCGATCAGCAATACGATGAGCAGCGCTTCCGGATGATTGGTCGTGATCGAGTGGGCAATGTGCTGCATCAGCACCGTTTTGCCGGCCTTCGGCGGCGACACGATCAGTCCGCGCTGGCCCTTGCCGACCGGCGCGATGATGTCGATCACGCGGCCGGTCAGGTTTTCCTCGCCCTTGATGTCGCGTTCCATCTTGAACTGCTCGGTGGGGAACAGCGGCGTCAGGTTCTCGAACAGGATCTTGTGCTTGGAATTCTCGGGCGGCTCGTCGTTGACCTTGTCGACCTTGACCAGCGCGAAATAGCGTTCGCCGTCTTTCGGCGTGCGGATTTCGCCCTCGATCGAATCGCCGGTATGCAGATTGAAGCGGCGGATCTGGCTGGGGCTGACGTAGATGTCGTCGGTGCCCGCAAGGTACGAGGTGTCCGGAGAGCGCAGGAAGCCGAAGCCGTCGGGCAATACTTCGAGCGTGCCGCCGCCGAAAATGCTGACGCCTTTCTTGGCCTGATTCTTCAGGAGCGCAAAGATGACTTCCTGCTTGCGCATGCGGTTGGCGCCGTCGATTTCCTTGGCGTTCGCCATGTCGACCAGCTCGGTGACATGCAGGTTTTTGAGTTCGGATAGATGCATAAAAGGCGATGGATTAACGGCTACGGCGCGACACGCGCTGTGAAACACCGATGCTGGAAAGAAGGGAAAGAATTGCCACGCTTTCCGCGGCGGCAGGCCGCCTGGGAAGCGTTCAGATATTTTCGGTGAAAAAGATTATCGGTTCTAAATGTGGCTGTCAATAAAAGCCGTCAATTGCGGCTTGGAAAGCGCGCCCACCTTGGTCGCCTCGACGTTTCCGTTCTTGAACAGCATCAGCGTCGGGATGCCGCGGATGCCGTACTTCGGCGGTGTCGTCTGGTTCTCGTCGACGTTGAGCTTGGCGATCTTGAGCCGCCCTGAATACTCTTTCGCGATCTCCTCGAGGATCGGGGTGATCATTTTGCAGGGGCCGCACCACTCAGCCCAGTAATCGACCAGCACCGGCAGCGGCGCCTGCAGCACTTCGGGTTCAAAACTGTCGTCAGTAACGTAGGATATGTGCTCGTTCATTGAATAGGCCTGCTGGAACAGCAAACGGCTGCGGAGATCGTAAAACGCAGCGCAAGAGGGCGTGTTTCTGCTTATCGTAGCGAAATTTTGGCACTTTGGGAAGCATGGCGGTTGATGCGGGTCAAAAAGAGCCCCTTGTGGCTTCTGTTAAAATAACGCCATTTTCAAGCAAGTTGCCGAGTATTCAGAGATCATCATGGCCTACGTCGTTACAGAAAGCTGCATCAAGTGCAAATATACGGATTGCGTCGATGTGTGTCCGGTCGACTGTTTTCGGGAAGGTCCGAACATGCTGGTGATCGATCCCGACGAGTGCATCGACTGCACTTTGTGCGTTGCCGAATGCCCGGTGGAAGCCATTTTTGCCGAGGACGACGTGCCGGATGACCAGCAGCCGTTCACCGCGCTCAACGCCGAACTGGCGAAGGCCTGGCCCGCGATCATCGAAAAGAAGGACGCGCCGGTCGATGCCGACGAATGGGCCAAGGTCAAAGAAAAAATACAGCATCTTGAACGCTGACGCGGCTTTCCAATGCCAGCCCGGCCGTCCGTGATCGTCCGAGTGGATAGAAGGCCTGATTGCGGGGGCGGCAGCAGGGCTTCCGGATCCGTATCACGCGAAGCGTTACGGGTTGATCAGGCTATCAGCCGCACCGCAGTGAGCGGAAGGAAGCCGCCGCGCTAGCGGCGCGGGCCGCATGCAGACGGATCTGCTGGATCGTCTGGCGGCCGGATGTGTCGTCCTGACCCCGAATCGCCGGCTCGCTCTTTACCTCAAGCATCAGTTCGATGCCGTGCAAACGGCCGCCGGGCGCCGCGTATGGCGTTCGGCCGAGGTCCTGCCGTGGGGCGTCTGGCTCGAACGCACCTACGGCGAGCTCACGTGCTGCAGCGATGACGCGACGCTGCTGTCGCCGCTGCAGGAGCGCGCATTGTGGCAGCGGATCATCGAAGCCTCGCCGCACGCGAATGCGCTATTGGATCCCGGTGCCGCCGCGCGTGCCGCACGCGACGCCTGGATGGTGCAACATGCGTGGCGCCTTGACGTCGCGGCACAGCGCGCGCATCACGATGCGGACGTGACCGCCTGGTTCGAGTGGTCGCGCCATTTCGGCCGGATTTGTGACGATAACCGCTGGCTCGATGGCGGACGCCTGGCCGACGCGGTGGCGGCGTTGCTGACGCGCGCGCGCGATCGCGCGCCGCGCGACGTCGTGCTCTATGCGTTCGACCAGCTCGATTCGCAACAGCGGGCGCTGCTCGATGCACTCGCTTCAACCGGCACACGCGTCGAGGAACGCGCACCAGCCGGATGCGCTGCGACCGTCGTGCGTACCGGGTATGACACGGCGGAAGACGAACTCGCCGCAGTCGCGCACGACGTTCGCTGCATCCTGGAAACGAAACCGGACGCGCGTATCGGCGTGGTGGTGCCGGGTCTCGCAGAGAATCGCAGTCTCGTGATGCGCGTGTTCGACGATGCACTACAGCCGGCACGCGTGCTTTCCGGTGGCAGCGGCCGTTCGCGCCCGTACAACCTGTCGCTGGGGCAGGCGCTCGCCGATTACCCGCTGGTGCATACCGCGTTGCTGCTGTTGCGGCTGGCATGCCGCCCGCTGACGCTCGCCGAGACGGGCTCGTTGCTGCGCAGCCCGTTCCTTGCGGCAGCCGAAACCGAAATGACGGGGCGTGCGCTGCTCGATGCACGGCTGCGTCGACGCGGCGGGTTGACGGTCGATGCGGAGCTGCTGCGCCGATATGCGCGCGGCACCGGCGACGGATCGGGGGACTGCCGTGTCTTGTCGCGGTGTCTCGACGCCTGGCGGCGATTGACCGATGGCATCGCCGGCCGGCGCCAGCCGCCGAGCGCATGGAGTGCAACCTTCCTGTCGCTGCTGGCGGTGTTCGGCTGGCCCGGCGAGCGGGCGCCGGACAGCCCCGAGCATCAGACGGTCGAAAAATGGCGCGAGACCGTGACCGGGCTGGCGGCGCTCGACGCGATCTTTCCGGTGCTCGGATTCAATGACGCGCTGTCATGGCTGCGGCGCGCATCGAACGAGACACTGTTTCAACCGGAATCGCCGGATGGGCCGGTGCAGATTCTCGGTATGCTGGAAGCAGCCGGACTCGAATTCGATGAGCTGTTCATCACCGGCCTGTGCGACGACGCCTGGCCCGGCTCGCCGCGACCCAATCCCTTTTTGCCGGTTGTGCTGCAGCGCGCATGCGCGGTACCGCATGCGTCGGCCGACTGGGAGCTCGGTTTCGCGCAGCGCATGCTGGCGCTGTGGAGCCGCGCCGCGCCGCGGGTCCGGTTCAGCTATCCGTTGCGCGACGGCGATGTGGAACTGCGCCCGAGCCCGCTGCTGGCCGATGTTACCGAGGTTCTGCCGACTGCTGCGCCGCAGCCGTACCGTGCGCAGATTTACGCTGCGGCTGCGCTCGAGCGCCTGCCGGATGCGACTGCGCCGGCACTGGCGCCGGGCACGCGGGCTCATGGCGGCGCGGCGCTTTTCAGCAATCAGGCCGCCTGTCCGTTTCGTGCGTTCGCCATTCACCGCCTGGGCGCGTCCGCGCTCGAATCGGGTTGCTCCGGGCTCGATGCGCGCAATCGCGGCAGCCTGGTCCATCAGGCGCTTGCCGGCCTGTGGCGCGACATCGGGAGCCACGCGCGTCTGCTCGAATTGAATGCCGGCGAAGCCGCCGCCGCGATCGCCGATGCGGTTGGCGCGGCGCTCGCCGACTTGCGCCGTAAACGGCCGGACGTGCTGAGTGACGGCTTCGCGCGGCTTGAGCACGATCGGATCAGCGCGCTGCTGACGCGCCTTCTTGAACTCGAGCGCCGGCGCGCGCCATTCGAAGTGCTGGCGTGCGAGGAGCCGCGTGCACTGCAGATCGGCGGCATCGCGGTCGACGTGCGCATCGATCGCATCGACCGGCTGCCTGATGGGGCGCATGTCATTCTCGATTACAAGACCGGAGCGGTGAGCGCCGGCGCGTGGGATGGCGAGCGTCCGGACGAGCCGCAGTTGCCGCTTTATGCGGTCACCGACGGCGGCGATGTCGACGCGTTGAGTTTCGTGCGGCTCAGCGCGCAGGAGGTCGCGTTCAAGGGCCGTTCGCGTACGGCGGAAGTGTTGCCGGGCGTCGCGCCCGGTGCGGAGGATGATGCCAGCTGGAATGCGTTGTTCGATTCCTGGCGCGGCGTGCTGGAACGACTGGCCGCGGAATTCCTTGGCGGCGACGCGCGGGTTGCTCCGAAGCGTTATCCGCAGACCTGCCGTTATTGTGACGTCGGGCCGCTGTGCCGCGTCACCGAACTGTTCGATCGCGGTCCGCTGGCGGCCGAGCATGACGATGAATGATCCGCGTCCGGTCGCCGATCGCGTGACCCGCGACGCCGACAGCGCGGCGCGTGAGCGCGCGCTCGATCCGGCACGCTCGTTCATCGTCCAGGCGCCGGCAGGCTCGGGCAAAACCGAACTGCTGATCCAGCGGTACCTGCGGCTGCTGGCGCTGGTCGAGGCGCCGGAAGAAATCGTTGCGATCACGTTCACGCGCAAGGCGGCCGGAGAAATGCGCGACCGCGTGCTGCGGGCGCTGGCGTCGGCACACGGCGAAACGCCACCCGAGGCGCCGCATCAGTACCACACTTGGCAGTTGGCGCGCGCGGCGGCGGCACGCGACGCGCAGCAGAGCTGGCAGCTGGCGGTAAACCCGAACCGGTTGCGCATCCAGACCATCGACTCGCTGTGTCTGAGCCTGACGCGCCAGATGCCGGTGCTGTCGGGTTTCGGCGGCCAGCCCGATATCGTCGAAGATGCTCGGCCGCTCTATGTCGAAGCGGCGCGGCGTACGCTGGTGCAGCTTGACCAGCCTGTCGTGTGGGCGCCGCTGATTGCGCGCATGCTCGCCCACCTCGACAACAACGCCGGCGTGGCGGAGCAGCTGCTGGCCGACATGCTGGGACGGCGTGACCAGTGGCTGCGCCACGTTGCCGATCGGCATTCGCCGCGCATTGAACGCGCCACGCTGGAAGCGGCGTTGGCCGGCGTGGTGTGCGGCGCGCTGCGGCAATTGCGAGACGGCGTGCCGGCCGAGATTGCTGAGCCGCTGCTGGCGGCAGCACGCATTGCCGCGAAAAACCTGGCGGCGGCGGGCCGCGATTCCGAAATACTGAACTGCGATGGAATCACTGTGCTGCCGGACGCGGAGCCGGACGCACTGCCGGCGTGGCTGGGACTGGCGCAGCTGGTGCTGACCAGCGAAGGCACGCCGCGGCGCGCGGTCAACGTGACGATCGGTTTTCCGGCAGTGAATTCGGGGCGCAACCCGGCCGAAAAGGAGCGTCTGCGGAACTGCAAGGAAACCTTCGAGGCGCTGCTCGAAGCAATTGGCAAACATTCCGGTTTCATTGAACGGTTGCACGCCGTGCGCCTGCTGCCGGCGTCCGTTTACAGTGACGATCAGTGGGCAATTGTCGAAGCGCTGATCGGATTGCTGCCGGTCGCCGTGGCGCAGCTCGACGTGCTGTTCGCGGAACGCGGCCAGGCGGATTTCACGGCCGTGTCGCAGGCCGCGCTACGCGCGCTCGGCGACGAGGACGAACCGACCGACCTGGCGCTGGCGCTCGATTATCGCATTCGTCACCTGCTGATCGACGAATTTCAGGATACGTCGTTGTCGCAGTACGAACTGCTGGAACGACTCACCGCCGGCTGGCAGCCGGACGATGGCCGCACGCTGTTCGTCGTCGGCGATCCGATGCAGTCGATTTACCGTTTCCGGGAAGCCGATGTTGCACTCTATCTGCGGGCGCGCCGCGGCGGTATCGGCCAGGTCGCGCTGGAACCGCTGACGCTGAGCGTGAATTTCCGTTCGCAACGGGGCATCGTTGACTGGGTCAACGATGCTTTCGCGCAGGCGCTGCCGGCAGCCGAAGATGCCGCCAGCGGTGCGGTGCCGTACTCGTCCGCGGTAGCGGAACATGCGCCGCTGGCCGGACCGGCGGTCACGGTGCACGCACTGGCCGATGCCGATCGCGCAGCGGAAGCGGAGCGCGTCGTCACGCTGGTGCAGCAGGCGCAGGCGGAAAATCCGCAGCAGACGATCGCCATCCTGGTGCGCAGCCGGGGGCATCTTGCCGCTATCGTGCCGGCGTTGAAGACGGCGGGTGTGCGCTTTCAGGCGATCGAAATCGAGGCGCTTGGGCATCGGCCGGTGGTGCAGGATTTGTCGGCGCTGACCCGCGCACTGCTGCACCCGGCCGATCGTATCGCGTGGCTCGCGGTGCTGCGTGCGCCATGGGGCGGGCTCACGCTGGCCGATCTGGATGCGCTGGCGGGACACGCGCCGGATGCGGCAGTGTGGGACCTGATGAACGACGACGGCACCGTCGCACGGCTGTCGCCGGACGGCAGAACGCGGCTGCAACGCATGCGCGCGATGCTGGACCGCTGCATTGCCGGCAGACGCCGCGCGCCGTTGCGGCGCTGGGTCGAAGGCGCGTGGCTGGCGCTGGGCGGTCCGGCGTGCGTCGAAAACGCAGCCGATCTCGATGATGCGCTGGCCTTTCTCGGGCAGCTCGATGAGTTGGACGAAGGCGGCGGTCTGACCGATTTCGAGGCGCTGGCGGAACGCGTGGCCGGACTGTATGCGCTGCCCGATGCGCCGGCGGATACGCGGCTGCAGATCATGACAATTCACAAGGCGAAGGGGCTGGAATTCGACACGGTGATCCTGCCCGGGCTCGGACGTGCGCCGCGGCATGACACGGCGCGGCTGCTGCTGTGGCAGGAGCGGGCGCGTGCTGACGGCCGGCACGATCTGCTGCTGGCGCCGATTCGCGCGGCCGCCGACAGCGCCGATCCGGTTTACCGTTACCTGGCCGAGTTCGATAAAACGAAAGGCGCGCATGAGGACGCACGGCTGCTGTACGTCGCCGCGACGCGGGCGCGCGCGCAGCTGCATCTGCTCGGGCACGTGAACGCCGCGGCGAAAACACCCGCACCGCAGCCGGGATCGTTGCTGGCGCGGCTGTGGCCGGTGGTTGGCGCGGCGTTCGAAGAAATTGCAGCCTCGGCTCCTGCCGCCATGTCGCCGGACGAGCATGACATGGCGCCGCCGGCGACCGTGATCAGGCGGCTGCCTGCCGGCTGGTGTGTACCGGCACCGCAGGATGTGGCGTGGGAAGTGCCGGCGGAATTGCCGCTCGAAGAGGAGGTTGTGCAGGGCAAAATCGAATTTTCGTGGGCGTCCGAAACCGCGAGGCACGTCGGCACGGTGGTACACCGCTTTCTGCAGATCATTGCCGAGGAGAGTGCGGCACGCTGGGATGACGAACGTATCGCAGCCATGCATGCGGCGTTTGCGCGCGATCTGGCGCGGCTGGGTGTGCCGCGATCGGAACGTGATGCGGCGGTGCTGCGCGTCGCCACGGCGCTCGGCGCCAGTCTGCGCCACTCGCGCGGCCGATGGTTGTTGTTGGAACATCCGCACGCGCAATCCGAGCTGCGCCTGACCGGCGTGCTCGACGGCGCGTTGTGCAACGTCGCGATGGACCGTACTTTCGTCGATGATGACGGCGTGCGCTGGATCGTCGATTACAAGACCGGTGCACACGAAGGCGGAGACCTGGAGGCGTTTCTCGATCGCGAGCAGGGGCGCTATCGCGAGCAGCTTGAACGCTATGCGCGCCTGATGCACGCGCTGGAGCCGCGGCCGATCCGGCTGGCGCTGTTTTTTCCGCTGCTGGGCGGCTGGCGGGAATGG
>DASSON010000097.1:0-17304 GCA_035700525.1 Burkholderiales bacterium
TGACGCGAGGACTCAACGCTGCTGCAAAAAGCCTCGACAACCCGCTCGGCGTGACTTTCATCGGCGTCGCCACCGCGCGCGAAGCGCTCACCGCGATCGAGACCGACGGCGACATCCAGGCGGTGATCGCCGACGACACGCTCTACACGTTGAGCAACGGCAAGCACGGCGCCCGTGCGCTGGAAATCACCGCGCTCAAGCTGGTGCAGGAAATCTCGCGCCTGCGGCCCGAGCTCGACATCTACATCATGATCGCGCAGGAGCAGGAAGACGAGGTCGTCGATGCGCTGTTCTCCGAGTCGGTGGACGGTTACTTTTACCGCGAAGAGCGCGATTACCGCGGCTGGTACCGCATCCTCAACGCGCAGATCCAGGAGAAGGCGCGCACGCCGTTTTACGATCAGCTCAAAAACTATGTGCTGATGGCGAAAGACGCGTGGCATACGCCCGGACACTCGTCCGGCGACAGTCTGCGCGGCAGCCCGTGGGTCAACGAATTCCACGAATTCATGGGCGAGCACATCTTCGACGCCGACCTCTCGGTGTCGGTGCCGGCGCTCGATTCGCTGATGGAACCCAAGACCGTGATCGCCGAGGCGCAGGCGATCGCCGCCAACGCGTTCGGCGCGCAGCGCACCTTCTTCGCGACCAACGGCACGTCGACCGCCAACAAGGTGCTGCTGCAGACGCTGCACGCGCCGGGCGAGAAAGTGCTGCTCGACCGCAATTGCCACAAGTCGATGCATCACGGCGTGGTGCTGTCCGGCGCGCGGCCGATCTATCTCGACTGCTCGATCAACCGCAAATACGGCCTCTACGGCCCGGTCGCCAGGGAAACCATCCTGCGCGCGATCGAAGACCATCCCGACGCGCAGACGCTGGTGCTCACGTCGTGCACCTACGACGGCTTTCGCTACGATCTGCCGCCGATCGTCGAAGCCGCCCACCGCAAGGGCATCAAGGTCATCATCGACGAGGCCTGGTACGGCTTCGCGTATTTTCATCCGGCGTTCCGGCCGACCGCGCTCGAGGCCGGCGCCGACTACGCGACGCAGAGCACGCACAAGGTGCTGTCCGCGTTCTCGCAGGCGTCGATGATCCACGTCAACGACCCCGAGTTCAACGAACACCTGTTTCGCGAGAACTTCAACATGCACACGTCGACCAGCCCGCAATACGCGATGATTGCGAGCCTCGACGTTGCGCGCAAGCAGGCGGTGATGGAGGGCTACAAGCTGCTGTCGCGCACGCTGGCGCTGGCGGCCGAGCTGCGCACGCAGATCAATTCGACCGGCGTGTTCCGCGTGCTGGAGCTGGAGGATCTGCTGCCCGACGAAGTGAAAAACGACAGTATTCTGCTCGATCCGACCAAGGTCACGGTCGACATTTCGCATTGCGGCTATACCGTCGAAGACCTGCAGCGCGAACTGTTCGACCACTACAACATCCAGGTCGAGAAATCGACGTTCAATACGCTGACGCTGCTGCTGACGATCGGCACCACGCGCAGCAAGGTGTCGCGGCTCTATGACGCGCTGATGCGCATCGCGCGCCAGGGCCGCACGCTGCGCCGCCTCTACCGCTTTCCCGAAATACCGGCATTCACGCAGCTGCGGTATCTGCCGCGCGACGCGTTCTACTGCGGCGGCGAAACGCTGCCGCTGCTGGACGAAAAGGATCGCGTCAACACCGCGCTCAAGGGCCGCGTCGCCGCCGACCAGATCGTGCCCTACCCGCCCGGCATCCCGGTGCTGGTGCCGGGCCAGATCATCACCACCGAAATCATCGATTACCTGATCGGACTGCTGCGCTCGCACAAGCGGGTGGAGCTGCACGGCATTTTCTACGACGGCTACCTGCCGTGCCTGCGCGTGGTCACGCTGGAGGAAGAAAAGCAGCTCGCCAAAATCAGGCGCTGACCTGGACTGCGCCAAACAGCTGTGCTATCAACCGCTTATCCGCCGCCCGTGCTGGCCGAAAGGCAGATTCCGCTTGCATCGGGAAACAGATTCGGATAAATATAGAGCGCTTATCCGGCACTTCTCACGGCGGCGTTGGCCGCCGTGTGCATTTTGGGACTGATCAACACCATGTCGCACCTCATGAGCATCTACGCCCGGATCCCGGTCGCCTTCGAAAAGGGCGAAGGCGTCTGGTTGTGGGACACCACCGGCAAACGCTATCTGGACGCGCTGGCCGGCATCGCGGTATGCGACGTCGGCCATTGCCATCCGCGGGTAACGCAGGCAATTTGCGAGCAGGCCGGCAAACTGGTCCACACGTCGAACCTCTACGAAATTCCGTTGCAGGAAAAACTCGCCGCGCGATTGACGGAAATCGCCGGCATGGACAATGCCTTTTTCTGCAATTCCGGCGCCGAAGCGAACGAGGCCGCGATCAAGATCGCGCGCCTGCACGGCCACCAGAACGGCATCGACAATCCGGCCATCGTCGTCATGGAAAACAGCTTCCACGGGCGCACGATGGCGACACTGACCGCCAGCGGCAGCCGCAAGGTGCAGGCCGGGTTCGAGCCGCTGGTATCGGGCTTCGTGCGCGTACCGTACAACGACCTCGCGGCGGTGGCGCAGGTCGCGAGCCGCAACCGCAACATCGTCGCGGTGCTGGTCGAGCCGGTGCAGGGCGAAGGCGGCATCCGCGTGCCGCTGCCGCTGCCCGACTATTTTCATGGCCTGCGCCGCCTGTGCGACGACAACGGCTGGCTGCTGATGCTCGACGAAATCCAGAGCGGCATCGGCCGCACCGGCAAATGGTTCGCGCATCAGTGGAGCGGCGTCAAACCCGACGTGATGACGCTCGCCAAGGGCATCGCATCCGGCGTGCCGCTCGGCGCTTGTCTCGCGCGCGGTGCCGCCAGCCAGGTGTTCAAGCCCGGCAATCACGGATCGACGTTCGGCGGCGGCCCGCTGGCGTGCGCCGCGGCGTTGGCGACGCTCGGCGTGATCGAGGACGAAGGATTGATCGCGAATGCGGTAAAGATGGGTAATGCGATTCGCGACGGCCTCACCGCGCAGCTCGCCGGTGTCAGGGGCGTGAAGCAGGTGCGCGGGCTGGGGCTGATGGTGGGTGTCGAGCTCGACGTGCCGTGCGGCGCACTGGTCCAGTCGGCGCTTGAAAACGGGCTGCTGATCAACGTCACCGCCGGCTCGGTGATCCGGCTGTTGCCGGCGCTGATCATCGGACGCAGTGAGGTCGACGAGCTGGTCGCTGGCCTTTCCAGCGTCGTCAAGGCCTTTCTTGCGCAACAGCCGGCGGCGCAGCCCGCCGGCTGAACGGCGCACGAAAACCATGCAGGTCAGACATTATCTTCAGTTCAGCGATTTCACGCGCGAAGAATACGAATACCTGTTCGCGCGCGCGGCGTGGATCAAGGATCAGTTCAAGCACTACCAGCCGTACCAGCCGCTGCGCGACCGCACGCTGGCGATGGTGTTTGAAAAACATTCGACGCGCACCCGGGTATCGTTCGAGGCCGGCATGCACCAGCTCGGCGGTGCGGTGATCACGCTGATGACGCGCGACACCCAGCTCGGGCGCGGCGAGCCGATCGAGGACGTGGCGCGGGTGATCACGCGGATGGTCGACATCGTGATGATCCGCACCTTCGAACAAAGCATCATCGAGCGCTTTTCCGGACACTCGCGGGTGCCGGTGATCAACGGGCTGACCGACGAGTACCATCCGTGCCAAATCCTGGCTGACATCTTCACTTACATCGAGCACCGCGGCAGTATCAACGGCAAAACCGTGGCCTGGATCGGGGATTCCAACAATGTCTGCAACACCTGGCTGCAGGCAGCGCAGATATTCGATTTCAAGCTCCACGTCGCCAGCCCGCCGGGCTACGAGCTCGAGCCCGAACGCCAAAAAAATCCGCATCTCGAAATGTTCCGGGATCCGATGGCCGCTACGCGCGGCGCGGCCCTCGTTACCACAGACGTCTGGACCAGCATGGGCTTCGAGGATGAAACCGAGGAGCGCAAGCAGGACTTCGCCGACTATCGCGTCGATCGCGAAATGATGGCCGTCGCCGCGCCCGGCGCGCTGTTCATGCATTGCCTCCCCGCCCACCGCGGCGAAGAAGTCGAAGCCGAAGTCATCGACGGCCCCCAAAGCGTAGTCTGGGACGAGGCGGAAAACCGGATGCACGCGCAGAAGGCTTTGATGGAATATCTTCTCCTCGGCACGATCGCATGATAGAAGCACGGCATACGGTTTCGGCGCAGGCTAACGTGAGCAAAGCGAACGTTAAGCGCAGAATGCGCGGCCGAAACCAAAACCGGATGCACGCGCAGAAGGCTTTGATGGAATACCTGCTCCTCGGCACGATCGCATGATCAAGGCACGGCAAGCGACACCGGCAGAATAGTGGCCGTCTGTCGAATCACATGACAAGCACTCATCAGGCGATCGTCCGAACCTGGCTGTCAGGCGCCGCCCTGGCATTGCTGCTGACTGCCTGCGCGTCGCAGCAACCCCGGCCGCAGACCGATCCCGACGGCGCAAAGGTCGATCGGGTGCTGATGCTGACCGCGCAACGGCTGGCCATTGCAAACGAAGTTGCGAAAGCCAAATGGAATACGCATTCTCCGGTAACGGATGCTGCTCGCGAACGGCGGATTCTCGCCGCATTGACGAAGCAGGCGCAGCGCCGCGGCATCGATCCGGATTTCGCGCGACGCTACTTCGAATCACAGATCGAAGCGAGCAAGATGGTGCAGCATGCGCGTTTCTCGGAATGGGCCGCCGACGGCCGCGGGAAATTCCGCGACGCGCCCGATCTCCGGAGAGACATCCGGCCGGCGCTGGACCGGCTCACGCCGCAGATTCTGGATGCACTGGCACAGGCACTCCCGGTGATCCGCAAACCGGGCGGCCAGAGAATGGTGCTGGAGCACGCGCAAACCGTGCTGCTGGCCAACGGCGGCGAGGCGGCCGCCTGGCAGGTCGCGGTGCAGCCGCTGGCTGCTGCCGCAGCAAAATAAGTGATATGGGAGAGCAACAAACATGAGCGCAGTCAAGAAAGTGGTGCTTGCCTATTCGGGCGGGCTCGATACGTCGGTGATCCTGCAATGGCTGCAGGATACCTATCAGTGCGAAGTGGTGACGTTTACCGCCGACATCGGCCAGGGCGAAGAAGTCGCGCCGGCGCGCGCGAAAGCGAAGAAGTTCGGCGTCAAGGAAATTTTCATCGAAGACCTGCGTGAGGAATTCGTGCGCGATTTCGTATTTCCGATGTTTCGTGCGAACGCGATCTATGAGGGCGAGTATCTGCTCGGCACATCGATCGCACGTCCGCTGATCGCGAAGCGCCAGATCGAGATTGCGCGCAAGACGCGCGCCGACGCGGTCAGCCACGGCGCCACCGGCAAGGGCAACGACCAGGTGCGCTTCGAGCTCGGCTACTACGCGCTGCAGCCGGACATTCGCGTGATCGCGCCGTGGCGCGAGTGGGATCTCACTTCGCGCGAGAAGCTGCTCGCCTACGCGAAGAAGCACGGCATTCCGGTCGAGATGAAAAAGAAGGGCGGCTCGCCGTATTCGATGGATGCGAATTTGCTGCACATCTCGTACGAAGGCCGCATCCTCGAGGATCCGGCGCGCGAGCCCGAGGAATCGATGTGGCGCTGGACGGTGTCGCCGGAGAAAGCGCCGAACAAGGCCGAATACGTGAAACTCGAATATCGTCACGGCGACATCGTCGCGGTCAACGGCCGCAAGATGACGCCGGCGCAGGTGCTGACGAAGCTCAACCAGCTCGGCCGCAAGCACGGCATCGGCCGCCTCGACCTGGTCGAAAACCGCTACGTCGGCATGAAATCGCGCGGCTGCTACGAGACGCCGGGCGGCACCATCATGCTGAAGGGTCACCGCGCGATCGAATCGATCACGCTCGATCGCGAAGTTGCGCATCTGAAGGATGAATTGATGCCGCGCTACGCCGCGCTGATCTACAACGGCTACTGGTGGAGTCCGGAGCGGCAGATGCTGCAGACCGCGATCGACGCGTCGCAGGCGAACGCGAACGGCACGGTACGCCTCAAGCTCTACAAGGGCAACGTGATCGTCGCCGGCCGCAGCTCGGAAAAGGATTCGCTGTTCGATGAAGCCATTGCCACGTTCGAGGATGACAAGGGCGCCTACAACCAGCAGGATGCTGCCGGCTTCATCCGGCTGAACGCGCTGCGGATGCGGATAGCTGCGAAGCGGAAAGGCCGAAGAAGTTAACCATAGACGCACAGAGCTACGGAGAACTGCAACCGCCGCTGCGGAATGGCCCGCTGTTCAGCTCGGTGCCTCGGTGTCTTTGTGGTGAAAGGTTCAACCCATGACCACGATCGTAGTCGTCAAGAAGAACGGTTACGCGGCGATCGCCGCCGACACCCTGACCAAGTGGGGCACGGTGAAGGAGTCGGCGGTCTATATCGCAAACCACAGCAAGATTCTGACCGTCGGCCGCAATTATCTCGCGGTCGCCGGCGGCGCCGCATTCAAGGCCATACTGAACGATCATTTCTCGCGCCGCGGCACGCCGGCGCACTTTCGCACTGCCGCCGAAGTGTTCCAGACATGGAATGCGCTGCACCGCGCATTGAAAGAGGGTTACTACCTGCAGCCGACCGAGGACAAGGAAGATCCGCTCGAATCCTCGCGCATGGACGTGCTGATCGCGAATTCGCACGGCATTTTCGGCGCGGCCGCGGACCGCACCGTGCAGGAATTCGTGAAGTACTACGCGTTCGGCAGCGGCGCCGACTATGCGCTCGGGCTGATGTACGGCATTTACGACGACGCGCAGCGTTCCGCCGAGGACATTGCGCGGCTGGCCGTCGAAGCGGCCGCCGACTTCGACGACGGCACCGGACTGCCGGTGATGTCGCATGCGGTAAAATTACGCAGCTGATCGGGATTCAGCGGAGGAGTCTGCCATGCCGTCATTCGATATCGTTTCCGAAGTCAATCAGGTCGAAGTGCACAACGCGGTCGACCAGAGCAACAAGGAAATCACCAACCGCTTCGATTTCAAGGGTTCCGACGCGCGCGTCGAGCAGGGTCAGAACCTGCTCACCGCCTACGCCGATGACGAATTCAAGCTCGGCCAGGTACGCGACGTGCTGACCGGGAAACTGGCGAAACGCGGCATCGACATCCGTTGCCTGGATCCCGGCACAATCGAAAAAATCAGCGGCAACAAGGTGAAGCAGGAAATCAAGGTGCGCGAGGGCGTCGATACCGATCTCGGCAAAAAAATCGTGAAGCTGGTCAAGGACAGCAAACTCAAGGTGCAGGCCAGCATCCAGGGCAATGCGGTGCGCATCTCCGGCGCCAAGAAGGACACGCTGCAGGACACCATTGCGCTGGTGCGCAAGACGGTCGCCGATTTCCCGCTGCAGTACAAGAATTTCCGCGACTGACCTGCGCCGCGCGTCTCAGCGCGCAAGCCCGCTCATCCAGTTGTCATAAACGGCATCGGCGGCACGCTGCAGTCGCGGCAGCCAAGCCGCGGTTTCCGCGCGAATCGATGCGGCCGGCTGCACGGCGGGACTGTGGCTGGCGACAATCTCGCCGGCACCGGCGGCGCACCAGGCATCGACCATTCCGGCGGTCATTTCGATATGGCATTGCAGCGCCAGATGCGGCCCCAGTGCGAAACCCTGATTGGCACAATGCGGACCCGACAGCACGCGGGTTGCGCCGGTCGGAATCGAAAACGTCTCGCCATGCCAATGAAAGCACGGAAGCTGCCGGCCGCATTCACTGAACCAGCGCGCGGCGGCCGCAACGTCGATCACGTCGACGGTTCCCCAGCCGATTTCGGTGACCGGATTGCGCGACACTGTCGCCCCCAGCGCCTTTGCCATCAGCTGGCTGCCGAGACAATGTCCAAGCACCGGAACATTGCCCGCCACAGCGGCCCGTATCAGTGCCAGACTCGGCCGGATCCACGGCAGATCATCATTTACGCTCATTGGCCCGCCCATGAACACCAGTCCCGAAAACGCGTCAGGCGTTGCCGGAACGCACTCGCCCTGATCGATCGCAACCAGCCGCCACGGAATGCCGCGACGCTCCAGAACTGTGGCAAAATAGCCCGGCCCTTCGGTCGCGACATGACGAAAAACTACAACAGGCTTCACAGGTCTCTCCCCGCCACCTTCCGCAGATGATGCGCCATTTTCCGCTCCTCGCTGCCGTTGCTGCATTTACCGCGTTGCCGCTGACGGCCGCCGCCGTCGACATCAACGTGGTCGGACTGACGTCCGGCAAGGCGATCGTCGTGATCGGCAACGCGCCACCGCGGCTGATGCGCGCCGGGGACACCGGTCCCGACGACGTGCGCCTGCTAAGCGCGTCGAGCGACTCCGCCGTGTTTGAAATCGGCGGAAAACGCGAAACGCTCACACTCGGGCAGCGCGCCGCGGTCGGCAGCGCCGTGGGCCCCGCTGCAAGCGGCGGACAACCGAGCGTCACGCTTACCGCCGACAACGGTGGCCATTTTATCGCCAACGGCAGCGTCAACGGCATCTCGATACGCTTTCTGGTCGATACCGGCGCAACCAGCGTCGCGCTCTCGGCCGCCGACGCCAAGCGCGCCGGCGTCGACTACCTCGCCGGTCAACACGCCTACAGCAGCACCGCCAACGGCGTGGTAGCGGTCTATCATGTCAGGCTCGACAGCGTGACAGTCGGCAATATCACGCTGCACAATGTCGACGCCGTTGTCTTCGACGGCCACAAGCTGCCGATCGCGCTGCTGGGCATGAGCTTTCTGAACCGGATGGAGATGAAGCGCGACGGGACGACGATGACGCTGGTGAAGCGCTATTGACAAGCGCGTGAGGGGTGAGGAGTAAGGAGCGGAAGTTTCCGGCGCGCAGCCGCGCGCCGCATTATTCGCTCCTCACACCTAACGCTTCACTCCTCACTCTGCTTTCCGTCGCCGCCCTCGGCGACCATGGAAAGCAAATGTCCGAACTTGCTGCGCTTGGTCTGCAGGTAACGCCGGTTCGCTGAGCGCGGGGGCGCTTCGACCGGCACGCGCTCGACCACGTCGAGTCCGTATTCCTCGAGTGCGTGCACCTTGTCCGGGTTGTTCGTCATCAGCTGCACCTTGCGCACGCCGAGATCGAACAGGATGTGCGCGCCGGCCTTGTAGTCGCGCATGTCGGCGGCGAAGCCGAGCGCATGGTTCGCCTCCACGGTGTCGTGGCCGTGGTCCTGCAGCGCATACGCGCGGATCTTGTTCAGCAGCCCGATACCGCGCCCCTCGTCGAACATGTAGACCAGCACGCCGCGCTGCTCGCGTTCGATCATCTTCATCGCCGCTTCCAGCTGCTCGCCGCAGTCACAGCGCTCCGAGCCGAACACATCACCGGTCAGACACTGCGAATGCAGCCGCACCAGCGTCGGCTCATCGGGCACGATTTCGCCCTTCACCAGCGCGACGAAAAGCGTGGTCTCCAGGCCGTCGCCATAGACGATCAACCGGAACGGCCCGGCCTTGCTGGTCGGCAGCACGGTTTCGGTCTTGCGCTGGATTGAGCGCTCGTTGTGGCGGTACGCGACCAGGTCGGCGATATCGAGAATCTTCAGCCCGTGCTGCGCCGCGAACTGCTCCAGTGCGGGCCGGCGCGCCATCGTGCCGTCTTGCGCCATCATCTCGCAGATCACACCGGCGGGCTTCAGCCCGGCCATGCGCGCCAGATCGACCGCGGCCTCGGTGTGCCCGCGGCGCGCCAGCACGCCGCCGTCGACCGCCCGCAGCGTCTGCAGCCGTCCCGGCCGCACCAGGTCCGCAGGCCGCGTGCCGTCGGCGATCGCGACCGCAATGGTGCGCGCGCGGTCGTGGGCCGACATACCCGACGCCACCCCCTCGCGCGCGTCGATCGGCGTCGCGAACGCGGTACTGAAGCGGGTGGTATTGCCCTGGTCGTCGGTGATCAGCTGCAGGCCGAGCGTGCGCAGCCGCTCTTCCGTCAGTGCCAGCGACACCAATCCGCGACCGTACGTCGTCATGAAGTTGATCGCGTCGGGCGTCGCGCGTTCGGCGGCGATGAACAGGTCGCCTTCGTTCTCGCGATCTTCGGCATCGACCAGGATGATCATGCGGCCCTGGCGCACGTCGGGCAGAATCTGCTCGACGATGTATTCGGCGGTCCTGCGAGTCATGCTGACGCGGAATGCTGGGACATCAGAAGCACTACGATGAAATCAGGCGCATGAATTCGGAACGCGTGCGCTCATGCCGGAATTCGCCGGTGAACGCCGAGGTCGTCGCAATCGAATGCTGCTTCTGGATGCCGCGCATCACCATGCACATGTGCTGCGCCTCGATCACCACCGCCACCCCCATCGGCTGCAGCGTTTCCTGGATGCAGTTGCGGATGTCGACCGTCAGGCGCTCCTGCACCTGCAGCCGGCGTGCAAAGGCATCGACCACACGCGGAATCTTCGACAGACCGACGATGTGGCCGTCCGGAATGTACGCGACATGCGCCTTGCCGAAGAACGGCAGAATATGGTGTTCGCACATCGAATAGACCTCGATGTCCTTGACGATCACCATCTGCTGGTATTCCTCGCGGAACATCGCCGAGCGCAGGATGGCCGCCGGATCAAGATCGTAACCGTGGGTCAGAAACTGCAGCGCCTTGGCCACGCGTTCCGGCGTCTTGACCAGCCCCTCGCGGTCGGGATCCTCCCCGATGTCAATCAGGATCTCGCGATACTTTTCCGCGATGCGCTGAATGGTCTTCGGGTTGTACTGGTCGATCTTCGCGTACCCGTCGATTTCGTCTTCGGAAATCGCGTGGGCCGCGATCTGGGTCGGCTTGTCCATCGGATAACGCGTTGCGCGTCGGCAACGCTGCTTCTATACAAATGAGACCAGTATACTACTTACCATCAAGCTTCAACCGTATCGCCGCAACAATGCCATCGGCATTCAATCCGCAGTCTGCCAGCTGCAGCGCCGGGTCGCCCTGGTCAATGAAACGATCCGGCAGGCCGAGCTGCAGCACCCGCGGCGTCAGCTCCTGACGCTGCAGCGATTCCAGCACCGCGCTGCCAGCCCCGCCCATCACCACGTTCTCCTCCACCGTCACCAGCAGATCATGCGCGCCGGCAAGCTGTGCCACCAGTGCGTCATCGAGCGGCTTCACGAAGCGCATGTTGGCAACCGTCGCGTCGAGGATTTCGGCTGCGGCCAGGCTTGGCGCCAGCATGCTGCCGAACGCCAGAATCGCGATTTTCGGCGTGCCGCCGCCCTGGCGGCGGATCTCACCGCGACCATGTGGCAGTGCCGCCATTTCGTGCCGGATCGCCGCGCCCGGCCCACTGCCGCGCGGATAGCGCACCGCGGCCGGCGTCTCCATCCGGAACGCCGTATAGAGCATCTGCCGGCATTCGTCCTCGTCGGCCGGCACCATCACGGTGAGATTGGGCACGCCGCGCAGATAGGTCAGATCGAAGCTGCCGTTGTGGGTCGCGCCGTCACCGCCGACCAGCCCGGCACGGTCGATCGCAAACACCACCGGCAGGTTCTGGATCGCGATGTCGTGAATCAGCTGATCGTACGCACGCTGCAAAAAAGTCGAGTAGATCGCGACCACCGGCTTGCGGCCGTCGCAGGCGAGCCCGGCGGCAAAGGTCAGCGCGTGCTGCTCGGCGATGCCGACGTCGAAATAGCGCTGCGGAAACTGCTCCGCAAATTTCACCAGCCCCGAGCCTTCGCGCATCGCCGGCGTGATGCCGACCAGCCGCTCGTCCTGCGCCGCCATGTCGCACAGCCAATCGCCGAAGACCTGCGTGTAGGTCGGCTTGCCGCCCGACTTGCCGCCGACGATGCCGGCGTCGGGCTGGAACTTCGACACGCCGTGGTAGAGCACCGGATCGGCCTCGGCCAGCTTGTAACCCTGGCCCTTGCGCGTGACCACGTGCAGAAACTGCGGTCCGCTCAGGCTCGTAATATTGCGCAGCGTCGGGATCAGCGCATTGAGATCGTGGCCGTCGATGGGACCGATGTAGTTGAAGCCGAACTCCTCGAACAGCGTGCCCGGCGCCACCATGCCTTTCACGTGTTCCTCGACGCGCTTCGCGAACTCGCCCAGCACCTTGCTGCCGGCCGCCTTCGCCGCCGTGTAGAAGCGCCCCGACATCAGCTTTGCCAGATGCTTGTTCAGGGCGCCGACCGGCGGCGAAATCGACATGTCGTTGTCGTTCAGTACCACCAGCAGATCGACGTCCATCGCGCCGGCGTTGTTGAGCGCCTCGAACGCCATGCCGGCGGTCATCGCGCCGTCGCCGATCACCGCCACCGCGCGGCGCTTCTCTCCGGCCAGCTTCGCCGCCACCGCCATGCCGAGCGCGGCACTGATCGAGGTGCTGGAATGCGCGGTACCGAACGTGTCGTAGACGCTTTCGGCACGGCGCGGGAACCCGGAAAGCCCCTGCCACATGCGCAATCGGTTCATCCGTTCGCGGCGGCCGGTCAGAATCTTGTGCCCGTAGGTCTGATGCCCGACGTCCCACACCAGCCGGTCGTGCGGTGTGTCGAGTACGTAATGCAGCGCAATGGTCAGCTCCACCGTGCCGAGATTGGACGACAGATGACCGCCGGTCTCGCTGACCGATTCCAGCAGGAACCGCCGCAGCTCGTCCGCCAGCTGCAACAGCTGGCGGCGATCGAGCTTGCGCAGATCAGCCGGATCGTTGATGGTTTCGAGAAGTTCGTACATACCCAGAAAAGCAAAAAAACAATCGGAACCGCAAAGGCGCGAAGGCGCAAAGGGACGCAAAGGAAAACCAAATCAGAAGTTCTTTGCGGCTTTTCTTTGCGCCTTTGCGGTTATCGCTTTTTCTCTGCGTTTCCTCTGCGCCGCTGCGCCTCTGCAGTAAAAAGGGGATTGATTATTTTCAGAACTCCCGCTGCACGACGAAATCGGCCAGCTGGCGCAACCGCTCCGCGCGCGCGCCGAACGGCGCCAGTGCGTCGAACGCATGATCCTTCAATTCAAGCGCGAACCGTTTCGATTCGGCCACACCGAGCGCGCTGACGTAGGTCGGCTTGCGTTCACGCGCATCCTTGCCGGCGGTTTTGCCGAGCGTCGCCGTGGTACCTTCGGCGTCGAGCACGTCGTCCACCACCTGGAACGCGAGGCCGGTGTATTTTGCGAAGTGGTCAATCCGCGTCAGCTCGTCACCATCCAGCCCGTGACCGCAGCGCGCGCCCAACAGCGCCGCTGCGCGGATCAGCGCACCGGTCTTGTGAATATGCATGAACTCTAGTTCCGGCAGCGTAAGCTGCCTGCCGACCGCCTCCAGATCGATCGCCTGACCGCCGGCCATGCCGCGTGAACCGGCGGCCGTCGCCAGTATTTTCGTCATTTCGAGCTGCGCTGCGGGATCGTCGGCCAGCCGATGCTCGGTCAGCACCTGGAACGCCAGACTCTGCAACGCATCGCCGACCAGCAGCGCGGTGGCCTCGTCATACTGCACGTGACAGGTCGGCTTGCCGCGGCGCAGCGCGTCGTCGTCCATGCACGGCAGATCATCGTGCACCAGCGAGTAGGCATGGACCATTTCGACCGCCGCGCCCGCGGTCGCGACACGTCCGGTATCGGCGCCCGCGATCTCGCCGGCGGCAAATGCCAGCAGCGGCCGGATGCGCTTGCCGCCGCCCAGCGCCGCATAGCGCATCGCCTGATGCAGCCGCTGCGGCGCGATCTCGGGCGCTGGCAGCAGTTCGGAGAGACGGGATTCGGCGAGCTGCTGATGGCGGTACGCCCATTCCCGAAAGTCACTCGGAGTCGTCTGCACCGCTGAAGTTCTTGAGTATGTTGGCGTCGAGGATTTTGACCTGCTGCTGTGCGTCGGCCAGCGCCGCCTGGCAGAATTCGAGCAGCTGTGCGCCGCGCTTGTAGGCCGCGAGCGACTGTTCCAGCGACATCTGTCCCGCTTCCATGCCGGCGACGAGGCTTTCGAGCTCGGCCAGCGCGGCTTCAAAGCTCGGCGGAGGCGCTGGATCGTTGTGTTTTCCGGGTTTCGGCGACTGTGCCATCACGAACCGCCGCAATCAATCGGCGGAAAAGCGGTAAACATAGCGCATCCCGCGCCGTACGGTCAACGCGAACCGCGGCGGACGAAATGCCCGGACCCGACCGTGGCCGGCACCGGCACAGCGGCCGCGCCCCGCGTTTGTTATCATGCGGCGTGCGCCGCCGCAGCATCGCGCGGAATAGTGGCGGCGCGGAACGCGTTTACAGTGGGAATGGAGAAACCGGATGCACGCCACACTGCCGCTGCTCGAAACAACCGATTTTCCTGCGATCCGCCGCCGCAAGCTGGAAACGCTGCAGGTCAATCTCGGCTACAAATGCAACCAGGCGTGCGTGCACTGCCACGTCGGCGCCGGGCCGAACCGCACCGAAGTCATGGCGCATGAAGTCATTGACGACATCATCGCGTTTCTCGCCGGCTCCGGCGTCACCACGCTCGACATCACCGGCGGCGCACCCGAGCTCAATCCTTATTTCCGCGAACTGGTTACCGCTGCTCGCGCGATCGGCACGCACGTGATCGACCGCTGCAATCTCACCATCCTGGAGGAACCGGGCCACGAAACACTGGCCCGCTTCCTTGCCGACCACGGCGTCGAGATCATCGCGTCGATGCCGTGCTATCTCGAGGCCAACGTCGACCGCCAGCGCGGCAAGGGCGTTTACGCGGCCAGCATCCGCGGACTGCGGCAGCTCAACGCACTGGGCTACGGCAGGCCGGATTCGCCGCTCGCACTGAACCTGGTGTACAACCCGCAGGGCGCGGTGCTGCCGCCGTCGCAGACCGAACTGGAAGGCGATTACCGCCACCACCTCGGCGACAGTTACGGCATCACGTTCAACCGGCTGTATGTGCTTGCCAACATGCCGATACAGCGTTTCGGCAGCACGCTGATCTCGAAGGGCCAGTTTGCGCACTACATGGCGCTGCTGCGCAATGCGTATCAGCCGGCGAACCTGGAATCGGTGATGTGCCGCACGCTGCTGTCGGTGGACTGGCGCGGCTACGTCTACGATTGCGATTTCAACCAGATGCTGGGGCTGACGCTGCACTACCAGGGACGGCCGCGGCGGCGTCTCGCCGATCTGATCGGCAGTGATCTCGAAGGCAACCCGATCGTGGTCGGCGCCCACTGCTATGGCTGCACGGCGGGCCAGGGCAGCAGTTGCGGCGGCGCGCTGCACAGCTGAATTTTGCCGGGCGGCACGGGACGCAGCGGGCGCCACGCGGGCACAGCGCAGTGAACAGGGCCAGGCTCGGCGTCGCGATCGCGGTCGCGGTGATCATCGCGGCCTTTTTTGTTTTCGATCTCGGCCGCTTTTTCGATCTCGCGGCACTCAAGAACGAACAGGCGCGGATCGCCGCCTATTACGCCGCGCATCCGTTCGCGACCGGCGCGCTGTTCTTCGCGATCTACGTCGCCGTGGCGGGATTGTCACTGCCCGGCGCCGCGCTGATGACACTGGTCGGCGGTGCGGTATTCGGGCTGGCGTGGGGCACCGTCCTGGTCTCGTTCGCATCGACGATCGGCGCCACTCTCGCCTTTCTCGCGTCGCGCTTCGTGTTGCGCGACATGGTTCAGCGGCGTTTCGGCGAGCATCTGAAATCCGTCGACGCTGGCATCGAGCGCGACGGCGCCTTCTACCTGTTTGCGCTGCGCCTGGTGCCGGCGTTTCCATTTTTCATCATCAACCTGGTCAGCGGACTGACGTCGCTGCGCGTGCGCACGTTTTACTGGGTGAGCCAGGTCGGCATGCTGGCCGGCACCATTGTTTACGTCAACGCCGGTACCCGCCTCGCGCACATCGACTCGCTGTCCGGCATACTGTCGCCGGGACTGATCGCGTCGTTTACGCTGCTCGGCGTTTTTCCGCTGTTCGCAAAATGGATCGTCCGCATGATCAACGCCCGCAAGCTGCGCTCGCGCTGGCCGCGCCCCAGGCGCTTCGACCGCAATCTCATCGTGATCGGCGCCGGCTCGGCGGGACTGGTAGCCGCCTACATCGCCGCAGCCGTCAGGGCCAGCGTCACGCTGATCGAAAAGGATCGCATGGGCGGCGACTGTCTGAACACCGGCTGCGTGCCGTCGAAGGCGCTGATCCGCTCCGCGCGCTTTCTCGCCGACGTCGAACGCGCGCGCCGCCTCGGCATGCTGTCGGCCAACGCCGATTTCGATTTCGCCGACGTGATGGAACGCGTGCAGCGCGTGGTCCGGACGGTTGCACCGCACGACTCGGTCGAGCGCTACACCGCGCTCGGCGTCGAATGCATTACCGGGGAAGCGAGGATCACGTCGCCATGGACCGTTACGGTCAACGGCCAGGCGCTGTCGACGCGCAGCATCGTCATCGCCGCCGGCTCGCGGCCGCTGGTGCCGCCGCTGCCCGGCATCGACGACGCCGGTTATCTGACGACCGATACGATATGGAATCTGCGCCGGCTGCCGCCGCGGCTGCTGGTGCTGGGCGGCGGCGCGGTCGGCTGTGAACTGGCACAGAGCTTTGCGCGCTTCGGTTCACGGGTCATCATCGTCGAACGGCTGCCGCGTCTGCTCGCCCGGGAAGACACCGAGGTGTCGCGCAGGGTGCTCACGCAGTTCGAGGCCGAAGGCATCCGCGTGCTGATCAACTGCAGCGCGCGGGAATTTCATATCGGCGAAGGCCGGAAAAAACTGGTATGCACGATCGACGGCAACGACGTCGAAATCGATTTCGACGAAGTGCTGATCGCGACCGGCCGCATCGCAAACACCACCGGCTACGGCCTGGAAGAGCTGGGCATTCGGCTTTCGGACGCAAGGACGATAGAGACCAACGCCTGGCTGCAGACGCTGTATCCGAACATCTACGCCTGCGGCGACGTCGCCGGACCGTTCCAGTTCACGCACACGGCTGCGCACCAGGCATGGTATGCGGCAGTCAACGCGCTGTTCGGCAGCATCAGGAAATTCAAGGCCGATTATTCGGTGATCCCATCAGCGGTTTTCACCGATCCCGAGGTTGCCCGCGTCGGGCTGAACGAACGGGAAGCAGCGGAGAAAGGCATCGCGTTCGAGATCACGACGTACGATGTCGGCGACCTCGACCGTGCCATCACGGACGAAGCCGCGCACGGCATCGTCAGGGTGCTGACGGTTCCCGGCCGCGACCGGATTCTCGGCGTTACCATTGTCGGCGAGCACGCGTCCGAGATGATCGCCGAATTTGTGCTCGCGATGCGCCACCG
>DASSON010000098.1:0-13061 GCA_035700525.1 Burkholderiales bacterium
CGCATCGGAACCGATGCCGTTGCTGGTCGGCTCCAGCACGGTGAGCGCAATCGCGGTGGCGAGCGCGGCGTCCACCGCGTTGCCGCCTTTCAACATCATTGAAAGTCCGGCCTGCGCCGCCAGCGGCTGCGACGTTGCGACGATGTTGCGCGCGAGCACCGGCATGCGTTGCGAAGGATAGGGAAACTGCCAGTCGAAGGGGTATGTCATTGGGAATCCGTTTTATTCGAAGCGGGTGATTGAGGGGATCATGCTGTCCGGCCATTCCTTCCGGACTCGGTTTATTATAAAAGAGCGGCCGACAAAATGCCTGCCCGTCCTTTCATTCACTCCCGGTACCTTTCTTGAAGATGTTCGAGGACGGGCCGTACGCAGCCATGACAGCAACCTCATCCACCGCCGACGAACGGCATCGCAGACCGGCATTCTGGCTGGTCGCCTATGCGTTCGCCGCCACCATGCTCGGCACCACGCTGCCGACCCCGCTGTACTCGATCTACCAGGCACGGTTGGGGTTTTCCGAGTTGATGGTGACGGTGATCTATTCCACTTACGCGGTGGGCGTGATCGCCGCGCTGCTGGCATTCGGCAGCTGGTCGGATCAGGTCGGAAGAAGACGGGTGCTGCTGGGCGGGATTGCGCTGTCCGCGGCCAGCGCGATCGTCTTTCTGGTCGCCGGCGGATTGCCTGCGCTGTTCGTCGGCAGAGTGCTGTCGGGGCTTTCCGCCGGCATATTCACCGGTGCCGGCACGGTGGCGGTGATCGAGCTCGCGCCGCAACAGCAACGCCAGCGCGCCACCTTCGTCGCCACCGCGGCGAACATGGGCGGGCTGGGCTGCGGGCCGCTGCTGGCGGGACTGCTGGCACAATATGCGCCGCTGCCATTGCGACTATGCTTCGTCGTCGATCTGGCGCTGTTGCTGGTGGCCGCATTCGGCATCTGGTTCGCGCCGGAAACGGTCGCCATACCCGCGAATCCCGAGCTGCGGCTGCAACGATTGAGCATACCGGAGCAGGTGCGTGATGCATTCGTGCCAGCCGTGATCGCCGGCTTCGCGGCGTTTGCGGTGTTCGGCTTCTTCACGGCCGTGGCGCCGGCAGTGCTCAGCCACCTGCTGAAGCAGAGCAACCACGCATTGGCCGGCGGGGTGGTCTTTGTGCTGTTCCTGGCGTCCCCGCTGGGTCAATTCGCGCTGAACTGGGTGGCGCGCGAGCGGGCGTTGATGACGGGCTGCATCATCCTGATCGGCGGGGTTGGCTTCGTCGCCGGTTCCATTGCCATCGCATCGCTCGGCATGCTGCTGCTCGGTGCCGTGGTGACCGGGTTCGGTCAAGGCATGGTGTTTCGCGCGGGGCTGGCGGATATCACAGCGGTTATTCCCGCGGGCCAGCGCGCGGAAGTGACTTCGGCATTCTTCGTGATCCTGTACGTGGCGATTTCGATTCCGGTGGTCGGGGTCGGTGTGACCAACCAGTTCGCAGGGCTGCGTTTCGCCGGAATCGGTTTCGCCATCGCGGTGGCGATACTGATAATGGTCGCATTGCTGATGCTGCTGCGCAGGGCGCACAAGGCGCGGGTGTAATTCGTCGCTCCACCGTAGAGGGTGGAATTCCGCGGCTCCACTCGCAGGTCCTGACGGATCGGGACCGCAGGTCCGTAGGCAAAACGATTGGCGGGATGGCGCCGCAGTTAAATGTTAACATTTAACAACATTTGCATCGGAGACAGTACATGGCTTCCAGTCGCATGACCATCATGGGTACCCGGCACGTGATTTCGGCCGGACATTACCTGGCGGCGCACGCCGGGTTTCAGATTCTCGAGGCCGGCGGCAACGCAATCGACGCCGGTGTGAGCGCCGGCATCGCGCTCGGTGTGCTGCAGACCGAAAAGGTCAATTTCGGCGGTGTCGCGCCGCAGATCATCCATACCGCGGCGGATCGGAAAGTGCATTGCATCGACGGGCTCGGCGTGTGGCCGCGCGCGATCACGCCGGACTACTTCATCAAGCGGCATGGCGGCAAGATTCCACCGGGCGTCGAGCGTTGCGTGGTGCCGGCGGCGCCCGACGCGTGGATCACCGCGCTCGAGCGTTTCGGCACGATGCGCTTCGGCGAGGTGGCGGCGGCGGCGATCGGTTTCGCCCGTGACGGCTTTCCGATGTATCCGTTGATGTCGCAATTCATTACCGACAACCAGTCGTCATACGAGCGCTGGCCGTCGAGTCGCAAGGTGTTTCTGCCGCGCGGCAAGCCGCCGCAGCCGGGTGACATTTTCGTGCAGTCCGAACTCGGCGCGACACTGCAGTACCTCGCCGACGAGGAGAAAAAAGCCGGCCGCCGCAAGGGCCGCAAGGCGGGGCTGAAGGCCGCGCGTGATGCGTTTTACAAGGGCGACATTGCGGCCCAGGTCGTGAAGTTCATCCGCCGCGAAGGCGGCCTGATGAGCTATGAAGATTTCGCCGCGTTCAAGGTGAATTTCGAGCCGACGGTGCGCACGCGGTTTGCCGGCATCGACGTTCACGCGTGCGGCCCGTGGTCGCAGGGGCCGGTATTGCCGATGGCGCTCAACATCCTGAAGGGCTTCGATCTGAAACGCATCGGCCACAATTCGCCGGAGTACATCCATCTGCTGACCGAAGCGTTGAACCTCGCGTTCGCGGATCGGCATTATCACTTCGGCGATCCGAAATTCGTGAAGGTGCCGATGGCGGGATTGATGTCGGAAAAGTACGCCGCCTATCGGCGCTCGCAGATCCGCGCCGACAAGGCATGGCCCGAGATGCCGCCGGCCGGCGATCCGCGCACGCTCGAAGCGCTGCAGCAGCGCTGTGTCCCGGAACCGCAGTCCGACGAAGCGCCGGGCCCCGGCGACACCTCGTACGTGTGCGTGATCGACCGCCATGGCAACGCATTCTCGGCGACGCCCAGCGACGGCTCCAACAACACGCCGATCATCCCGGGCGTCGGCATCCTGTGCTCGGGGCGCGGCACGCAGTCGTGGGCCGATCCCGCGCATCCGTCGTCGGTGGCGCCGGGCAAGCGGCCGCGGCTGACGCCGAGTCCGGCGATGGCGTTTCGCAATGGCCGCGTTCATATGCCGTTCGGCACACCGGGCGGCGACGTGCAGGCGCAGGCGATGCTGCAGGTATTCCTCAACATCAACGTCTTCGGCATGGATGCGCAAGCGGCAGTCGAGGCGCCGCGCTTCGCGACCTACAGCTACCCCGGTTCGTTCGAGCCGCACGAGTATTTTCCCGGCCGGCTCTATCTCGAATCGCGCATCGACGACGCCACCAGTGACGCGCTCGCGGGGCTTGGCCACAAGGTTTACCGCTGGGACGACTTCACGTGGCTGGCCGGCGCGGTGTGCACGATCGTCGCCGATCGCAAGCGCGGCGTGCTGCACGGCGGCGCCGATCCGCGGCGGCCGGCGTACGTGCTCGGCTGGTGAACGGTGTCCGTGCAATGGTACTGACAAAATCTGTGTCTGAACTGGAGGAGAAAATGAGCATCCTGTTGCGTGTTGTCTGCATGCTGGCAATGGTCTGTCTGTACGGAGTGCCGTGGTCGGCTGCGGCCGATTCGAAGTATCCGGATCATCCGGTCAAGATGATCGTCGGATTCGCGCCCGGCGGCGCCGCCGACTTCCTCGGCCGCACCGCGGCGCAGGCGCTAACGGACGGTCTCGGCCAGCAGGTGGTGGTCGAGAATCGTCCCGGTGCCGGCGGGCTGATCGCGACCAACTATGCGGCGAAGACCGCCCCCGACGGCTACACGCTGCTGTTCACGTCGATTCCGCACGTGATCAATCCGCATCTGCGCAAGGTGGAATACGATCCGGTCAAGAGCTTCGAGCCGGTGATTCAGTTCGTTTCGGTACCGCTGGTGCTGGCGGTGAATCCGCAATTGCCGGTTCATTCGGTCAAGGACCTGATCGATTATGCGAAGGCCCATCCCGGTAAAATCAATTACGCGTCGGCTGGCAGTGGTTCGTCGAGTCATCTGGCAATGGAGCTGTTCAAGGAAATGGCCGGCGTGAAGCTCAATCATATTCCGTACAAGGGAACCGGCGCGCTGCTCCCGGATCTCGTGGCCGGTCGCGTGAACGCCACCATTGCCAGTGCGGTGCCGCTGATTCCGCAGATCAAGAACGGCAAGCTGCGCGGCCTGGCGACCACCGGTCCGAAGCGCTCGGCCGCGATACCCGATTTGCCTACGATCGCTGCGACGGTGCCGGGTTATGAAGTCATCAACTGGTTCGGCGTACTGGCGCCGGCCGGCACGCCAAAGGCCATCGTCGCGCGCCTGAACGAGGTGCTGAACAAGGCATTGCAGCAGCCGCGCATGGTCAAGTTGCTGAACACGCGCGGTGCCGACGTCGTCGGCGGTACGCCGGACGAATTTGCCCGCGTGATCAAGACGGACTATGCGAAGTGGGGAAAGATCGTGAAGCAATCGGGCGCGCACGTCGACTGACGCGACCCTACCGCGCACGCGCGTCGCCGACACCGCAAAAAAATGACCGGAGAAATGGTGCCATACGATCCGCTCGATGCGGCGACGCCGGGAACGGGCCAGCCGTATCCGAAATCCTATTGGGCTGCCACCGCCGGGGCGCCGGGTGCCGACGATGGTCCCGCGCCGGCGCAGGCCGACACGGAAGTGGCGATCATCGGCGGCGGCTATACCGGCTTGTCATGCGCCTATTTTCTGGCGAGAACGTTTGGTATCCACGCGCTGGTGCTGGAAGCGAATCGCCCGGGCTGGGGCTGCAGCGGGCGGAACGGCGGCTTTGCGCGTGCGGCGATCGGGCGCCACGGACCGGCGAGGATGATCGAGCTGTGGGGGCGTAATGTTGCGCGCCGCGTGTTTGCGCAGAGTCTCGCCGCGGTCAACAACGTGCGCGAGTTGATCCGCGACGGAGGCATCGAGTGCGACGCGCTCGCGGCCGGCCATTTGAAAATTGCGCACCGTGCGTCGCGCGCTGCCGCGCTGCGCACCGAGGCGGAGGTGCTGCAGCGGGAATTCGAATATCCCGCCGAGTTTCTTCCTGCCGCGAAGCTCGCAGCCGAACACATCGCTGGCGAAGAAGCGCACGGTGCGCTGCGAATTCCGGACGCAGTCGCCGTCCATCCGCTGAAGCTCGCGCTTGGCATGCTGCGGCTGGCGCGCGGCGCCGGCGCCAAGGTTCACAGCGCAAGCCCGGTGTTGAACTGGCGCAAGCAGGGCGCGGTGCACCTGTTGTCGACGCCGTACGGCGCGGTGCGCGCGAAGACGGTGGTGCTGGCGACGAACGGCTACACGCCGCAGCATCTGCACCACTGCGTGCATGGCGCGCTGCTGCCGATTCTTTCCCACATCATTGTGACGCGGCCAATGACCACCGCAGAAAAGTCGGCGACGGGCTTTCACACCCGGCATGTGCTGACCGACACGCGCAAGCTGCTGCATTACTGGCGGCGGCTGCCGGACGACCGTATCTTGTTCGGTGGCCGCGGACCCATCACCGAATCGGCATCGGGGCATGCGCAGGTCAGGGAATTCCTGCTCGGCGGCCTGCGCGCGAAGCTGCCGGCGTTGCGCGACATTACCGTCGATTATGATTGGCACGGCTGGGTATGTTATACGGCGGACGTCATTCCACACGTTCATCACGCGGCCGACGACAGCAGCGTTCATTATGCGCTTGGCTATGTCGGCAGCGGCGTGTCGTACAGTCTGTACGCGGGCCGGCTGCTGGCCGAACGGATCGCCGGACACGCTCCGGCGCCGGCCGTTATCCCGTCGACCGCCACGCCGCTGCCGCGATTCCCGCTTGCACGCATGCTGCGAACCGGACAACGCATCGCATATTGGTGGTACCGGCACGCAGATAACCGGGACTGAACTTTTGTCTCTCGTATCGGGAGGTCGGCAATGAAAAGAGCGACGTTTGTTTCTGTGGTATTTGTTGCACTGGCATTTACCGGGTTCGCCGCGGCGCAATCCTACCCCGATCATCCTGTCCGTATTATCGTGCCCTATGCGCCGGGCGGTTCGCTCGACACGGTCGCGCGCCTGGTCGGAAAAAAGCTGACGGACGCGCTGGGCCAGCAGATCGTGATAGATAACCGCGGCGGTGGAGGCGGCAACATCGGAGTCGAAGCAGCGGTGCGGTCGGCGCCGGACGGTTACACGTTGCTGATGGGAGCCAACGGTCCGATTTCAATCAATCCCAGCCTCTATCACAACCTGCCATTCGATCCCATCAAGGACCTGGCGCCGATCAGCACGGTCGTGACGACGTCGCTGATGCTGGTCGTCAATCCGCGGCTTCCGGTGAACTCGGTTGGCGATCTGATCGCGCTGGCGAAGGCGAAGCCTGGCACGATCAATTTCGGCTCGGCCGGCAGCGGCTCGACGTCGCACCTGTCAGCCGAACTGTTCAAGGAAATGGCCGGCATCGATATCGTGCACATTCCGTACCGCGGTGCGGGGCCGGCGATACGGGACGTCATTTCCGGGGAAACACAAATGATGATCACTGCGGTAGTGACGACGCTGCCGCACGTCAAGTCGGGAAAATTGAAGGCCCTTGCGGTAACCGGCCCCAAGCGGCTGCCCATCGCTCCGCAAGTGCCGACCATTGGCGAATGGTTGCCAGGCTACGAGGTCGTAAGCTGGTACGGGCTGTTCGCTCCGGCCAAAACGCCGCCGGCGGTCATCGACCGATTGCACGACGCGCTGGTCGAAATTCTGGCGGCGCCGGACCTGCGGCAGCACTTCGTGGCGCTGGGACTCGACGCGTCGACCGATACGCCGCGCCAGTTTGCGCATCTGATAGTGGCAGAAAAGAGCAAGTGGGCGAAGATCATTCAAAAAACCGGCACGCATCCGGACTGATTTACCGTTGGCGCATCGCGGTGTTTCCGGCAGCACGCCGGCTTATGGCGGGCGTATGGTGCATTATTATCGGATTTGGTTAAATATCAGTCTGCGGTTTCGGCAGGATTTGAGCAGCACGCGATCGTCGGTCTCGTCCCTTCGCCGGAATCCGCCATGACGATCAAGTCAATACAATTGGGTTGGCCACGAAATGGAGGATGCGCGATGACAACAGAATATCGCTGGACACGTCGCCGGTTTCTGGGTTCGATCGGCGCGCTTGCCGGAGTTGCCGTGCCGTTGACGGCACGCTCTGCAACGAAGCCCGGGGAGGTGACCTACAGCACCTACGGTGGCGATTACGGCAACTGGTTCAAATCGGTGTTCGAAGAGCCGTTCACGCAGGCCACCGGGATCCGGATGGTGCACGATATCGGCCAGAATCCCCAGCGCTATGCGAAGATGAAGGCGTATCGCGCGCACCCGCGGTTTCAGCTCGCGAACCTGCAGGACCGCTATCTGTTCGAAGCCACGCGCGATGGCTTGCTCGACACGATCGATTATTCCCAGGTGCCGAACGCAGCGGCCATTCCTGCCACGTACAAAAAGCCGACCTGGCTCGGTTACATGTACCTGTCGGTGGGGATGATTTACAACTCGAAGAATGTCCATGAGCCGCCGCACAACTGGAGCGATTTGCTGAACGATCGCTACAAAGGCCGCATCTTCATCGACAGCTTCAATCATTTCGGCATGCAGATACTGGTCGCGATGTCATTCGCCAATGGCGGCAGCTATGCCAACATGAAACCGGGATTCAAGCTGATCCGCGAGATGGCGAAACGGCTCAAGCCGATTTTCATTTCCACTTCGCAGCAAGGCATGCAACTGCTGCGCAGCGGCCAAGTGGACGTGGCGGCATGGCAGAACGCCCGCGCGTTCATCCTCAAGCGGAGTGGACTGCCGATCGAGTATATCGTTCCGGAAAGCGGCGACGTGCCGGTGACCTATGGCAACGCGATCGTCAAAAATTCCGGCGGCAGGAAATGGAGTGAGGCATTCCTGAATGTCACTGCCAGCCCGAAATTGCAAGGCAAGCTGGTTTCCGGAAAATATCCGGCCAATCCGACCAACCCCGACGCCACGCCATCCGCCGAAGTCGCGAAGCTGATCGCACGGCCGGCCGGCGCCAAACAGGTCGTGCTCGACTATGCCGAAGTCCTGCCACGGCTGGCGGACTGGTCCAGGCAGTGGAACGAGGCGATCGCCGGGTAACGGCTGGTCGGTGCCTGAAACGTGGAACAGCCGCCGTCCCGCAAGCAGCGTCCCCGGCTCCGCGCGGCTGCGCCGGTCGTTCCCGCGCTGGCGTTCACGCTGATTTTCTTTATCGCTCCGCTGGCACTGCTGCTCGCGTACAGCCTGTTTGAATTCAGCGGCGGCGAAGTGGCTTATCGCCTGACGCTGGCCAACTATACGGCGCTTCTCGGCAGCGCTTTTTATCTCCACATCATCCTGCGCACCTTTCTGGTGGCGCTGGTGACGACCCTGATCTGCGTCGCGCTCGGCTATCCGGTTGCGTGGCAGATTGCGCGTTCCGGCCCGCGGTTGCGGGCGTTGATGGTGCTCGGCATCGTGATGCCGCTGCTGATCGGCGGCGTGATTCGCGGCTATGGCTGGATCCTGATCCTCGATCGCGGCGGCGCGATCAATCATGCGCTGCTTGCTCTCGGGCTGGCACAGGCACCGTTGCCGATGCTCTACAACTTTTTTGGCGTGACGCTGACGATGGTCGAAGTGCTGCTGCCGTTTTTCGTGCTGCCGCTGGTCGGGGTGCTGAGCAACATGGATCCCGCGCTGGAGCGTGCGGCGCTTTCGATGGGTGCGAGCCGACTGCAGACTTTTCTGCGCGTGAGCCTGCCGCTCTCCGCCGGCGGAGTCGCTGCCGGCGCGTCGATCGTGTTCAGCCTGGCGGCGAGCATTTTCGTCATTCCGCAGATCATCGGCGGACCGAGCTATCTGCTGCTGTCGACACTGGCTTATCAGCAGATCGGTTCTGTCGGCAACTGGCCGTTCGGTTCCGCAGTGCTGGTGCTGATCCTGGTGATCACACTGGTGGTGCTGACCGTCGGCAGCCGGGTCGTTTCGGGCAACATTCGGCGTTTGCAGGAAAATTGATCATGGCAACCGGGAAGCACTGGCTCTCTGTTGCCAATGCCGCGATCTACCTATACATCCTGGCACCGGTGATCGTGGTGCTGCTGATTGCATTTTCCGGCACGTCGTCGCTGGCGTTTCCGCCTGCGAGCTACTCGCTGCGCTGGTTCACGCATTTTGCGCATCAACCGGAACTGATGCATGCGCTTGGCATGAGTTTTACGCTCGCCATCCTGGCTTCGCTGCTTTCGCTCGTCATCGGTGGTGCTGCGGCATTCGGCATCGTGCGCGGCAACCTGCCCGGCAGGACGCTGGTGCTCAACGGTCTGATGCTGCCGCTGATGGTTCCGGCGCTGGCGATCGGTGTCTCCTTCCTGCAGTTTTACACGCTGTTCGGTGTGCCGTCGTTTCCGTCGCTGCTGCTGGGCCACATCGTGATTACGCTGCCGTACGTGGTGCGTACGCTGGTGGCGGGGCTGGAGAACTTCGACGTCAGCCTGGAAAATGCCGCGGTGAGTCTCGGCGCCACGCGCACGCAGGCAGTGTTGCGGGTGACGCTGCCGATGCTGGGCAACAGCATCCTTGCCGCCGCACTGTTCTCGTTCATCATGTCCTTCGAGAATCTGCCGATCGCGCTCTTTCTTTCCGGCCCGTCGACGGTGACGCTGCCGATGCAGATCTACTCTTACATCACATGGGTGTTCGACCCAACCGTCGCGGCGGCTTCCGCAATCCAGGTGGCGATCGTCGTGGTGCTGGCGGTGGTGATCGAGCGCGTGGTCGGCCTCAACCGGCTGATCAGCCTGCGGTAGGGCGTGCCATGCAGGTAGTTGTCCGCGATCTGGCCAAACGATTTCAGGGAAGCGTTGCCGTGGATCAGGTGTCGTTCTCGGTGGAGAAGGGCAGGCTGCTGACGCTGCTCGGGCCCAGCGGGTCCGGCAAGACTACGACACTGATGATGATCGCGGGGTTCGTGGAACCGGATGCCGGCGGCATTGAAATCGCCGGGCGCGACGTGACGCGGCTGCCGCCCAACCGGCGTGAACTGGGCGTGGTGTTCCAGTCGTACGCGCTGTTTCCGCACAAGACGGTGTTCGACAATATTGCCTTTCCGCTGGAGATACGGAAACGGCCGCGCAGCGAGATCGCACCGCGCGTCGCGCGGCTGCTCGACATGATGAAACTGGCGGCGCTGCGTGACCGTGGCATCGGCCAGATTTCCGGCGGGCAGAAACAGCGTGTGGCGCTGGCGCGGGCGCTGGTGTTCGAACCGCCGGTGTTGCTGATGGATGAGCCGCTGGGGGCGCTCGACAAAAAATTGCGTGAGGAACTGCAGACCGAAATCAAGGCCTTGCAGCGTTCACTGGGTGTGACCGCAATCTACGTCACTCACGACCAGGAAGAGGCGATGGCGATGTCCGACGCGATCGCGATCATGAACGACGGGCGTATCGTGCAGATGGGAACGCCGGACCAGCTTTACGAAGCGCCGGCCAACCGTTTCGTCGCGCAATTCCTCGGCGGCATCAACCTGTTCCGGACACTCGATCTGGAGCACGGTGAGGACGGTGTCTGCGCCACCATCGAAGGCGGCATCCGCGTGCCCTGCGGCCGGCCTGCGGTGCCGGAGAACGGTCCGTCATGGGTCGGCATTCGTCCCGAGCGCGTATCGCTGGTTGAATCGGGCGGGCGTGAGCGGGCGCTGTTCGACGCGACCGTGATACGCAGTACCTATCTCGGCGGCGCGATGCTCTACATCCTGCGCAACACTGCCGGCGTGGAATTCTCGGCACGGGTTCCGGTTGGCGGCGCAAGGCGGACGCTGGCCGCCGGCGTGACGGTTGGTGTCAGCTGGATGCCGGACGATGCGCGGCTGCTGGGCTGAATCTTTATTTCCACAAAACGATGCACTCATGCCGCGGCTGTACGTCGTCGGCTACAGCCAGTCCTTGTGCTTCAGATAGAGAATCGGGCCGACCGCGACGATCACCATTACCAGCAGCGCGAGCGGGTAGCCGAAACTCCAGTTCAGCTCCGGCATGTGCTTGAAGTTCATGCCGTAGATGCTGGCGATCAGCGTCGGCGGCATCAGCACCACCGTCAGCACGGTGAAGATGTTGAGGCGCTTGCTGTGCTGCAGATTGATCATGCCGAGCGCGGTGTCCATCAGGAACTTGGCGCGTTCGAACAGCAGGTTGGAATGCGCCATCAGCGATTCCACGTCGCGCAGCGTATCGTTGATCTGTTCCGAATACTGACTGGCGCGATCACCGCGTTGCAGGTTGGTGAACACGCGCTGATTTTCCATCAGTCCGATCTGTGCCTTGCCGTTGATGTCGGTGATGCGTGCCAGCGTTTCCAGTGCGTTCAATATGCCGTGCTCGTTGGCGCTGAAAATCGTGCTGCTGATGCCTTCGAGATCGTTCTGCAGGCGCTCGTAGGTGTCGGCGAGCAGGCCGGTGCGCATGTCGATGATCGAGAGCAGGATCGAGAACGCGTCGTCCGGCAGTTCGGGGTGCGTGCTGGCATGCGTGTAGTAGGCGCGCAACGCCGGGATTTCCTCGGCGTGCAGCGTATAGAGCCGCCCCTTGTTGACCGTGAACGCGACGTCCACGTTGCGCGTGAGCCGATCCTGCAGGTGCAGAAAATATACGTGCAGATGCATGCCGTGTTCGTCGCGGTAATAACGGCTGGTGGCTTCGATCTCACCCAGTTCCTCGATGAACAGCACTTCCTGCCCGTACGCCTGGCGCACCCATTGCCGTTCCTGTTCGGTCGGGTTGTAAAGATCCAGCCAGCGGATGTCGGGCACCAGTTCCGAAGGCTTCGCAACCGGTTTTTTCTGCAGGATCCGGTCGTGAACGAAGTATGCGATCAGCATGAAGCGTTCTCCACGATTATTGTTGAACCTTTCTCGTCGCTCGGCCACACATGCGAATATTCATGAGACAGGTTCCGGGGCAAGCCGTCCGCGGACTCGCCTTCAGCCGGATTTTAGCGCGCCGCGCGTTCAGGTGCCCAACAGGTCGGCAACGTGATCGCCGATCGCGAGTGACGAAGTCAGTCCCGGCGATTCGATGCCATAGAGGCAGACGAGGCCGCCGACGCGATGATGGCCCGGTCCCTGGATCATGAAATCGGCGGGCGCTTCGCCGGGGCCGGTGATTTTGGGCCGGATGCCGGTATAGCCCGGCTGCAGCGCGTCATCTGCGAGATCCGGATAGTAGCGCCGGATCGCTTCATGGAACGCGGCGGTGCGGCTGTCGTCGAAGCGGTAGTCGATGCCATCGATCCACTGAAAGTCGGGTCCGAAGCGCGTGCGGCCGGCGAGATCGAGCGTGACATGCACGCCCAGCCAGTCCTGGCGCGCGACCGGATAAATCAGCCGGCGGAATGGTGACCGGCCGGACAGCGTGTAGTAATGGCCGATCGCATAGTGCATCTCCGGTATCGTCGATTCGGGAATGCCGGTTATGGTGCGCGACACCTGTGATGCGTGAAGGCCGGCGGAATTGACGACGGTGTTGCAGCGGAGGGCCATGGGTTCTGCGCCGCCGACGTCGAGCGTGATGCTGCCCTGTCCGACTGTTCCGGAAATCACCGGGCTTCGCAGCGCCAGCGTGGCACCGGCATTTTCCGCATCTCCCAGCAGCGCCAGCATCAGACCGTGGCTGTCGACGATGCCGGTGGACGGCGACAGAAATCCCGCGCTGCAGGCGAGCGCCGGTTCCATCTCGCGCAGCGCACCAGGCGCAAGCCATTGCAAATCATCAACGCCGTTGATTTGTGCCTGTTCATGATACTTTTGCAGCGATGGGATCTGATCGTCGCCAGTGGCGACCAGCAGCTTGCCGATGCGCCGATGAGCGATACGATGTTCGGCGCAGAATGCGTAGAGCGCATGCTTGCCGGCAACACATAGCCGTGCCTTCAGCGAACCGGCCGGATAGTAGATGCCGGCGTGGATGACTTCGGAATTGCGCGAGCTGGTGTGCGTGCCGATCGCTTCCGCGGCCTCGAGCACGATCACTTCGCGGCCG
>DASSON010000099.1:0-3442 GCA_035700525.1 Burkholderiales bacterium
GGGCTGCTGGCGCTGATGCTGCTGCATGAATCGCGGCGCGCGGCGCGCACGTCGCCGGCCGGCGATCTGATCCTGCTGGACGAGCAGGACCGCTCGCTGTGGAATCGCGAGCAGATTGCGGAAGGGCTGGCGCTGGTGGAGCGCACGCTGTCGTCGCGCCGCTTCGGTCCGTACACGCTGCAGGCGGCAATCGCGGCGGTGCACGCCGAAGCGCCCGCCAGCGACGCGACCGACTGGGCACAGATCGTCGCGCTCTACGACGTGCTGCTGCGCGTGGAGCGGTCGGCGGTAGTCGAACTGAACCGGGCGGTGGCGGTGGCGATGCGCGACGGTCCGGCGGCGGGGCTGGCGCTGATCGATGCGATCCTGGCGCGCGGCGAGCTTGCGAACTATCGCCTCGCACACGCGGCACGTGCGGATCTGTACCGGCGGCTGGGCAGGGAACCGGAAGCGCGCGCCGCTTACGAACAGGCGCTCGAGCTCACGCAGCAGGCGCCGGAACGGCGCTTTCTCGAACGGCGGCTGGCCGAACTGAAAAATTGATCGGCCCGATGTCGATCCGGCGTCCTGCCGATCGACTACAGAGTGACAGCAGCCATTTCAAAGTGAATATGACTGCGTTGCGTCGCTTAAATACAGCTACTTATGAGCATTATTTGGAGAACATGATGAAGTATCTGTGCCTGGTGTATCTCGACGAAAAACGGCTCGACGAACTACCCGATGAGGATTGCGTGGACTACGACACGCAGATACGGGCAAGCGGCCACTGCATTGCATCGGAGGCGCTGCAGCCGGTCGCCACCGCGACCACCGTCAGGGTGCGCAACAGCAAGGTGTCGGTGACCGATGGCCCGTTTGCGGAGACCAAGGAGCAGCTTGCCGGGTTCTACATGATCGAGGCGAAGGATCTGAACGAGGCGATCCGGATAGCATCGAAAATTCCGCCGGCGCGTGTCGGCAGCATCGAGGTGCGGCCGGTCCGGCCGATCCGCGAAAGCGTCGCCGAGGCCCGTTCACAGCAGCGGGAAGCGGTGAAGGAGTGAGCGATGATGACAACCGATGCCGGCACGCGGCCGGCAGGCCGCAGACGGAGCCCGGCGGCGCGTGCGCGATCACGCCACCCGGTCGTGCTGGTTGCCACGCGCAAGGGCGCGTGGCTGTTTCACGGCGACGCTGACCGAAAGGCCTGGCGTGCCGACGGGCCGCATTTCCTCGGCCACGTCGTCAGTCATCTGGTGCTCGATCCGCGCGACGGCCGCACGCTGCTGGCGGCGGCAAAGACCGGTCATCTCGGTCCTACCGTATTTCGTTCCACCGACCGCGGCCGCACCTGGAAGGAGGCCGAGCGTCCGCCGGCGTTCGCAAAAGCGGCGGCCGGTGAAGCAGGGCGCGCGGTCGATCACACGTTCTGGCTCGCGCCCGGGCACGCCGACGAACCCGGCACGTGGTACGCGGGAACCTCGCCACAGGGATTGTTCCGCTCGCAGGACGGCGGCGTGACGTGGGCGCCGTTCTCTTCGATCAACGATGATCCGCAGTATCACAAATGGATGGGCACCGTGCAGGACGGCACGCCGGACGGGCCGAAGCTGCACTCGATCATCGTCGATCCGCGCGATCGTGAGCACTTGTATTTCGCGATGTCGGGCGGCGGCGTGCACGAGTCGGTCGATGGCGGCCAGACCTTCCGCCCGCTGCTGAACGGGCTGGCGGTGGTCGAGGGCTTCGACGGCTCCGAGCCCACTTTCCATGACCCGCACTGCATCCGTTTGTGTCCGGGCAATCCGGACCGGCTGTATCAGCAGAATCATTGCGGCATCTACCGCATCGACCGGCCGTCGGACACCTGGCAGCGCATCGGCGACAACATGCCGAAACGCGTCGGCGACATCGGCTTTCCGATGGTGGTGCACCCGCGCGACGCGGATGCCGTATGGGTGTTTCCGATGGACGGCACCAGCGTGTGGCCGCGCACCAGCCCTGAAGGCAAACCCGCGGTGTATGCGACGCGCAATGCCGGCAAGACCTGGCGGCGCCTTGACGACGGCTTGCCGCAGCGCCAGGCGTGGTGGACGGTGAAGCGCCAGGCGATGACGGCGGATGCGCAGGATCCGGTCGGCCTGTATTTCGGAACCACCAGCGGGGAGCTGTGGATGAGCGGCGACGAAGGTCGCGGCTGGAGCTGCATGGCACAGCACCTGCCGGAGATCTACGCGGTGGAGGCGGCCGAACTGTAGGCCGGTGAGATGAAAGTACTGATACCCGGTGCGCTGCGTTCGTATACCGACTGCAGTCAGACCGACGCGGGTGGTGCGACGCTCGCCGCCGCTCTCGCCGACCTCGACCGTCGTTATGCCGGCATCCGCTTTCGCATCGTCGACGAGCAGGACCGGATACGGCGTCACGTCCGCATCTTCATCAACGGCGAGCAGGTGCGCGAACTGGCGCAGCCGCTCGATGTGAACGACGAAATCATCATCGTCCAGGCGCTGAGCGGCGGTTGAACGCGTATCTGCGCTGGAATATTTGTGGTGCGCGGGACGTTAAATTCAAAGCTTCGCTCGCCGGATTACGCTCTGCGAGCATCGACGCTGACAAACCTGTATGAGTTTTATTGACGGATTCCTGTTGCCGGTGCCGAAGAACCGGTTGCCGGCTTGTCGTGACATGATCCGAAAGGCGGGAAAAATCTGGCGCGAGCATGGTGCGCTCGAATATCACGAGTTCGTTGCCGACGACGTGAAACCGGCAACGCTGGTGTCATTGCCGCCTGACGTCAGGCTCGCCCGCGGCGAGACCGTGGTGTTCGTCCGCATCCGCTACAAATCACGCGCCCATTGCAATCGGGTCAATGCCCGTGCGATGAAGGATCCGCGCCTGCCCGACATGATGCTGAGGCGTGTGCCAGCAATTGCCTGAATCGTGTGACGCGATGTCGAATCGGATAGCTGCCGTTCGATTACCCGGTAACGGAGCGGAACGATCCGGTTCCGGACCCGAAATTCATACACGGCAATCAAGGGAAAAATCATGAGATACGTCTGTCTGGGTTACATCGGTGAACAACGGTGGGACGCGATGTCCGAAAGCGAACGCAACGCGTTCATGGATGAGTGCTTCGCTTATGATGATGTGCTGCGTGCAGGCGGTCATTTCGTCGGCGGAGAGGCGCTGCAGGGTCCCCGTAATGCAGCCACCGTGCGTTATCGCGGTGGCAAGGTGTCGGTGACCGATGGCCCGTTTGCCGAAACCAAGGAATACCTGGGCGGCATCATGTTCCTCGAAGCCCGCGACCTCGATCACGCGATCGAGTTGATGTCGAAGCATCCGAGCATCCGCATGGGCGGCTGTTTCGAGGTGCGGCCGGCAGCGGATCTGGCAGAAATGATTGCGGAGAGCGAACGGCGGCGCGCAGTGGCGAAAACGGTTTGAAAGAAGC
>DASSON010000100.1:0-7326 GCA_035700525.1 Burkholderiales bacterium
GCGATCGCGGACGGCGTGACGCACATCAGCGGTTTTCTCGAAGGCGAGGATGCGCTGGCGACGATGGCGATTTTCCGTTCGATGGGGGTACGCATCGACGGCCCGGATCAAGGTGACGTAACGGTGCATGGCGTCGGTCTGCACGGGCTCAAGGCGCCGGACACTGTTCTCGATTGCGGCAATTCCGGAACCGCGATGCGATTGCTGACCGGGCTGTTGTGCGGCCAGCGTTTCGATTGCGAGTTGACCGGCGATGACAGCCTGCGGCGGCGGCCGATGCGGCGCATTGCCGATCCGCTGTCGCTCATGGGTGCACGCATCGGCACCGCGGAGCGCGGCACGCCGCCGCTCACCATTCATGGCAATGCCGGTTTGCGTGGTATCGATTATGCGATGCCGGTCGCCAGCGCACAGGTCAAGTCGGCGCTGCTGCTGGCAGGGCTGTACGCGAACGGCCGCACCTGCGTCACGGAGGCGGCGCCGACGCGCGATCATACCGAACGCATGCTGCAGGGCCTGGGGTGGCCGGTCGTGTATAGCGGCAGCACGGTATGCGTCGATGGCGGCGGCCGCCTGACGGCGCGTGACATCGAAGTGCCGGCAGACATTTCCTCGGCGGCGTTTTTCATGGTCGGTGCGTCGATCGCACCCGGGTCCGATCTGCTGCTCGAACACGTCGGCGTCAATCCGACGCGTACCGGCATCATCGACATTCTGCGGCTGATGGGCGCCAGCGTTGAAATCACGAACGAGCGCGATGCGGGCGGGGAGCCGGTGGCCGACATCCGCGTGCGCCATGCGCCGCTGCACGGCGTCGCGATTCCGGAGGTGTTGGTGCCGCTGGCGATCGATGAATTTCCCGTGCTGTTTGTGGCGGCGGCCAATGCGGCGGGACGCACCACGCTGAGCGGTGCGGCGGAACTGCGGGTGAAGGAATCCGACCGCATCCAGGTGATGGCCGATGGTCTGCAGGCACTGGGTGTGCAGGCGCAGCCAACGCCGGACGGCATGTACATCGACGGCGGCGGCTATCACGGCGCAGCCGTGGATTCGCATACCGACCATCGTATTGCGATGTCATTCGCGATGGCGGCGCTGAATGCGTCTTCGGCGATTACCGTGAACGATTGCGCAAACGTGGCGACGTCGTTTCCCGGTTTCGTCCAACTGGCGCGCTCGGCCGGTCTGAACATCGAGGAGCGTGATGTCGCTGGCAAGCGTTGATGCGGCCAATCCGGCGCGGGAGCGGCCGGACGTTTGTCGCGAATGGGACGCCGATGCCTGACCGCAGCGTTCCGGTGATCACGATCGATGGTCCGTCCGCATCGGGCAAGGGGACCATCGCGCAGCGGGTTGCGCAGGCGCTCGGTTTTCATTATCTGGACAGCGGTGCGCTCTACCGGCTGGTTGGCTGGATCGCGATCAGTCGTGGAATTGACCTGGAAAATGAATCATGTTTGTCAGATATTGCCATGAATATGAACATAAAAATGTCTGATGGAAATATCTTCATCGACGGCCGGGAAGTATCGGATGAACTGCGCACGGAGGCGACCGGGGCCGCAGCTTCCAAGGTCGCGGCGCTGCCCGGCGTACGTTCCGCGCTGCTCGGGCGCCAGCTCGGTTTTCGGCGTTCACCGGGGCTGGTGGCAGACGGCCGTGACATGGGCTCGACCGTGTTTCCGGACGCCGTTGTCAAGATTTTTCTCACTGCAAGCGCTGAGGAACGTGCCGAACGGCGCTATAACCAGTTGATAGAAAAAGGGTTGAGTGCTAACATACGCACCCTTTTGCATGAAATACGGGAGCGTGATGCGCGTGACAGTCAGCGCAGCGTCGCGCCGTTGCAAAAGAGCGCGGACGCCTTCGAAGTAGATACTACCGGTTTGCCGATCGACGAGGTAACGGCAATCGTTCTGGCGCGAAGTCGTCAGGCGCTCATGGCGCCATGAGAGTTCTCATGGTTTTTTTAACAACTCCGCCCGTGTGTGGGCGGACAACCCGGCAGTCAACGACTTTTTTACATGATAGCTACCAGCATCCCCACCAGTGATACGGCGAGCACCGAAAATTTCGCCGCGATGTTTGAAGAAAGCCTGGCGCGCAAGGAGATGCGCGTGGGCGAGGTCATCACCGCGGAAGTCGTGCGAGTGGATGACAATTTTGTAGTGGTAAACGCGGGCTTGAAGTCCGAAAGCTATATTCCACTTGAAGAATTCCGCAACGATCGCGGCGAGCTCGAAACGCAGGTTGGCGAGTTCGTCAGCGTCGCGATCGAGGCACTCGAAGACGGCTACGGGGAAACCCGGCTGTCGCGCGACAAGGCGCGCCGGCTGGCGGCTTGGCAGCAGCTCGAGGAAGCCCTCGAAAAAGGCACCGTGATTCAGGGGGTGATCAACGGCAAGGTGAAGGGCGGCCTCACCGTCACGGCCAACGGCATCCGTGCCTTCCTGCCCGGTTCGCTGGTCGACATCCGGCCGGTCAAGGACACCACGCCGTACGAAAACAAGGAGATGGATTTCAAGGTCATCAAGCTCGACCGCAAGCGCAACAACGTGGTGGTGTCGCGCCGCGCGGTGCTTGAGGAAACGCAGGGCGCCGAGCGTGAAGCGCTGCTGGCGAACCTGAAGGAAGGGCTGGTGGTCAAGGGCATCGTCAAGAACATCACCGATTACGGCGCGTTCATCGACCTCGGCGGCATCGACGGCCTGCTGCACATCACCGACATTGCGTGGCGCCGCGTGAAGCATCCGTCGGAACTGCTGTCGGTGGGCGATGAGGTCGAAGCCAAGGTGCTCAAGTTCGACCAGGAGAAGAACCGCGTGTCGCTCGGCATGAAGCAGCTCGGCGAGGATCCGTGGGTCGGCATTTCGCGCCGTTATCCGCAGGGCACGCGGCTGTTCGGCAAGGTCAGCAACCTCACCGACTACGGTGCGTTCGTCGAGATCGAGAGCGGCATCGAGGGTCTGGTGCACGTTTCCGAGATGGACTGGACCAACAAGAACATCCATCCCACGAAGGTGGTGCAGCTGGGCGACGAGGTCGAGGTGATGGTGCTCGAAATCGACGAGGACCGCCGCCGCATCTCGCTTGGCATGAAGCAGTGCCAGTCGAACCCGTGGGAAGAGTTCGCGATGAACTTCAAGAAGGGCGACCGCGTCACCGGCCAGATCAAGTCGATCACCGATTTCGGCGTGTTCATCGGCCTGCCGGGCGGCATCGACGGGCTGGTGCATCTGTCCGACCTGTCGTGGTCGGCGCCCGGCGACCAGGCCGTTCACAACTACAAGAAGGGCGACGAAGTCGACGCGATGGTGCTGTCGATCGACGTCGAGCGCGAGCGTATTTCGCTCGGCATCAAGCAGCTCGAAGGCGATCCGTTCACCAGCTACGTTTCGGTTCATGACCGCAACTCGGTCGTCACCGGCACCGTGAAGTCGGTGGATCCGAAGGGTGCGGTGATCGCGCTCGACGGCGACGTCGAAGGCTATCTGCGTGCGTCCGAAGTCGCACGCGACCGCGTCGAGGACATTCGCAGCCACCTGAAGGAAGGCGATTCCGTGACGGCGATGATCATCAACATCGACCGCAAGAACCGCGGCATCAACCTGTCGATCAAGGCCAAGGACCTGGCGGAAGAAAGCGATGCGCTGCAAAAAATGGCGCAGGACAAGCAGACCAATGCCGGCACCACCAATCTGGGCGCGTTGCTGAAAGCCAAGCTCAACGAAAACAGTGAAACCGATTCCAATACCAAGAACCAGGATTAAGGACCGGCCATGACGAAGTCTGAGCTGATCGCGAAGCTTGCGGTACGGCATCCGCAGCTCGTGGCGAAGGATGCCGAACTCGCGGTGAAGATGGTGCTCGATGCGATGACGCAGAGTCTGGCGGAAGGCCAGCGCATCGAGATCCGCGGATTCGGCAGCTTCGGTCTCAACTATCGTCCACCGCGCACCGGCCGTAATCCGAAGTCTGGGGAGCGGGTCCAAGTACCGGCCAAGTATGTGCCTCACTTCAAGGCCGGGAAGGAATTGCGCGAGCGTGTAGACTTCAAGGATTTGAAAAAGTCGTAACAAACAGTTGATCGGCATCATCCAATCAGCGGCATCATCGCGAGATCATGCCGCTTTTTTTTCGGCCCGAGCATGGCGCACTGGACGCGGCGCATGATGCGTTTGCAGTATAAAATCCGGCTTATGCCTGAACTCCTGATCTGACCTCGAAATGCGAATCCTGTTCTGGATCATCCGGATCGCGCTGTTTTTGCTGGTCCTGACGTTTGCCCTGAAGAACACCGACGTCGTGACGGTGCATTACTATCTCGGTTTTGAATGGCAAACGCCGCTGGTGCTGGCGCTGCTCGCCGCGTTCGCGATCGGTGCGGTGGCCGGCATACTGGCGGGAATGGGATATGTGTTCCGGCGGCAGCGCGAGGTCGCCGCGCTGAAACGCGAGCTGCGCGCGAAGTCGGCACCTCAGCCGCCGGCACCGACATCGCCGAAGGCGTGAGCGTCAGGCCGTGACGCCGATCCGATACCGGCATGGATTTTGACTACAGTTACTGGTGGTTGCTGGCGCTGCCCCTGTTCTTCGTGCTGGGATGGCTCGCCGCGCGCATCGACATCAAGCAGCTGCTGTCGGAATCGCGGGCGTTGCCATTGTCGTATTTCAAGGGGCTCAATTTCCTGCTCAACGAGCAGCCGGACAAGGCGATCGAGGCGTTCATCGAAGTGGTCAAGGTCGATCCGCAGACGATCGAGCTGCACTTTGCGCTTGGCAACCTGTTCCGGCGGCGCGGCGAAATCGAACGCGCAATCCGCATGCACCAGAACCTCGCCGAGCGTGACGACCTGGAACAGGACCAGAAGCTGAACGCGGTGTTCGAGCTGGCGCAGGACTACCTGAAGGCCGGCCTGCTCGATCGCGCGGAGGAACTGTTCCTGAAACTGCGCGGCACGCTGCACGCGGAAGCGGCGCTGACGTTCCTGCTGCAGATCTACCAGCAGGAAAAGGACTGGCCGAAGGCGATCGACGCAGCACAGGAACTGGAAGGCGTGGTCGGCCGTTCGTATCAGAAGGAGATCGCCAATTTTTACTGCGAGCTGGCGGTGAACGAGTTGATGCACACGCGTGCCGAAGCGGCGCGGCCCCATATCGCGCAGGCGCTGAGCTATCATCGGCAGTGCGTGCGTGCCAACATCCTGCTCGGTGAGGTCGAGCGCGCACAGCAGAAATGGGATGCCGCGATCGACGCGCTGAAGCGGATCGAAAACCAGAATCCCGAATATCTGTCGCTGATCGCCGAGCGCCTGCTCGCGAATTACCGCGAGATCGGCAAGGCGCGCGAGGGGCTCACCTTGCTGCGCGGCTATCTCTACCGCTATCCGTCGCTCGATCTGCTCAACGTGGTGTTCCAGGCGCTGCTGGAAATCGACGGACCGCAGGCCGCGTACGAGCTGGTGCGCGGCGAGCTGAAGCGCAACCCGACGTTGCTCGGGCTCGACAAGCTGCTGGAGGCGCAACTGCTGGAAGCGCCGATCGAGCGCCGGCGTGACCTCGAACTGATCCGCAATCTGGTGCACGAGCATACGCGCAATCTCGCGCTGTACCGCTGCGACAACTGCGGTTTCCGGGCGCGCCAGTTCTACTGGCACTGCCCGGCGTGCAACGAATGGGAGACCTATGCGCCGCGCCGCACCGAGGAACGGGAACTGGCGGCATGAACGGCTCGCGCATCATTGTCGCGCTCGATTTTCCGGATGCCAAGCCGGCGCGGGAGCTGTCGCGCAAACTCGATCCGAAGCTGTGCCGGGTGAAGGTCGGCAAGCAGTTGTTCGGCGCGGCCGGGCCGGCACTGGTGCGCGAGCTGACCGACGCCGGCTTCGATGTTTTTCTGGATCTCAAGTACCACGACATCCCAAACACCGTTGCCGGTGCCTGCCGTGCCGCGGTGGCCGCCGGTGCGTGGATGATCAATGTCCACGCGCTGGGCGGGCGTGCGATGCTGAACGCTGCGCGCGCGGCGATCGACGGCGCCCCGCAGCGCGCGCTGCTGCTGGCGGTAACGGTGTTGACCAGTATGAACGACGCCGATCTCGATGACGTCGGGATCCCCGGCAGCGTGAATGACACCGTGCTGCGGCTGGCGACGCTGGCGCAATCGTGCGGGCTGGACGGCGTCGTGTGTTCGGCGCGGGAAGCGCCGCTGCTGCGCCGGCACTGCGGACCGGATTTCGTGCTGGTGACGCCGGGCGTCCGCCCGGCGCAGGATGCCGCCGGCGACCAGAAGCGGGTCGTGACGCCGGGCGCGGCAGTTGCGGCAGGTGCGGATTACCTGGTGATCGGCCGGTCGATCACGCAGGCTGCAGACCCACTCGCGGCGCTGCACCGTATCGTCGATGAAGTCGAGGCCGCCGATCGGTGACGTTCACCAGAGATGCCGCTCGGCGAAAAAGCGATCAAACAACATGAAAAAGCGAACCAACGAAAAAGGGCGGACGGGCACGGACGCCGGCACCGTGCCGTCTCCGGCAAGCTTGCGCGCGGCGCGCGTGCTGGTGGTCGGCGACGTGATGCTGGATCGCTACTGGTTCGGCGAAGTCAGCCGCATTTCGCCGGAAGCGCCGGTGCCGGTGGTGAAGATCGACCGCATCGAGGAGCGTCCGGGCGGTGCCGCCAACGTCGCGCGCAACGCCGCGGCGCTCGGCGCGCAGGTCGGGCTGCTGTCGGTGGTCGGCCGTGACGAGGCGGGTACGCGGCTGCGGCGGCTGGTGAAAGCCGATGGCGTGGCGGCCGAGCTGTACCGCGATGGCGCGCTCGACACCACGATCAAGCTGCGCGTGATCGGACGTCAGCAGCAACTGGTGCGCGTCGACTTCGAATCACAGCCGAGCCGCGAGGCGCTGGCATCGAAACTGAAGAACTTTCGCAGCCTGCTGCGCGCGGCCGATCTGGTGATCCTGTCCGACTATGGCAAAGGCGGTTTGGAGCATATCGCGAAAATGATCGATCTGGCGAAAGCCGCCGGCAAGCCGGTGCTGGTCGATCCCAAAGGCGATGATTTTGCACGCTATCGCGGCGCGACGATGATCACGCCGAACCGTGCCGAATTCCAGGCGGTTGCCGGGCGCTGGAAGGATGAGCGTGAGCTGGCGGACAAGGCGCAGCGGCTGCGGCGCAAGCACGGCTTCGCCGCGCTGCTGATCACGCGCAGCGAGGAAGGCATGACGCTGTTCAACGCCGGCGGCCGGCTGCACGTGCCGGCGCAGGCGCGCGAAGTGTACGATGTGAGCGGTGCCGGCGACACCGTGATCGCGGTGCTGG
>DASSON010000101.1:0-5060 GCA_035700525.1 Burkholderiales bacterium
GGTCGATCAGCGCGGCGAGGCGGATGCCGGCCGGCCGGCCATAGTCGAACAGTTCGTTCATCGCGGCGCGGATGGTGCGGCCGGTGTAGAGCACGTCATCGACCAGTATCAGTTCGCGCCCCTTCACATCGAACGGAATCTGCGACGGCTTGACCTCGCGCTTGAGGCCGCGCTGGCCGTAGTCGTCGCGATAGAACGACACGTCGAGCGTGCCCAGCGGCAGCTTCAGTCCGAGTTCATGATGCAGCCGCTCGGCGAGCCACGCGCCGCCGGTACGGATGCCGACCAGGCCGGTTGCGGCGGTGATCGCCGGCCGCAGGCGGCGCATCAGCTCCTGCAGCAGCGCTTCGGCGTCCGGAAGCTGGAACGTGCTCATGCGGCAAGCATTGCAAACCACGCATCGAGAATGCGGCCGGCCGCCACCTGGTCGATCACCGGCTTGCGCCGGCGCGCGGCAACGCCGGCGTCGGCCAATGCGTCATCCGCCGCATGCGTGCTGAAACGCTCGTCGACCAGCGCGACGGCGATGCCGAAACGGCCTTCGAGGCGCTGTGCGAAACGCCGCGCGAGCCGTGACATTTCGTGCTCGGTGCCATCAGGATAGGCCGGCAACCCGACCACCAGCTGCACCGGCTGCCATTCCTCGATCAGCCGCTCGATCGCCGCGAAACGCGTGTGGTTGTCCTCGGCGGCGATGGTGGCGAGCGGATGCGCAAGCTTCAGCGACAGGTCGCCGACTGCGATTCCGATGCGTTTGGTGCCGAAATCGAAGGCCAGGACCGTCCCGGTCTTGGCGTGAGGGGTGAGGAGTGAGGAGTGAGGAGCCAAACCTTTTCCGCGCGAAGCCACGTCAGCAGTAAACTCCTCACCCCTCACCCCTCACTCCTCACTAAATTCAGGCGTGCCCCGCCTGCTCGGAAAGCTTGGCGTAGTCCAGACCCAGCAGATTCATCGCGGCCGGCAGGCGTTCTTCGGCCGGCATGTCGAACATCACCTCGTTTTTCGCCGGCACCGTCAGCCATGCATTCTGCGTAATCTCGTGTTCGAGCTGGCCCGGCGCCCAGCCGGCGTAGCCGAGCGTCACCAGGATGTGGTGCGGACCTTCGCCGCGCGCCACCGCCTGCAGGATGTCCTGCGACGTGGTCAGCCCGATTTCTGAACCCACGGCGAGCGTCGATTGCCACTGGCCCACCGGCTCGTGCAGCACGAAACCGCGATCGACCTGCACCGGTCCGCCGAAATGCACCGGCAGCGCGCGAAAGGCGCCCGACTCGGTGCGGATGCTGATCTGCTCCAGCAGCGCTTCCAGCGTCATTTCGATCGGCCGGTTCACCACCAGGCCGAGCGCACCCTGCTCGTTGTGTTCACAGATGAAGGTGAGGGTCCGCGAAAAATAGGGGTCCGCCATCGCCGGCATGGCGATCAGGAAATGCTCTGTTAAATTGACTTTGTGCATGCTCGGCAGACTCAAACGTATTGTAAACGGCTGTCCGGCCCTTCACAATCGCCGCCCCGCCATCCGTCAGCGGCGCCAGAATCCCGGCGTAAAGACGATCAGCAGTGTAAAAAATTCCAGCCGTCCAAGCAGCATCGAAATCGTCAGCACCCAGATCTGGAAATCGTCGAGTCCGGCATAAGTGGTCGCCGGCCCCACCCGTTCGAGGCCTGGACCGGTGTTGTTCATGCACGCGATGACGGCGGAGAACGCGCTGACCAGATCGAGACCGGACAGCAGCAGCAGGAATGTCGCAAACAACATCACCGCGAGATAGATCGAGACGAAACCGAGCACCGCGAACACGATCGTGTCCGGCAGCGCCTGTTGCTTGATCTTGACCGGCAACTGCGCCTGCGGATGAATCAGCCGCACCAGCTCGCGCGCTGCCTGCCGGAACAGCAGCCGCGCGCGAATCATCTTGATGCCGCCGCCGGTGGAACCGGCGCTGCTGGCAAAACAGCACAGGAACAGCATCCACAGCGGCGCAAACATCGGCCACAAACCATAATTGGTGCTGGAAAAACCGGTGGTGGTCGCGATCGACACCGTGTTGAATACCGAGTAGCGCAATGCCGTCCAGAAATTGGAATAAGTGAGCGTGTAGCGCAGGTAGCATGCGATCGCCAGCGCGCTGCCCAGCGTCACCAGCAGAAACATCCCGGCCTCGGGATCGGTCACGTAAACCTTCAGCGAACGGCCGCGCCAGGCCATGAAATGGGACGCGAAATTGATCCCCGCGATCAGCATGAAGATGACGGCAACAGCTTCGATCGCCGGCGAGTTGAAATAGCCGAAGCTGGCATCGTGAGTCGAGAAACCGCCCAACCCCATCGTCGAGAACGCGTGACACAGCGCGTCGAACCAGTTCATCCCGGCCAGCCAGAACGCGATCACGCACGCCGCGGTAATCACGCAGTAGACCAGCCACAGTCCCTTCGCGGTCTCGGTGATGCGCGGCGTGAGCTTGGCGTCCTTCATCGGGCCGGGCAGCTCCGCCTTGTAGAGCTGCATGCCGCCGACACCCAGCAGCGGCAGGATCGCGACCGCCAGCACGATCAGGCCCATGCCGCCGAGCCACACCAGCTCGCAGCGCCACAGATTGATCGACGGCGGCAGCGTGTCGATGTACGACAGCACCGTCGCGCCGGTGGTGGTGATGCCGGAGACGGTTTCGAAATAGGCGTCGGTGAACGACAGTCCCGGCAGATAGAACAGCAGCGGCAGCGTTGCGAATGCCGGCAGCACCGTCCATACCAGCGACACCAGCAGAAAGCCGTCGCGCGCCTGCAATTCGCGCCGGAAACGCCGCATCACAAACCACAGCAGGCCGCCGGCGACGAACGTGATTGCGATCGATTCATCGTAACAGGAACGCGCGGCGTCGCCGTACCACTGCCCGACCGCCAGCGGCAGCAGCAGCGTCAGGCTGAACAGCATGATCACCAGGCCGAGCACGTGCAGCAGCGGTAGCAGCCGTCGTCGCATCCGTTCCCCTCGGAAAACCGCCTACAGGAAGCCGACGCCGACCTGGAACAGCTTCTCGATCTTCGGCACCATGCGCTTGTTGACGACGAACACGATGACGTGATCGTCAGGCTCGATCACGGTGTCCGGGCGGGCGACGATCACTTCGTAGTCGTGAACGTCCTGATCTTCCGCGGCGGCGTCCGCCGCCTTTTCGTGGCGGCGCACCACCGCGCCGATGGTTGCGCCTTTCGGCAGCTTCAGTTCGTCGACGCGGCGTCCCACCACGTGCGACGATTGCGCATCTCCGTGCGCGATCAGCTCCAGCGCTTCCGCGGCGCCGCGCCGCAGCGAATGCACCGCGACGCAGTCGCCGCGGCGCACGTGCGCCAGCAGCGAGCCGATGGTGGCCTGTGCCGGCGAGATTGCGATGTCGATCTGGCCCGCCTGCAGCAGGTTGGCATAGGAGCTGCGGTTGATCAGCGCGATCACCTTGCGCGCGCCCATGCGCTTCGCCAGCAGGCACGACATGATGTTGGTTTCGTCGTCGTTGGTCACGGCGCAGAATACGTCCATCTCGCCGGCATTTTCCGATTCCAGCAGTTCCTCGTCGGTGGCGTCGCCGGTGAGCACCAGCGTGCGGTGCAGCGTCTGCGCCAGCTGCTCGGTCGCGGCGCTGCTGTATTCGATCAGCTTGACCTGGTAGTTGTTTTCGAGCGCGCGCGCCAGGCGCAGGCCGATGTTGCCGCCGCCGCCGATCATCACCCGCTTCACCGGCTTGTCCATGCGCCGCAGCTGGCGCAGCACGTTGCGGATGTTTTCGGTGGCGGCGATGAAAAACACCTCGTCACCGGCCTGGATCGCGGTGTCGGCTTCCGGAATGATGCCGCGGTCGTGGCGGAAGATCGCCGCCACCTGCGCCTCGATCGGCGAATCGGCACGCAGCCGATGCAGGCCGCGACCGACCAGCGGGCTATCGTGATAGGCGCGCACCGCCACCAGCGATACGCGGCCCTCGGCGAATTCCAGCACCTGCAGCGACTCGGGGAATTCGATCAGCTTCGCCACGTACTGCGTCAGGATTTCTTCCGGGCAGATCGAAAAATCGACTGCGAAATTCTCCGGCGCCAGCAGCTCCGGATGTTCGAGGTAGTCGGCGGCGCGGATGCGCGCGATACGGGTCGGCGTGTTGAACAGCGTCGCCGCCAGCTTGCACGCGACCATGTTGGTCTCGTCGCTCTGTGTCACCGCGAGAATCATGTCGGCGTCTTCGGCGCCGGCCTGTTTCAGTATGCCGGGATGCGCGGCATTACCGGTCACCGAGCGCAGATCGAAGCGGTCCTGCAGCTGCTTCAGCCGCACACCGTTGGTATCGACGACGGTGATGTCATTGGCCTCCGACACCAGGCTTTCCGCGACCGACGCGCCGACCTGGCCGGCGCCGAGGATGATGATTTTCAAGCCGTGTTGTCCTTTCGGCAGCGCGTGTGTTGCCGGAAAGGCGCGATTCTAGACCGCTTTCAGCGCGGATAGAAGCAATCACTCCGGCAAATGCGCGCGAATCCAGCTGCACCATGCGTGCAGCAGTTCCGCATCGAGCGCCGCGACCACCGAGCGCTGCCACAGCGGACTCGCCCAGAAATCATCGTTCTCGAGCGTGCACACGGCGCCGCCCGCCTCCTGCAGGATCAGCGCACCGGCGGCGTAGTCCCACAGTTTCTGGCCGCCGTGCAGGTAGACGTCGAAGCGGCCGGCCGCGGTGTAGCACCATTCGAGGCTGCTGGAGCCGAAGTTGCGCTGCGACGAATAGGGCGGCGTGCGCGCCAGATCACACGCCAGTGCGCGCGGCAGCCGCTTGAAGTCGACACCGGCGACCGCGCCGCGCAGCGCCGCGTTGTGTGTCACCAGCGGCAGCGATTCGCCGTTCAGCGACGCGCCGCGGCCGCTCTCGGCACAAAACATTTCGTCGGAATAGGGCGCATAGACGACGCCCAGCACGCTGCGGCGATTTTTCATCAGCGCCACCGAGATCGCGAAATACGGCAATCCGTTGACGAAATTGGACGTGCCGTCGATCGGATCGACGCACCACAGCGCG
>DASSON010000102.1:0-45675 GCA_035700525.1 Burkholderiales bacterium
GGCGAAGCCGGCATGCTGCGTGTGTTCCACCGGTTTTCGCTGCCATTTCTGGCGGCGACGTGTGTGCTGACGGCGGTCTGGCTGTTCTGGATTTGAAACGGCAGGCTGAAATTGAATCGCCAAGGCGCCAAGAGCGCCAAGAAAAAGCGAAAACCAAAGCGATAACCGCAGAGGCGCAGGGGTCGCAGAGAAAACGCAGAGAAAGGCAATAACCGCAAAGGCGCGAAGGCGCAAAGAAAAGCCACAAGGAACTTTGGAATTTCAGATTTTGCTCCTCTGTTGTTTTCCTCTGCGTTCCTCCGCGTCTCCGCGCCTCCGCGCCTCTGCGGTTATCACCGTTGAAGTGACGCAGGACACGCTTTGCGCGCCATCGAGAATGCTCGAAACGAGGGTAAAATCTTTGATTCGAGGAATAAACAACGGGCGATCATGAACGAACTATTCAGATTGGGCGCGGGTGAGGCGGCGGAGCGTCTGGAGGAGAACGGCACCACCGCGCTGGCACTGGTGCGAAGCTGTTTCGAACGCATCGAGCAGCTCGAGCCGCGGATTCAGGCGTGGCAGCAGCTCGACACGAAACGCGCGCTGGCACGTGCCGCGGCGCTCGATGCCGAGCGTGCCGGCGGCGCAGCGCGCGGCGTGCTGGACGGCGTCCCGGTCGGCATCAAGGACATCATCGACGTTGGCGGGCTGCCGACGGCGATGGGATCGCCGCTATACCGTGATCGCGTTGCACAGGAAAGTGCCGAAGTGGTGCGGCGGCTGGAGCGCGCGGGCGCGGTGATCATGGGCAAGACGGTCACCACCGAATTCGCTTATTTCGCGCCCGGCAAGACGCACAATCCGTGGAACACCGCGCACACGCCCGGCGGCTCGTCCAGCGGATCGGCCGCCGCCGTCGCGAGTGGCATGGTGCCGGCGGCGCTCGGCACGCAGACCGCCGGATCGGTGATCCGGCCGGCCGCGTTTTGCGGCATTGTCGGCTTCAAGCCGACCCGCGGCCTGGTGCCGAACCATGGCACGCTCGACTACAGTCCGACGCTCGATCAGACCGGCGTGCTGGCGCGTTCGGTCGCCGATGCCGGCCGCGTGGCCAGTGTGATGGCGAGCGCCGGCCGTATCGGCGGCGCAGTGCAGCAGCCGGCGTCGCCGCCGCGTCTGGCGGCGGTGCGTACGCCGGTGTGGCGCGCCGCGGATGCCGCGCAAGCCGGCAGTTTCGTCGATGCGATCCGGCGGCTCAGCGGCGCCGGTGCGACGGTGAGCGAAGTGGAACTGCCGGCGGTGTTCAGTGATGCGCACACCGTGCACAGCACGATCATGACGTACGAGGCGTCACAATTCTTCCGCGCGCTGCAGGATGCGCACCGCGCCGATCTCAGCGACATGCTGAATCGTCTGATCGACGCCGGCCGGGCGATTCCGGCCGAACGCTACCGCGAAGCGGTGGCGCTGCGCCAGGATCTGATCGAGGCACTCGACGGCTTTCTGTCGGACTACGATGCGATCATCACACCGCCGGCGCGCGGCGAGGCGCCGGCGACGCTGGGTGAGACCGGCGATCCGACGTTTTGCGTGATGTGGACGCTGACCGGTGTGCCGGCGATCAGCATTCCGGTGGAACTGGGGTCGCGCGGACTGCCGCTGGCATTGCAGATCGTCGGACGTTCAGGCGACGACGATGGAGTGTTGTCGGTCGCTGCGTGGTGCGAGCGGCAATTCGAGTTTTCCGGATGGCTCGATCGCGACGATGAGGCGGCTGCGGAATGAACGCTGCTCAGCCGCCGAGAAACAGCCGCCCCACCTCCGGATTGTCGAGCAGGTCGCGGCCACGGCCGGCAAGCGCTGTTCTGCCCGATACCAGCACGTAGCCGAGGTCGGCGAATTCGAGTCCTTTTTTCGCGTTCTGCTCGACCATGATGATGGTCTTCGCTTCACGCTGCTGCAGGTCGCTCAGAATTTCGAACACCCTGTCGATGTAGCGCGGCTCGAGCCCGATCGACGGCTCGTCGACCAGCAGCACTTCCGGATTCATGATCAGCGCGCGCGAAATCTCCAGCAGCCGGCGTTCGCCGCCGGACAGCACGCCGGCGCGTTGATGACGCCGCTCGGCAAGTCGCGGATAGCGGTCGAACACGCTTTCGGCTGCCTGTTTCGCGTCATGCGGCCGGTTCATCAAAAATCCGCCCATGAACAGGTTTTCCTCGACGCTCATATCCGGGAACACCGAGTTGTCCTGCAGAATGTAGGCGACGCCGGCTTCACGCAGCTTGCGGTGCGGTGACAGCTGTGTCACGTCGCGGCCGTTGACGCGGATGGTTCCGGACGTGATGCGGGTAAAGCCGTGAATCGAATGCAGCACCGTCGACTTGCCGGCGCCATTGGGCCCGATCAGGCACAGTGACTGGCCGCGGCCGACGCGCAGATCGAAGCCGTGCAGAATTTCCATCTTGCCGTAGCCGGCGACCAGTCCGTCGATCGCGACCAGCGGGTCGCCGCTGCACAGTTGCACCAGTTCGCTGGTGTCCGGCCCGCTTTGCGCCAGTTCGCCGGCCGCGCGTTCGACCTCGTCGACCGACAGCACGACATCGGTGCTGCCGAAGCCGTAGCCGCTGATTTTCGATTGCGGGGTGACGGGTTCGGCCATCAGCGGCCTCCGAGATAGGCGTCGAGCACGCGCCGGTCGTTGCGGACTTTTTCCGGATCGCCCTCCGCCAGCAGCTCACCATGCGCGAAGCAGTAGATGTGGCTCGCCAGATTCATGATCACGCGCATGTTGTGCTCAATCACCAGCAGCGTGATGCCGAGCTCGGCGTTGGCGCGTTTCAGCCGGTCGATCAGTCCGTTGATCAGCACCGGGTTGATGCCGGCAGTCGGCTCGTCGAGCAGCAGCAGCTTGGGCTCATTCATCAGCGCCATCGCGAATTCCAGCAGCTTCTGCTGGCCGAACGACAGATCGCCGGCACGCAGCATGCGCTTCGAATACAGCCCGACGAACTCCAGCAGCGCTTCGGCACGCTCGGTGACCGCGGTGGCCGGGGCGCGCAGCATCGAGAACAGCGTTTCGCCGGCATGCGATGTGCTGATCTGCATGTTCTGCACGCAATCCATCGCGCGGTAGACGTGCGTCTGCTGAAACGTGCGCACCAGTCCCAGGCGGGCGATCTGCGGTGCGCGCATGCGCGCGATTTCGCGGCCGTCGAAGCGGATCGAGCCGCCGTCGATTGGATGATAGCCGACGATCGAATTGAACAGCGTGGTCTTGCCGGAACCATTGGGGCCGATCAGCCCGGTGATGCTGCCGCGCGCCACGTCGAGCGAAACCTTGTGGTTGGCGACGATGCCGCCGAAACGCTTGCTGACGTTGCGCACTTCCAGCAGCGCGCTCACCGTTCGGCCTCCATGCTCGGCCGTGGCGCCGTCTTGGCGGCCGGTGCGGGCTGGGCGGGATCTTTCGGGCGCGCGCGCGCGCGGCCGGCCCAGCCCAGAATGCCGGCCGGGAAGAACACCACGATGATCACGATCAGCAGTCCCATCGCGACCCGCTGCCAGCCGAGCAGATAGGTCCAGAACACTTCCTGCGTGATGTGGAACACGACGGCGCCGATCACCGGGCCCCACAGCGTGCCCTTGCCGCCGAGCACCGCCATCAGCACCATCCACACGCCGAAGGTGGCGCCGGCAAACGCCAGATCCTGCGGATCGATGAAGCCGACCAGGTTGCCGACCGGACCGCCAGCCGCGCCCAGAAAGAAGGCGCTGATGCACCACGCGAACACCTTGTAGCGCGTGGTGTGCAATCCCATCGCCTCGGCCTTGTCCTCATCGTCGCGAATGGCATTGATCGCCAGTCCGAAGCGCGCCGAATAGAGCTTGCGCACGGTCAGGAAAGTCAGTGCCGCCAGTACGAACAGCAGGTAGTAGAAGAAGCGGGTGCGGTGCTCGATCAGACCGGGATAGACCGGTGTGGCGAGGCCGGACGCGGCGCCGACATACTCCCACGCCGATGCGATGTCGGCGGCGACGATCGCAAGTCCGAGCGTCGCAATCGCGAAATAATGGCCGCGGATCGCCAGAACGGCAGGGCCCAGGATCAGCGCCGCGCCGGCGGCGACCAGCGCGCCGAGGCCGATCCCGCAACCCAGCGCCACGTAATATGAGAGGCCGGAATCACGCTGCAGCAGTGCACACGCGTAGACGCCGAGGCCGAAGAACAGCACGTTGCCGAACGAGTTGTAACCCATCTGTCCGCCGTTGATGTCCCACGTCAACGCAAACAGGATCATCAGCCACAGGAATGCCATCTGCGTGGTGATGGCCGGCGCGACCCACGGCGCGGCAATGCCGGCGACACCGGTCGCGACCATGATTGCGATATCGCGCTTGCGGCTGTTCATTTCAGGTAGCGGCGCTGGCGCGCCAGCACCATGTTGCGGCCGACCAGGATGACGACCAGCAGCAGAAATACGAACGCGGTCTGATATTCCGCGCCGAGAATGAAGCCCGCCGCCTGTTCCACCACGCCGAGGCCGGTGCCGGCCAGTATCACGCCGGGCAGATTGCCGAGCCCGGCAACGATCACGATCATGAACGAGCGCAGCGTATAGGTGAGGCCGAGGTAGGGCTGGATGAACCAGGTCATCGCCACCAGCCCGCCGGCCGCGCCGCAGATCGCGCAATTCAGCGCAAACGTAGCGGCGTAGACGCGGTTGGTGTCGATGCCGAGCACGCGTGCCGCGCGGGCGTTCTGGGCGGTGGCGCGGATCGCCTGGCCGAGCCGTGTGTAGCGCAGGAACACCACCAGCGCCGCGCCGACCGCGAGTGCCGCGGCGAAGCCGACGATTTTGATTTCGGGGACGGTCACCATGCCGCCGGCCAGGAACAGGCTCGGCAGGTGCGACGGCAGCGTGCGAATGTCGGAACCGAACAACTGGTTGCCGAGCTGCTGCAGCAGGATGCTGATGCCGAACGTCGCCAGTATCGAAATGAACATGTCCTGGTCCACGATGCGCCAGATCACGCTGCGGTACAGTGCGAGGCCGAGGCCATACATCACGACCGCTGCAATCGGGATGCCGAAAATCGGGCTGATGCCGGCGCGTGCCAGGAAGAACGCGATGTAGCCGCCGACCATCACGAACTCGCCCTGCGCGATGTTGATGATGTTCATCACGCCCCACAGCAGCGCCATGCCGTAGGCGACCAGTGCGAAAATAGCCCCGACCAGGATGCCGCTCACGAGGAGCTGCACCAGCAGTATCGGGGCGTCGAACAGGACGCTGAGGTTTGACATTCGAAGTCTGCCCGGCGCCGTCGGGCGCCGGGCCGGCTCAGGGGTTTACTTGCGCTTGTCCCACTGCGGCGCGGGATAGATCGGCTTGGTCTTCGCCCATTTCGACGGGGCGACCACCACGTACTTGCCGTTCTGTATCTGGTACAGCACCATCGACTTGCCGACGTTCTTGCCGGTGCTGTCGAACTTGACCGGGCCGTAGAACGTTACCATGTCGGTCTTGGTCAGTGCGTCCCGTACTTTCTGCGGGTCCAGCGATCCGGCACGTTCGATCGCGTCGGCGAACACTTCAACCGCGGCTGCCGATTCGGCGACCTGGTACGGCGGATCATAGTTGTAGGCTTTCTTGAAGTCGTCTGCGAACTTCTGCGGATTGCCGAACCAGCGGTCCTTGTAGGTCAGGTTCGAATCCCATTGCGATGCGCAGAATGCGTAGTTCGCGTCCTTGCCGAATTTCTTGATGACCTTCGCCGAATCGCAGTGCGTCAGTGCCAGCATCGGCACGTACACTTTCTGTGCCGCGACCTGGCGGATGCCGAGGATCGCGCCCTTGTCGTGACCCGAAATCAGCAGGGCGTCCGGTTTCAGCGCCTTGACCTTGGTCAGCGTGGTGCTCATGTCGTTGAGATCGGGCGGCAGCTTGTCGTCGATCACGACCTTCATGCCGTACTTCTTCGCGTCCTCGAGCACGCCGTCACGCACGTCACGCGAGAAATTGTCGTTTTCGACCGCGACCGCGATCTTCATCGACTTCGGGTCGCGCCCTTCCTTCTTCGCTTCCTCGGCGAGGATGGCCACCGCCGGGCGCAGATAGTAATCGGACGTGTTCAGCACCGCGAACAGATATTTGTAGCCTTTCGTGAACAGGCCGCGGGAGGCGCCGTTGCCTTCGACCATCGGAATCTTGTACTTTTCGGTGATCGGTGCGACCGCCTTGGTCAGTGCCGAGCTGTAGGGCCCGAGCACGAAATTGACGTGGTCCTGCTTGATCAGCCGCTCGACCAGCTGCGCGCCGCGGGCGGAGGTTGATTCGTCGTCGTAGTACGCGATCTTCAGCTTGTAGTGCTTGCTGCCGACCTTGACGCCGCCTGTTTCATTGATGCGTTTGGCGGTGAAGTTGTAGCCATCCTGCGTGTTGTGGCCGAGCGTTGCGTACTTGCCGGTAAGCGACACCGCGGCGCCGAGCACGATGGTATCGTCCGCGGCGGACGCGACTTGCGCGACGCCGGCGCCCAGCATCGCCGCCACAGACATCGCAGCAAGGGTTTTCAGCTTGGAATTCATGTGTTACCTCCTCAATGATGAATGAACCGGCCCGGGCCGAAGGACGCGAGGCGCGTTGCGAATCTATTATAGTGTGCTGCTTCGACCGGTGTCGCTACGATAACCCAGATTGCGAATCGTTGGCAATCCGTTGCTGCTCTTTTTGCACATCAGGCGGCGGCTTCGATTCTCCCCACCCGTGCGCAAACTGCAGCGGTCACCTGCGCGGTGCCGGCTGTTCCGCCGAGGTCGCGGGTATGCAGCGCCGGATCTGCGGTGACTGTTTCGATCGCCTGCATCACCCGTTTCGCGGCCTCCATTTCTCCCAGGTGCTGCAGCAGCATCACGACCGACCAGAAGGTGCCGATCGGGTTCGCCAGTCCCTTGCCGATGATGTCGAATGCCGATCCGTGAATCGGCTCGAACATCGACGGAAAACGGCGCTGCGGATCGATGTTGCCGGTTGGAATGATGCCGAGGCCGCCCGCCAGCGCCGCCGCCAGATCGCTCAGGATATCGGCATGCAGATTGGTGGCGACGATCGTGTCCAGCGACGACGGGCGATTGACCATGCGCGCGGTCGCCGCATCGACCAGTTCCTTGTCCCATCTGACATCGGGGTATTCCGCCGCCACTTGTCTGGCGATTTCGTCCCACATCACCATTGCATGGCGCTGCGCATTGCTTTTCGTGATGACGGTCAGCTGCTTGCGCGGGCGCGACTGTGCCAGCGAGAATGCGTAGCGCAGGACCCGTTCGACGCCGGCGCGCGTGAAGACGGAGACCTCGGTGGCGACCTCGATCGGATGGTCGCGATGCACGCGTCCGCCAACGCCGGAATATTCGCCTTCCGAGTTTTCGCGCACGATGACCCAGTCGAGATCCTCAGGCTTGCAGCGTTTCAGCGGCGCGTCGATGCCGGGCAGGATGCGCGTCGGACGCACGTTGGCGTATTGATCAAAGCTCTGGCAGATCTTGAGACGCAGGCCCCATAACGTAATGTGGTCCGGCAGGTCGGGGTCACCCGCCGAGCCGAACAGGATGGCGTCCGCGTTGCGCAGCGCGTCGAGTCCGTTCTCCGGCATCATTACGCCGTGCTTGCGATAGTGGTCTGCACCCCAGTTGAAGTTTTCGAATTCGAACCTGAATGCGTCCGAGGTGGTTGCCAGCGCTTCGAGTACCTGCTGTCCGGCCGGGATCACTTCCTTGCCGATGCCGTCGCCCGGTATCGTCGCAATGCGGTAGGTTTTCATCGTGTCGTCTCTTCAAATCGCTTTGGGTAACGCAAAGTTTACGTGGCTTTGAGCGCCGCGACCGATGCTAGAATCAAGGCATTCTTAACTTCGATTCAAAAGTGGGCATTGTGTACGGCATCGTGGAGCCGGTCGATCTCGCGTTCTTTTCCACGCTGGCGGCGTCGGGCAGCCTGAGTGCCGCCGCACGCGAACTGGGATTGACGGCGGCGGCGGTGAGCAAGCGCCTGGCGCGCATGGAGCAGCGCGCCGGCGTCGTGCTCGTCAGCCGCACCACGCGTCGCATGACGCTGACGCCGGAAGGCGAGGTTTACGTCGAGCATGCGCGGCGGATACTGGGCGAGATCGACGATCTGGGCGAATTGCTGGGCAGCGCGAACAAGACGCCGCGCGGATTGTTGCGCGTGAACGCGACGCTCGGTTTCGGACGCAGTCATGTCGGACCCGCCATTTCGCGCTTCGTCGCCGCTTACCCGCAGGTCGACGTGCAATTGCAGCTGTCGGTCGCACCGCCGCCGCTGACCGAGGATGCGTTCGACGTCTGCATTCGCTTTGGCGAGCCGCCCGACGCGCGGGTGATTGCGCGCCGGCTTGCCCGAAATCGCCGGCTGCTGTGCGCGTCGCCGGCGTATGTTGCGAAGCACGGCATGCCGCGCACGCCGCGCGATCTGACGCAGCACAATTGCATCGGCATTCGCCAGGGCAACGAAGCGTACGGCGTATGGCGCCTGTCGCGGGGCAGGGGCGGGACACGCACGACGGAGGCCGTCCGCATCGGCGGCAGTCTGACGACCAACGACGGAGAAATCGCCGTCAAGTGGGCGCTTGATGGACACGGCATCTTGATGCGCGCGGAATGGGACATCAAGGACTACCTTGCGGATGGGCGCCTGGTGACCGTACTGCCCGGCTATGAAACACCGGGCGCCGATATTTTCGCCGTGTATGCGCATCGTCATCGGCAATCGGCGCGGGTTCGCGCATTCGTCAATTTTCTGGCGGCCGAACTCAGACAATCGCGGCAACGACAGGAGACGACATGAACATCGGTTTTATCGGACTCGGCGTGATGGGCCGCCCGATGGCACTCAATCTGATGAAGGGCGGCCATGCGCTGTCGCTGTACGCGCGCCGGCCGCAGACGGCGGCGCCGCTGGTGGAGGCCGGCGCCCGTGTCTGTGATTCGCCGGCCGCGCTGGCCGCGTGCTGTGACGCGGTGTTCACGATGGTGACCGCGTCTGCCGACGTCGAGCAGGTGGTGCTGGGCGATGACGGCATCATTCACGGTGCACGTTCCGGTCTGCTGGTGATCGACATGAGCACGATTTCGCCTGCCGTGACGCGCCGCATTGCGCAGGCGCTGGCGCAGCGCGGCGTCGACATGCTGGATGCGCCGGTATCCGGCGGTGGCGGTGCGGCGGCCGACGGCTCGCTGGCTATCATGGCGGGCGGCAGCACCGATACCTTTGCGCGCGCGCGGCCGCTGCTGCAATGTCTCGGCAAAACCATTGTCCATATCGGCGGCAACGGTGCCGGCCAGATCGCAAAGGCCTGCAACCAGCTGGCGTTCACGGTGGCGATCGAAGGCGCAGCCGAAGCGCTGGCGCTGGCGCGGCGGCTCGGCGCCGATCCGGCGAAGGTACGTGACGCGCTGCTGGGCGGCTTCGCCGCCAGCCGTGCGCTTGATGTACTCGGGCCGCGCATGCTGAACGGCGATTTCGTCGCCGGCATCGAGGCGCGGCTGCATCACAAGGATCTGCATATCGTGATGGATCTGGCGCGCGACATTGGTCTGCCGCTGCCGGCGGGCGGCGCAGTGACCGCGCAATTCGACGCGCTGATCGACGCGTACGGCGGTAAAATCGACTCTTCCGCCTTGTGCCAATTGTTGAACGACGACCATGGGAAACGATCATGAGCTTCACTGAAATTCCGCCGCGCACGAACCGTCTGCACCGTTCCGAGCTGGCGGTGCCGGGTTCCAATCCGAACCTGTTCGAGAAGGCGGCGCGCACCGCCGCCGACGCGGTGTTTCTCGATCTCGAGGACGCTGTCGCGCCGGACGACAAGGAACAGGCGCGGCGCAACGTGATTGCCGCGCTCAACGACATCGACTGGGGACGCAAGACGCTCAACGTGCGCATCAACGGTCTCGATACGCCGTGGATGTATCGCGACGTGATCGAGATCGTCGAGCACTGCCCGCGGCTCGATCTGCTGTTCATCCCGAAGATCGGCGTCGCGGCCGATGTCTATGCGCTCGATATGCTGGTGAGCCAGATCGAGCTGGCGGTGAAGCGCGAGCGCCGCGTCGGTTTCGAAATCATGATCGAAACCGCGCTCGGCATGGTCAACGTCGAGGCGATCGCGCAGTCGAGCCGGCGGCTGGAAGCGATGTGCTTCGGGCCCGGGGATTTCGCCGCCGCCACCGGCGCGCGCAGCACCGAGATCGGTGCGGTGAATTCCGATTATGGCGTGCTGGCGGCGAAGGAGGCCGGCGGCAGCCGCGAGTTCCATCTTGCCGACCAGTGGCACGCGGCGCAGACACGGATTCTGTACGCGTGCCGTGCCTTTGGCCTGCGCGCGATCGACGGGCCGTTCAGCGACTTCCGCGACACCGCCGGCTTTCTGGCGTCGGCGCGGCGCACCGCGGCGATCGGCTACGAGGGGCGGATGGTGATCCATCCGTCGCAGATCGCGCTGGCCAACGAGGTCTACAGCCCGGCGCCGCAGGAAGTCGAACAGGCGCGCCGCATCGTCGCCGCGATGAAGCGCGCGACGCAGCAAGGCAAGGGCGCGGTCGGACTCGACGGCCGCATGATCGACATCGCCAATTTGCGCATGGCCGAAAAGCTCATCGCGCGCGCCGAAGCGATCGCGGTCGGCGAGGCGGGGTGATCGCTGCGATTACAGCGTCATGAACATCGCTACCACCGCGGCGCCCATCACCAGCGTCGCCAGCCACCCCAGCAGCTGCAGCCGGGATGAAATGGTGAGCCGGCCCATGATGCGCGGCTGCGCGGCGAGCACCATCATCACCGCCATGATCGGCACCGCGATCACGCCGTTGATGACGGCGCTCCAGTAGAGTGCCTCGATGGCATCGATCGGCGTGAACACCAGTGCGACGCCGATCAGTGTCGCCGCCGCGATGATGCTGTAGAAGCCGATCGCCTCGCGCGGCTTCAGCGCCAGGCCGACCGGCAGGCGCAGCGCTTCGGACACCGCATAGGCGGCCGATCCGGCGAGCACCGGCACCGCCAGCAGGCCGGTGCCGATGATGCCGACGCTGAACAGGAAAAACGCCAGCGGGCCGGCGATCGGTCGCAGCGCCTCGGCCGCCTGTGCCGCGGTTTCGATGTGCGTGACCCCGTGCGCATGCAGCGTCACCGCGGTGGTCAGCATGATGAAGAACGCGATGGTGGTGGTGAGCGCCATGCCGACATAGGTGTCGATCTTGATGCGCTGCAGATGTGCCGGTGCCTGCAGCGGCACACGCCGCAGCGGGCGTTCGTTGGCATCGGCCCGCAGCTCTTCGACCTCGTGCGACGCCTGCCAGAAAAAGAGATAGGGGCTGATCGTGGTGCCGAGCACGGCGACCACGCCGATCACGTAATCGCGGTGCAGCGACAATGGCGGAATCGCGGTGTTGAGGATCATCTCGCGCCATGGCAGCCGCACCGAGAATACCACCGCTACGTACGCGAACAGTGACAGCGTCAGCCATTTCAGAAACGGTGAATAGCGCGAGAACGGCACGAACACCTGCAGCATCAGCGACAGTGCGCCGAAGATCACCGCGTAGAGCTGCGTCGGCCCGCCGATCAGCAATTGCAGCGCGGCGGCCATCGCCGCGATGTCGGCGGCCAGGTTGCAGGTGTTCGCAATCAGCAGCAGCAGCACGATCGTGTACAGCAGCCATGGCGGATAATGGCGCCGCAGGTTGGCAGCGACACCCTGTCCGGTGACGCGCCCGATGCGCGCGGAAACGATCTGAATGCCGACCATCAGCGGGTACGCGAACAGCAGCGTCCACAGCATGCCGAAGCCGAACTGCGCGCCGGTCTGCGAATAGGTGGCGATGCCGCTCGGATCGTCGTCGGCGGCACCGGTGATGAGGCCGGGGCCGAGCTTGCGCAGGCCCGGCGCCGCGACCAGCTTGTTGAACAGTTCGCGCATGGCTCCCCGATGAATGGTTGTTGTTTTTTGCGATCTCGCGGATGGCGGTTGTTCAGCTCGCGGCCATCGATACCGGCGCCGGCGCAACCTCGGCGCCGTTCGCTCCATGGCGGATTTCGAGACGATGCTGATGGAATGCCGCCAGCGATGAACGGTGGCCGATGCTGATGATTGCGGTATCCGGCAGCCGTGCGTGCAGCAGCGCATGCAGCTGGCGTTCCGCGGTTTCGTCGAGCGACGCGGTGGCTTCATCGAGAAACAGCCATTGCGGCCGGTGCAGCAGCGCCCGCGCGAAGCCGATGCGCTGCTGTTCACCGACCGAAAGTTCCTGTGCCCAGTGGCGCGTCTCATCCAGCTGGCTCGCAAATTTGCCCAGTCCGCAGTCGGTGAGCGCACGCCGCAGTTGGTCTTCGCTGAAGCGTTCGGCTGCATCCGGATACGCGAGCTGGCTGCGCAGCGATGCGACGGTCAGATAGGGTTTCTGCGGCAGGAACAGAATGCTGTCCGTTTGCGGCTGGCGAATGGTGCCGTGGCCGAACGGCCAGATTCCGGCCAGCGTGCGGAACAGCGTGCTCTTGCCGACGCCGGACGGGCCGGTGACCAGCACCGACTGGCCGGGCTCGAACTGAAGGTTGAAATCGCGGAACAGCGGCTGGCCGTTGGGCAGATTGATCGCCACGTGTTCGGCACGATAGGTCTGCGCCGCAGTGTCCGGCTGCACCCGGATGCCGGCGTGCTCTTTTTGCGCGATTTCCGTGGCGTGGCGGAAGGTGGTCAACCGTTCGACCGTGGCCTGCCAGTCGGCGAGGCTGTTGTACGCGTTGACGAACCATGACAGCGCGCCCTGTACCTGGCCGAACGCCGACGAGGTCTGCACCAGCCCGCCCAGTTCCATCGCGCCGCTGAAATAGCGCGGTGCTGCGACCAGGAACGGAAAAATGATCGCGATCTGGCTGTAGCCGGACTGGAACCATGTGAGCTTTTTCTGCCGCAGCATGATCGCCCACCAGTTGCCGAACACGTCGGCGAACCGGTGCCGCAGGCCGCGCACTTCGTCCGCTTCGCCGCCGTAGAGGGCGACGGCCTCGCCGTTCTCACGAAAACGCACCAGTGAAAAACGGAAGTTCGCCTCGTACATCTGCTGGTTGAAGTTGAGCCTGACCAGCGGATGGCCGATGACGTAGGTGAGCCACGATCCGACCGCCGCGTAGATCAGCGCCACCCATACCATGTAGCCGGGAATGGATATCGCGTGGCCGGCGACGTGAAACGCCAGCGCGCCGGACAGTTCCCACAGCATGGTGACAAACGAACCCAGCGTGACCACCGACGAGATCAGTCCCAGCGTCAGGTTGAGCGTGGCGTCGACGTAATTCGCGAGGTCGACGCTGATCCGCTGGTCGGGGTTGTCAGTGCCGCGATCGGTGAGCTGCATCCGGTAGTGCGCGCCGCTGCCGATCCACTGATCGAGGTAGTGGTCGGTGAGCCAGCGCCGCCAGCGGATCTGCAGCATCTGGTTCAGATAGAGCTGATAGACGCCGATCACGATGAACGCGGTGGCAAGCCCGCCGAAGTAGCCGAGCAGATGGTAGAACGCGCTCATGTCGAGTTTCTGCAGCGCGGTGTAGAAACGGTTCTGCCATTCGGTGTAGAGCACGGTCAGATAGACCGAACCGAGATTCATCGCGACGATCACGGCGAGCAGACCGCGCGCCGACCAGCGTTCCTCCGAAAACCAGTACGGCCAGGTAAGTGCCCACAGGTCGCGCAGGAAGCCCCTGATGTCTTTTTTCATGGAATGGCTCCGTTTCGGGACGGCGTATTATGAACCCATCCCGCCAGTACTCACGTGATGTATTACATACGGATACATTTAAATCGCACTTTGCGATGGCGCACGGCGCGACGAGGCGGCAGTGCGCCGTGCCCATGGGTTGCGGCGCGGCACGCGCTCCATTTCAACGCCGAAAAAAGAAGCGCCGGCTCCCGTGGCAGCCGGCGCTTCTCCGATGCCGCCCGATCGGCTTATCCGACGCGGATCGGGATGTAGAGCCGCGTGCCGTCGCGTGCGACCAGGAGTGCCAGCGGATGCCCGGATTTTGCGTCGGTGATCAGCTGATCGAATTGCCGCACGCTGTTGATGTCCTGGTTATTGACCGCAATGATCACGTCGCCCTGCTGAATGCCGGCCTGGGCTGCAGCGCCACTGACGCTTTTTACGACGACGCCGTGCTGGACATCGAGATCGCTCTTCTGATCCGCAGTCAATTTGTCGACGGTGAGCCCGAGCCGGTCGGCACCGGCGGTACTGCCGCCCGCTGCGCTGGCCACGTTTTCGGGTTTCAGCGTGCCAATCTTTGCCTGCAGCATCCGGGTCTTGCCCTTGCGCCATACCTCGACGTGGACCGTGCTGCCGGGGCGGGTGCTGCCGACCATGCGCGGCAGATCGTTGGCGCTGTCGACCTGCTTGCCGTTGTACTTGACGATGACGTCACCCGGCTCGAAACCGGCGTGCGCCGCCGGGCCCTTCGGATCGACCGACGCCACCAGCGCGCCTTCCGCCTTCGGCAGCCCGAATGATTTCGCCAGGTCGGCGGTTACGTCCTGGATTTCGACGCCGAGCCGGCCACGCGTGACATGGCCGCTGGTTTTCAATTGCTGCTCGACGTTCATCGCGATGTCGATCGGGATCGCGAACGACAGGCCCATGAAGCCGCCGCTCTTGGTGTAGATCTGCGAGTTGATGCCGATCACCTGACCCTGCATATTGATCAGCGGGCCGCCTGAATTGCCGGGATTGATCGGCACGTCGGTCTGGATGAACGCCTGGTAGTTTTCATTCGGCAGCCAGCGGCCCTTGGCGGAAACGATGCCGGCGGTCACGCTGTTCAGGAAGCCGAATGGCGAGCCGATGGCGACCACCCATTGTCCGACCTTCACTTTGGACGGATCGCCGATGCTGACCGTCGGCAGATCATGCGCGTCGATCTTGATCAGCGCGATGTCGGTGCGCTTGTCGATGCCGATGACCTTGCCCTTGAATTCGCGTTTGTCGGTGAGCTTGACCTGGATGTTCTTGGCGCCGTCGACGACGTGCGCATTGGTCAGGATGTAGCCGTCCGGGCTGATGATGAAGCCGGAGCCCAGCCCCATGATCGGGTGTTCCTGTTCCTGCTGCGGCTGCTGTTGCTGGAAGCGTTTGAAGAACTGGAAAAATGGATCGTTCGGCGGAAGCTGCGGAAACGATTGCTGCACGTCCGGTGCCGATCCCTTTTCGGTCACCGTAATGTTGACCACGGCGGGGCCGACCTTGTTGACCAACGGCGTGAAGTCGGGCAGCGCGATCGAGGCGGCGGCGCTGTCCGACGTGGCCGGGGCGTTCGCGTATGCCGCCGGGATTTCGACCGCGAGGCATCCGGCAGCGGCGAAGGTGATGAGCGCTGCCAGCACCCACTGCCGGTATTGAAATCGGGTGTTCATGCGAGTCTCCTTGGAAAGGTTGGGTGGTTTGTTGGCATTTGCCATGCGAGGGAATGGTAGGCAGGCATCCTTAAGACAAACTTAACGCCAAAAAATTATTTCGGGATGGCATGGAGGCCGATCACGACCGTCAGTCCGTGGCCGCCGGGCCCGTCCGCAAGCGTAATGGTGCCGCCGTGCCGTGCCACGATTTCGCGTGCAATCGCCAGCCCCAGGCCGCTGCCCGGCAGGTCGTTGCCGAGCCGGCGATAGAAGCGGTCGAACACCCGTTCGCGATCTTCCGGCGGAATGCCGGGGCCGGTGTCCTCAACCGTGATGACGACTTTCCGGTCGACCGTCCGCAGCGCAACGTCGACGCGCCCGCCGGCGGGTGTGTATCGCACCGCATTGTCCACCAGGTTGCCAAGCAGCGTCTGCAGCGCGGTGGCGTCGCCAAGCGTGGTTGCATCGTGCAGCTCGCTGATGCCGAGATCGACATTTTTTTCCTGCGCGATCGGTGTCAGTTCGGCCACGACCTCCGTTGCCAGTGCGCGCAGATCGACCGGCGCGTGGGCCGGTGTCGCGGCATCCGGTTCCAGCCGTGCCAGCGTCAGCAGCTGCTGCACCAGGCGTGCCGAGCGTGCCACGCCCTGCTTCAGGCGCTCCAGCGCGGCGTTGCGCTCTTGCGCGCTCGCCGCCCGTTCGACCAGCTGGATCTGCAGTTGCACGGCGGCCAGCGGCGTGCGCAGCTCATGCGCGGCATCGGCGACGAACTGACGCTGTTTCCTGAGCGTTACTCCGAGGCGGTCGAGCAGATGATTGAGCGCGGTCACCAGCGGTGTCACTTCACGCGGCAGCCGCGCGGTGGACAGTGGTTCCAGTGCGGCGGGGCTGCGTGCGCGCAACTGCGCCGATACCCGCTCCAGCGGCCTCAGGTTTCTGCCCACGGCGAACCAGATCAGCACGCCCAGCAGTGGAATCAGCACCGCCATCGGCAGCAGCGCGCGCTGCGCCATCTGCGCCGTCATCTGATGCCGCAGTGAAAACGGGTGTGCGACCTGTATCGTGTGGTTGCGATAGACAGTGGTGAACACGCGCCATTCCCGGCTGTTCCATTTGACGTTCGAGAAGCCCAGCGTACGCGGCAGCGGCAGCTCGTAATCGGGTTGCGAGTAATAGATCAGCACGCCGCTGCCATCCCAGATTTCGGTGATGAAATCAGCGCCCGAATCATCGGTGCCGCTATCCGGTCCGCCCTGGTGCAGGAAGTTGCGATTGCGCAACTGATACGCGAGCTGCTGCAACTGATAGTCGAACAGCGTGTTGACGTCTTCCGACGTGCGCAGATAGATCGCGACGGCCGCCGCGGCGCCGACCGCGATCAGCGCCGTGAGCAGCCACGCCAGCAGGCGTCGCCGGATCGAAGTCATGGCCGGCGCACCACCATGTAGCCGAGTCCGCGCACGTTGCGGATGAAGCCCTGGCCCAGTTTTTTGCGCAGGTTGTGGATGTGCACCTCCACCGCGTTGCTTTCCACTTCCTCGTTCCAGCCGTACAGGATCTCCTCGAGCCGCGCGCGCGACAGGATCGCACCGGGCTTTTCCAGCAACGCTTCGAGCAGCGCAAATTCACGTGCCGACAGCGCAAGCGGTTCGCCGGCAAGAGTGGCGGCGCGTGCGCCGGGATCGAGCGTCAGCTCGCCGTGCCGCATCACTGCTTCCGCGCGGCCGGCGACGCGCCGTGCCAGTGCCCGGATGCGTGCCGCCAGCTCGTCGAGATCGAACGGCTTGACCAGATAGTCGTCGGCGCCGCCGTCGAGTCCCTGCACGCGGTCGGCGATCGCGTCGCGCGCGGTCAGCACCAGCACCGGAATCGGGTTGCCGGCCTGGCGCAGCTCGCGCAGCAGGTCGATACCGGACTTCAGCGGCAGGCCGAGATCGAGCAGCAGCATCGCATGGTCGCCGCCGGCGAGCGCGATTTCCGCGGCATGGCCGTCGCGCACCCAGTCCACCGTAAAACCATCCTGCCGCAGGCCCTGGTGTACGGCTTCACCGACCATCGGATCATCTTCGACCAACAATAAACGCATAAACCGTCTCCGCGTACGGCTGCCGTACAGACAGCCGCCATTCGACAACGCTAATGTTGCGGGCTTAAGTGAAACTTAACAGGCGTTGAAAAACTACTGCGCTTCGCCATGCGGCGTCAAAACGAAGTTTCAGTGTAGGGTAACCTTCAAGGTTAGCCGAAACTAAAACGGCGTTTCAGTGTAGGGTAACCTTCGAGTCAGCCGAAACCAAGATTCGGTCGCTCGCGGCCCTGGTCGTCCAGCGTCCGTGCGCAGTGTCCGGCGACAGCTCATGGCGGTTCCATGAGTCGCCTTTATTCGAATGCCGGATTTGACTACACTGCGATCATATCAAGCGCGGCGTGCAGCGCGATGGCGGATTCACCCGGCATGGAGGTGCACCATGAAGACCGTTGAGCAGTTGCTGCAAGGCAAACGATTTTCCGGCGTTTATACCGTTGGCCCCGATACGCGTGTCTACGAGGCGCTGTGCCTGATGGCCGACAAGGATGTGGGAGCGCTGATGGTCACCGACGCAGGCCGCCTGGTCGGCGTGATCTCGGAGCGCGATTATGCGCGAAAGGTGATCCTGCACGGCAAGTCGTCACACGACATTCCGGTGCGCGATATCATGAGCAACGCGGTGGTAACAGTACGGCCGGAACAAACCGTGGACGATTGCATGGCGCTGATGACGCAACGGCGCATACGGCATCTGCCGGTGGTCGATGGCGGCGAGCTGGTGGGCGTATTGTCGATCGGCGACCTGGTCAAGGAAACCATTTCGCAGCAGCAGTTCACGATCGACCAGCTCGAAAGTTACATCAGGGGATGAAGCGCGCCGCCGCGCCCGGTGCTGCGGCCTGTTTCAATCTGCGCAAGCGGCGCAAAAAAACCCCGCCGTGAGGGGCGGGGTTTGATCGGAGTGCCGGCGAAATCAGGCAGCTTTTTTGCGGCTGCCGCGGGCGGGCTGCGCGGTCGCCTGGTCGACGGCGGCGTTGACGCCGGTTTGCGTCAGCTCGGCAAACTGACGGGCGGCTTTCGCAAAATTGTCGCAGGCGGAATTGACCGCGGCGATCGTCGACTTGAAGCCGGCAATCGCCACTTCCGAGCCGGCCGGCGCGGACTTGGCGAACTGGTCCAGCGAACTGACGACCTGCTTGTTGAACTCGGCGGCGCGTTGTTCCACCAGTTCACCGATGTGAGCCTGGGTTTCGACGGTTACGTCATAGACGCTGCGGACATACGCGGTCGTTTTTTCCAGTGTCGGCTGTGCGAGATTTTCGCGAATCGCGGCAAATTCCGTGAAGTCCTTCGCATTGGCCAGCGCCGCCGCCTGTTCGGCGGTATCGTTGAGCACGGCTTTGGCAGCGTTGAATTGCAGTTCCAGCAGACGTTCAGCACCGGCCAGCGTGACGCCGGCGAAACGCAGCGCGGTGTTGACGTTGGCGCGGTTGATCGCCATCAGTTGTTCGGATGTTTGATACATGACTGTCTCCTTGGTAAAGGCATGCGAAATCAGTATGATATCCGGTATAAAAGCATATTTATGTTGCATTGCACAATGAGGATTATAGTGGTATTCAACAAGGTGTCAAGAGAATTTCCAGAAATATTTTTGCAATGCACAATAAAACCTCTGGAAGCGCTCGAAAACTTGTGGTTGCGCACGGTTATTAGCTGATTATTCAGGTATTTTAGAAACAGTCATACAACGTCTTTGAAACCACCGGCATGACCAGAAAAAACGCTTCTCCTTCCCCTCATGGCCCGGCGCCGGGGCTGGTGGCGTCGGTCGATGCGGACGGGGGATCGCGGGTCGAGGTGGTCGGCGCATGGCATCTTGCCGGCCTCCGCGGGCGCATCAAAAGACTCAATGCACAGCTTGCCCGCTACGCGACCGCGGGCGAGCAGCAATGGCACTGGGATCTGTCACAAGTCTCGGTGCTCGATACCGCGGGTGCGCTGCTGCTGTGGCAGGCGTGGGGCGGACGGCCCGCCGCGTCGCTGTCACTGCGGCCGGAGCATGAAATTCTGTTCGTTCAGCTTGCACAATCGGCGCAGACGAAGCCTGCTGCAACGCCGGCGCGTGACCGCGCTGCTCCGGTCATCTGGCTGGGTATCCGGCTGCTGGCGCTGTTCGATCATGTCGTCGACATCATCGTGCTGCTGGGGCGCGTGGTGTTCGACGTGCTCTACATGGCGCGCCACCCGTCGCGCGTTCCATGGCGGGAACTGTCGGCCAATGTGTTCCGTACCGGCGCACAGGCGCTCGGCATTACCGCGCTGGTCGGGTTTCTGGTCGGGGTCGTGCTGTCCTATCTGTCGTCCAATCAGCTCAAGCAGTTCGGTGCCGACATCTTCATCATCAATCTGCTCGGCATCAGCGTGGTGCGCGAGCTGGGGCCGATGCTGGCGGCGATTCTGGTGGCCGGCCGCTCCGGCTCGTCAATGACGGCGCAACTCGGCATCATGCGCGTCACGCAGGAACTCGACGCGATGTCGGTGATGGGCATCCCGTATTCGCTGCGGCTGATTGCGCCCAAGGTCATCGGGCTGGCGATCGCGCTGCCGCTGATCGTGCTGTGGACCAATGCGATTGCGCTGATCGGCGGCATGATCACCGCGCATCTCCAGCTCGGTATCGACATGCACTTCTTTCTGGAGCGCCTGCCCGGTGCGGTGCCGATCGCGAACCTGTGGATGGGACTGATCAAGGGCATGGTGTTCGGCGCCACGATCGCGCTGATCGCCTGCCATTTCGGGCTGCGCATACGGCCCAACACCGAAAGTCTCGGCATCGGTACCACGGCATCCGTCGTGGCGTCCATTACAATGGTCATCGTCCTCGATGCCATTTTCGCGGTGGTGTTCTCGGATGTGGGGGTGCCGTGACGCAGCCGGTCATCGAAATCACGGATCTGTGGACCCGTTTCGGCAGCACCGACGTGCATTGCGGAATCAATCTTGCGGTGGAGCGCGGCGAAGTGCTGTCGATCGTCGGTGGCTCGGGCAGTGGCAAGACCACGCTGCTGCGTCAGATGCTGGGGCTGGAGCGGCCGTCGCGCGGTGAGGTCAGGGTGTTCGGCCAATCGCTGCACGGCGGCAATCCGCGCCGGCTGCTGGCGCTGCGCAACCGCTGGGGCGTGCTGTTCCAGGAAGGTGCGCTGTTCAGCGCGCTGACGGTTTACGACAATGTCGCATTGCCGCTGCGCGAGCTGCGCACGCTGAGCGAAGCGCTGATTCACGATATCGTGATGGTGAAGCTGGCCTGGGTCGGCATCGAGGCTTGGCATGCGGCGAAGATGCCGGCGGAATTGTCGGGCGGCATGGTGAAGCGCGTCGGCCTGGCGCGGGCGATGGCGCTCGATCCGGAGATCCTGTTTCTCGACGAGCCGACCGCGGGACTGGATCCGGACCGCAGTGAAAGTTTCGTCGCGTTGATCGAGGAATTGCGGCGTCAGCTCGGGCTTACGGTGGTGATGGTGACGCATGATCTGGATACGCTGGTCGCGCTCTCCAGCCGCGTTGCGGTGCTGGCCGAGCGGCGCCTGCTGGACGTCGGGACGCTGCAGCAGGTGATCGCCATCGATCACCCTTTCATACAGCATTTCTTTCTCGGAAAGCGCGGGCGGCGCGCGCTGCTGGCGGCGCCCGATCTCCGGATACCGGCGGCCGCTGGCGCCGTCGCGGGAGGCTGAAACATGGAAAATCGGGCACATGCACTGGCGGCGGGACTGTTCGTGTTGCTGCTGGGCGTGGCACTGGCGGCCACGGTAGTGTGGTTCACCGGGGAACAGGTTCCGCAGACGGACTACGTGCTGGAATCGAACTATCCGGTCACAGGGCTCAACGTCCAGTCCACCGTGCGCTTTCGCGGCATCGGCATCGGCAAGGTGACGAACATCAGGATTGATCCGAAGAACGCGCATCTGATCCTGATCGACATTTCGGTCAACAGCGATACGCCGATCACCAAGAGCACGTTCGCGGAACTGAAGCCGCAGGGCATCACCGGCCTTTCCTACGTGATGCTCGATGATGCCGGCACCAGCAGGCAGCCGCTCATCGCCACGGCGGGAGAGACGCCGCGCATACCGGTGCATCCGTCGTTCTTCGACAAGCTGTCGAATTCGGGAGGCGACCTGCTGACGGCGGCCAACACGCTTGTCGTCAGGCTCAACCAGCTGCTCGATGAACCGAATCGGCAGCAGATCGTGCATACGCTGGCGAGCATCCAGCGCGCATCGGATCAGATCGCGGCGACGGCGGCGAGACTGGGGCCGGCGCTCGATGCGATGCCGCGCCTCGCCGATCAGGCCGATTCGGTGCTGCATGGCGTGAATGCGCTGACCCTGAGCATGAACCGGCTCACCACTCATACCGACAAGCAGCTCGCCCGTACCGGGAAAAGCCTGGCCAGCCTGAGCCAGACCAGCCAGGCGCTGAGCCAGCGGCTGCTGGACCAGTCGCTGCCGCGGCTCAATACGCTGCTTGACGAGTTGTCGCGCACTTCACGCAATCTCGACCAGTTGCTTACCCAGATTCAGGAACAACCCAGCAGCCTGGTGTTTGGCGGACAGAAAATACCGCCGGGGCCGGGTGAGCCGGGATTCAACGCAAACCGGAAAGGTCGGTAATGGAACCAACGATGGCATGGCGCTGCCGCGGCGCAATACGAATAATGCTCGCAGTGGCACTGCTGCTCGTCGTTGCCGGCTGCGCGCTGCAGACCACGCGCGACCAGCCCGCAACCTATGATTTCGGCCCGCCGCCGGCGCAACAGGCAACGGCCCGCATTCCGGCCGCGGTCCTGATCGTGCCGGTCAGCGCGCCGTCATGGCTCGACAGCAATGCGATCGTCTATCGCCTCAACTATGACGATCCCGCGCGCCGCCGCGTCTATGCCGAAAGCCGCTGGGCGGCGACGCCGGCCGCGCTCTTCACGCAACGGTTGCGCAACCGTTTCGTGCTGTCGGCACGCGCGGTGCTGACGCCCGGCGACCGGGCGGACGCCGCCTATGCGCTGCAGGTCGATCTCGATGATTTCAGCCAGTCGTTCGACCAGCCCGGCACCAGCCAGGTGAACCTGCAACTGCGTGCCAGCCTGATCGACCTCAACGATCACCGGCTGGTGGCGCAGAGGAACTTCAGTCTGCAGCGTGCGGCACCGACGCCGGACGCGCCGGGCGCCGTCAGCGCGCTGGCCGCGGCCGCCGGGCAGGCGGCGGATGAACTCGTGAACTGGGTGTCGTCGGCCCTGAAGGGCCGAAAGTGAACAAACGGGTTTTTGACATCGACTTCGACGGAGCGTTGGCATGACGACCATTTTCAGCAAGATCATCAACCGCGAAATCCCGGCCGACATCGTCTATGAAGACGATCTGTGCCTGGCGTTCAAGGACATCAATCCGCAGGCGCCGGTACACGTGCAGCTGATTCCGAAGAAGGAAATTCCGAAAATCTCCGATGCCGCTTCCGAAGACCGGAATCTTCTGGGCCACCTGATGCTGACGGCGGGCGAAGTGGCGCGGCGGCTCGGCGTCGACGATGCGTTCCGGGTGGTGATCAACAACGGCGCCGGCGCGCAGCAGACGGTATTTCATCTGCACCTGCATATCCTCGCCGGACGGCCGTTCCACTGGCCGCCGGGATAAAAAAACAGGATTGAGGATCGAGGGATCAGGATTGAGGGATGTATCCGGCGCGCTGCGCGCGCCGCATTATTTACTTAATCCTCGATCCTCAATCCTGTTTCTTGATCCTCAATCCTACTTCTTCAGCGCCAGCGTCAACCCGTCGCCGATCGGCAGCATCGTGGCCATCACGCGCCGGTCGGCGTGGACGGCGCGGTTGAATTCGCGGATTGCGACCGTGTCCGCGCTGTTGTCGGCGGCATCCGCCACGCGTCCGGACCATAGCGTGTTGTCGATCGCGATCAGGCCGCCGCGACGCGTCAGTGCCAGTGCGCGCTCGAAATAATTGCCGTAGTTTTCCTTGTCGGCGTCGATGAACGCGAAATCGAAGGTCTCGTTGCGCCCGTCTTTCAGCAGCGCATCCAGCGTTTCAACTGCCGGCGCCAGCTGCAGCGTGATCTTGTGCGCGACGCCGGCCTTTTCCCAGAACGAGCGTGCGACCGCCGTCCATTCGGCGCTGACGTCGCAGGCGGTGAGCGTGCCGTCATCGGGCAAGGCCAGCGCGACGCAGGTCGAGCTGTAGCCGGTGAAGACGCCGACCTCGATGCACCGGCGCGCACCCATCAGCCGCACCAGCAATTGCATGAACTGGCCCTGCTCGGGCGAGATCTGCATGCCGCCCTGCGGACGGGTGACGGTCGCGTCGCGCAGTTCCCGGAGTACTTCCGGTTCGTTGAAGGCTACCGACTGATAGTAGCGATAGAGTGCGTCGGGCAGCGTGCGGGTGGTGGCGGACATGGCGGAAACGATCGATGATGAAAACGTCATTCTACCGCGCCTGGGGCGGGCATCGTGCGCCGGCGCGGTACGCGCTGCAGCTGCCAGTGTTCGATCGCCCATTGCCAGCATTCCGTGATGGAAGCGCGCTTCAGTTGCGGTGGTGGCGACTGGCCGAGAAATTCCAGCGCGGCGGTCAGCGCTGCGGCGGGCGCGGCAGAATCGATCGGCGCCGCCCGTGTCTGCTTGCCGAGTTTTTCGCCGTCCGCGTCCACCGCGACCGGCAGATGCGCGTAGCGCGGCGTCGGCAATCCGAGCAACTGCTGCAGAAAAATCTGGCGCGGCGTGGAATCGAGCAGATCCGCGCCGCGCACGACGTCGGTGATGCCGAGTTCACCGTCATCGACGGCGACCGCCAGCTGATAGGCGAACACGCCGTCACAGCGGTAGACGACGAAATCGCCGACGTCGGCTTCGATGCGCTGGCTCATGCCGCCCTGCACCGCGTCATCGAACGCCGGCGTTGCACCGTCGGTGCGCACGCGCAGCGCGCGCGCCGGGCGGCCGGCGGGCAAGCCACCGCGGCAGGTACCGGGATACACCGCGCCGTCGATGCCGTGTGTTGCCGAATCGGCGATTTCACGGCGACTGCAAGCGCAGGGATAGAGTGCGCCGCGTTGCCGCAGCAGGTGAAGGGCCGCGTGATACGCATCATGCCGCGCGCTCTGACGAATGACGCTGCCATCCCAGTGCAGGCCGCAGACGTCGAGCGTGCGCATGATGGCGTCGGCGACGCCGGGCACCACGCGCGGCGGATCAAGGTCTTCGATGCGCAACAGCCAGCGGCCGTCCCGGCGGCGGGCTTCCAGATAGCTGCCGACAGCGGCTACCAGCGAGCCGAAGTGCAGCGGACCGGTCGGAGAAGGCGCGAAACGTCCGCAATAATGCATCACGCAGTCAACATAGCACGCGCCGCAGCCGCGCTGGCGGGATCAGCCGGGCGGTGCGCTGCACGACGAATCGGGATTGAATTCGTCGCGTTGAAAACGATACGGATGCGGACTGCGTTTCGCGTCATACATCGCCTGGTCTGCGGCCTGCAGCACCGCGTCGGCGGTGATGCCGTCGTCGGGGTAAACGCCGATGCCGATGCTCACCGACACGGTCAGCCGTTCGCCATTGACGTCGTACGGCTCGGCGATCATCGTGTGCAGCTTGGCGGCAACCTGTCTCGCGTCCTCCGTGTCATGAATCTCCGGCAGCAGCACCACGAATTCGTCGCCGCCGGTACGGCTGACGGTATCGGCGGTACGCACACAGTTTTCCATGCGCTGCGCGACCAGTTGCAGCAGCCGGTCGCCGGCATGATGGCCATACGTATCGTTGATCTGCTTGAAGCCGTCGAGATCGATGAACATCACCGCGACCCGCACGCTGTGGCGGCCGGCCATCGCCAGCGCCTGCGCCAGCCGGTCACGCAGCAGCAGCCGGTTCGGCAGACCGGTGAGAAAATCGCGTTCGGCGAGCTGGCGGATCTCGTCTTCGGCGTTCTTGCGCGCGGTGACGTCACGCAGGATTGCGGTGTACTTGTGGTCGCCTTCGACCACCATGCGGCTGATCGTTACTTCGAGCGGGACCGCCAGTCCGTCCTTGCGCCAGCCGCCCATCGTGCGTGTCAGGCCGTCGACCGGAATCGCGATGCCGCCTTCGACGTCCACTTCGCGGGCCGCCGGCACGATCAGGTCGATGGGCTGGCCGATCAGCTCGGTGCTGTTGTAGCCGAACAGCGCCGCCGCCGCCGGATTCAGCAGCTCCACGCGCTTGCGGCGATCGAGCAGCACGATGCCGTCGGCGGCGTGATTGATGATCGACAGTATGACGGCCTGTTCACGGTGCAGCGCGTGAATCGCAGCTTTCACGCGTGACAACAATCCGCTGACGCGCCGCCGCAGGCCGGTCGCGAGGACAACGCCGAGTACCGTCACGGCGATTGCCAGCAGCAGCCGGTGAACATGGTACGAACCGTCGTCGGGTATCACACCGTGAGCCTTGTAAAACCACGCGGTGTAGATCAGCGCGACGGCCGCCGCGAACGATCCCTGGCGCACGCCGCCGACGTAGGCGGCGTAGGCGACGGCCAGCAGATAAATCGACACCGGATCGTAAACGGTGAGTCCGCTGCGCTGCAGGATTTCCACTGCAGCCACGGACAGCAGGGCGATAATCGTCCCGTGGCCTTTCTGCCAGGTTCGTAACGTGAAGGAATTCACACTCATTTGGTTGTTGATGCTTTTTTGATGCACAAATAAGCAATGTATGTGCCAGGAGTTTGATGCGCCGATTTCCGCATCGCCACATGCAGCATGGCGTGCCATTCATGCATTGCACCTGACGGCGATAAATCATTTACACTGCATAAACAATCGTTCTGCTGTCATTCGTCATGCATCACATCGTGATCGTCGGCGGCGGCGCTGGCGGACTGGAACTGGCGACGCACCTCGGAGACCGGCTGGGCCGTCGTGGCCGTGCGCGCGTAACGCTGCTCGATCAGTCGTTTACGCATTTGTGGAAGCCGCTGCTGCACGAGTTTGCGGCGGGCAGCATGGACATGGATCACCACGAGCTCGACTACGTTGCGCAGGCCCGCTGGCATCATTTTCGTTTCCGGCTCGGACGCATGCAGGGACTGGACCGCGGGCGCCGCGAAGTGCTGGTGGCGCCGACGCTCGACAGTGACGGCGCGGAACTGGTGCCGGCCCAGCGCATCCCCTACACCACGCTGGTGATCGCGGTCGGCAGCACCACCAACGATTTCGGCACACCGGGCGCGGTCGCGCATGCGATCAGTCTCGACACGCCGCAGCAGGCGGAGCGTTTCCACAAGCGTCTGATGAATGCGTTCATTCGCGCCAACGCGCAAAGCGCGCCGCTGCGGCCGGAGCAGCTCAAGGTCGCGATCATTGGCGCCGGCGCCACCGGTGTCGAACTATCGGCTCAACTGCACAAGACCACGCGCGAGGCGATCGCTTACGGGCTGGACCGCATCGATCCGGAGCGCGACATGCGGATCACCATCGTCGAAGCGGCGCCGCGCATCCTTCCGGCATTACCCGAACGGCTGTCGACCGCGGCCGCGCGGCTGCTGCGTCGCCTCAACGTTGAAATTCTGACCGGAGAACGCGTCACCGAAGTTACTGCGAGCGGCGTCGCGACCGCGAATGGCCGGCGCGTCCCGGCCGAACTGGTGGTATGGGCGGCCGGCATCAAGGCGCCCGACATGCTGAAGGATCTCGACGGACTTGAAACCAATCATCTGAATCAGCTGGTGGTCACGCCGACGCTGCAGACGACACGCGACCCGGACATTTTTGCGTTTGGCGATTGTGCATGCTGTCCGTGGCCGGATCATGACGGCTGCGTGCCGCCGCGCGCACAGGCGGCTCATCAGCAGGCGTCGCATCTCGCCCGCTCGCTGCGCAACCGGCTGCGCGGTGTGCCGCCGGCGCCGTATCGCTATCGCGATTTCGGATCGCTGGTCTCGCTCGGCCGCTACAGCACGATCGGCAACCTGATGGGCACACTGTCCGGAAGGGGATTTTTCGTCGAGGGCTATTTCGCACGGCTGATGTATCTGTCGCTCTACAAGATGCACCGCTACGCGCTGCACGGATTCTGGCGCGTGGCGCTGGAGACGCTGGCGCGGCTGATCACACAGCGCACCGAGCCGCCGGTCAAGTTGCACTGAAAAATCAGGATTGAAAAGCAGGATTGAGGGAAAGTATCCGGCGCGCTGCGCGCGCCGCATTATTTACTCGATCCTCGATCCTCAATCCTGCTTCATCCCCGTGCTAAGATGTCTTCACTACATCGATGGAGCACGCAATGGCAGTCGTTGAACTGACGAAGGACAATTTCGAGCAGACGGTAACCGGCAATGACAAGGTCGTGGTCGATTTCTGGGCGCCGTGGTGCGGTCCGTGCCGCGGTTTCGCACCGGTATTCGAGGCTGCCGCGGAGAAGCATGCGGACGTGGTGTTCGCCAAGGTCAATACCGACGAGCAGCAGGAAATCGCGGCGGCGTTCAACATCCGCTCGATTCCGACGCTGATGTTCTTTCGCGAAAAAGTGATCGTGTTCTCGCAGCCCGGTGCGCTGCCCGCGCCGGCACTGGAGACCGTCATCTCCGAAGCGGGCGCACTCGACATGGATCAGGTGCGCGCCGAGATCGCGCAGCAGCAGAGTACTGATCGCTCCGGCACCTGAACGGTTGCGGCGGCTGTGCCGGGCGCGTCACGCGGAGACGACGATTCCGTCGAGCCAGTCGCGTTTCGCGAGCAGCCGCCGGCCAAACCACTGCAGCGCCTTGCCTTTGTTTTTTGTGTGCCACGCGAGAAACAGTTGTGTGGCCGGTTTCGGCTCTTCCACTTCGCGAATGACGAGGCGACCGGCGTCGACGGCGGGCGCCGCCAGGTGACGCGGCAGATAGCCCGCCCCCAGACCGGCGCATTGCGCTTCCAGCTTGGCCTCCAGGTCGGGAACCGTGAATACCTGCTGCCCCGACAGAATGCCGACGCTGGCCGTTGGCTGATTGCGCGAACTGTCGGCTGCCGATATCGAGCGGTATTTCATGATCTCCGAGGCCGGAATCGGTTTCTTCACGCGCGCCAGCGGATGATGCGGCGCAACCGCATAGACGAATTCGACGATGCCGAGCGGACGGATGGTATAGCCGCCGCCAGTCGGCATTGACGCGTCGGCGCCGACCGCGAGATCGGCGCGTCCGGTTACCAGCGCATCCCAGGTGCCGCCCAGAATTTCACGCAATATCCTGATCTGCGTGCCGTGCCGGCGATCGAAAAATTCGGCCACGACGCATTGCATGCGCGTAAACGGGATCAGATCGCTGGCGGCGATTCTCAATTCGGTTTCCCAGCCGGTGGCGACGCGCTTGACGCGGCACTCCAGCTCTTCGGCGGCCTGCAGCAGGTGGCGGCCGCTGTCCAGCAGCTCGCGTCCGGCCGGCGTCAATTGTGCGCGATGTCCGCTGCGGTTGAACAGCGCCACGTCGAGATCCTGCTCCAGCTTCTGCACCGCATAGGTGATTGCCGACGGTACGCGATGCAGCGCGTCGGCCGCGGTGGCGAAGCTGCCCTTGCGGTCGATGGCATCGAGCACCAGCAGGGCATCAAGGGAAAGACGCATGGTCAGGACCGTTCGGGAGACGGGATTGCGGCCGATTATTCCGCAACTTTCGCGGCGGTTCAAATGTCATTCAAAAGAATTGACCGATCCGCTCAATTCTTTTCGCTATCCATCGACGTTGCCGATGCCTAACATGTGCCGCATGTCAACTGTCGATGAACGCATCGGAATCCGGAGAAGGCAATGATCGAGTTGCGCAAAAGCTGCGAGCGCGGCCACGTCAATCACGGCTGGCTCGACAGCTTTCACAGTTTTTCGTTTGCCGACTATTACGATCCGCAGCACGTGCAGTTCGGCGCGCTGCGCGTGATCAACGAGGACCGTATCGAAGCCGCCGGCGGTTTCGGCATGCACGGCCATCACGACATGGAAATCATCACCTATCTGCTGGCGGGCCGCCTTGAGCACAGGGACAGCATCGGCAACGGATCGGTGATCCATCCCGGCGACGTGCAGCGCATGAGCGCGGGCCGCGGCGTGATGCACAGTGAGTTTAATCCTTCCAGGACCGAACCCGCGCATCTGCTGCAGATCTGGCTGCTGCCCGACGTGACCGGCATCGAGCCGGGTTACGAGCAGAAAACCTTCGATGCGGCATCGAAACGCGGCCGGCTGTGCCTGATCGCCTCGCGTGACGGACACGATGGTTCGCTGCGGATTCATCAGGACGCCGCGCTCTACGCGGCGCTGCTCGACGGCCACGATGCCGCCGTTCATCGTCTTGCGGCGCAGCGCAAGGCCTATGTTCACGTCGCGCGCGGCCAGGTCGCGGTCAATGGCCGGCTGCTGGAAGCGGGCGACGCGGCGAAGATCGTCGCTACCGGTGACGTCGCGCTTGATGACGCGGCCGGCGCTGAAGTGCTGCTGTTCGACCTCGCGGACGACTGAAACGATTTGCGGATATCGAGACAGATTTGAAAAAGGAGAATCCCATGACAACGAAGATCCAGGTTGTGTTCTACAGCATGTATGGCCATATCCATACGATGGCCGAAGCGATCGCCGCCGGTGCGCGCGAAGTCGCCGGCACCGAGGTGACGCTGCTGCAGGTGCCGGAGCTGGCGCCGGACGAAGTGCTGGAAAAAAGCGGCGCCAAGGCGGCGCGCGCGGCATTCGCGCACGTGCCGGTGGCGCGGCCCGACCGGCTGGCGGAAGCCGATGCGGTCATTTTCGGCACGCCGACCCGTTTCGGCAACATGACCGGGCAGATGCGCAACTTTCTCGATCAGACCGGCGCGCTGTGGGCGAGCGGCGGACTGGTCGGCAAGGTCGGCAGCGTGTTCACCAGTACTGCGACCCAGCACGGCGGCCAGGAAACCACGATCACCAGCTTCCATTTGACGCTGCTGCATCATGGCATGATCATCGTCGGCGTTCCGTACACGGAACAGCGATTGGTCAACATGACCGAAATCAGCGGCGGTTCGCCGTACGGCGCGTCGACACTGGCGGCCGGCGACGGCTCGCGTCAGCCCAGCGAAAACGAGCTGGAGATCGCGCGCTTCCAGGGCCGGCACGTCGCCGACATCACGGCCCGGCTCAAGCGCGGCAGCGCGTGAATCCGATGCTGCGGAATAATGCATCGCAATGGCGTGTATGCCCGTGGCGTTGCGGCGCGTGCTAGAGTATTTGCGCCGCGCGAGGGGAACACACCGAAGCCATTCATTTTTCATTGCGAAGGAGAATGATGATGGGAGCTTGCAGCATCGTGGAAAAATACGTGCCGCTGATCGGCCGCATTCTGCTGGCGGTGATCTTCGTCCTCGGCGGCTGGGGCAAACTGTTCAGTGTCGGCGCAACCGCCGGCTACATCGCGAGCAAGGGGTTGCCGTTTGCCGGGCTGCTGGCCGTCGCGGCGGTAGTGATCGAGCTGGGCGGCGGCATTCTGCTGATTCTCGGCTGGCAGACGCGCTGGATCGGACTGATCCTGTTCCTGTTCGTGCTGATCATCACGCCGATCTTCCACAACTTCTGGGCGTTCGACGCGGTGCATCAGGCAGCGCAATACGGCGCGCAGAAGATCAATTTTCTGAAGAATCTGGCGATCATGGGCGGCATGCTGTATGTCGTCGCGTTCGGCGGCGGTCCACTGAGCGTGAGCCGCGCGCGGCGCACCGTCGCCGCCGCCGCGTAATTCGCCGCAACCGGGCCGCGGCGACGCGGCCATGACGAGCCGATGCGTTTTCATCGGCGCAACGAACGAAATGCGAAACAGGACGGCATGGACGATTCCCGCTTGATTGAAGTCACCGCCGCGACGATGCCCGACAAACCGGCACGCAGCGCGGTTCCGATACATGATCTGCTGGCGCGGCGCTGGAGTCCGCGCGCCTATGATGCGTCGCGGCCGGTGAGCGGCGAACAGCTGACGGCCCTGATGGAAGCGGCGCGCTGGGCGCCGTCGTGCATCGGTGCGCTGCCGTGGCGCTTCCTGGTGTGGGATCGCGTGCGCGATGCGGACGGCTGGCAACGGGCATTCGACTGTCTCGATGAAGGCAATCGCAAGTGGGTGAAGAACGCGCCGCTGTTGATGCTGTCGTGTGCCGGCAGCCGCTTCGAACACAACGGCAAGCTCAATCGCTGGTCGCAGCACGACACCGGGCTTGCCAGCGAAAACCTGGTGCTGCAGGCGGTGGCATTGGGACTGGTCGCGCACCAGATGGGCGGTTTCGATGCGGCGCGGGCGCGTGCGGCATTCGACATTCCGGACGAGTACACGCCGATGGCGATGATCGCGATCGGCTACCAGGCGCCGGCCGGGGTTCTGGATGAGGAAACCCGCAACAAGGAACTCGCGGAGCGCGTGCGCAAACCACTCGCGGAACGGTTTTTTGAAGGACAATGGGGCCGTTCCGTTGCATACTGACGGCATTGAACGGACTATCGGAGGAGCAGATCATGGCGACGCAGGGCGGAGCAGCACGCAAGTCCGGTTTATCGGGTGCCGGAGCGAAAACGCAATGGTCGCGGCGTGAATTCATGGCATCGTCGCTGGCGGCGGGTTTCGCGCTGGCAGCGCAGCCGGTGGCCGCGCATACCATCATCACCGACACGCAAGGCCTCCATGCCGAGATGGTGAAAATCCCGACCGCCGATGGCGATATTCCGGGCTATGCCGCGCGCCCCGACAAGAGCGGACCTTATCCGGTAATCCTGGTGGTGCAGGAAATCTTCGGCTTGCACGAACACATCAGGGATGTCTGCCGGCGGCTGGCGAAGCTCGGCTACCTGGCCGTGGCGCCGGCGCTGTATGCGCGCCAGGGCGACGTATCGCAGATGAAGGACAATCACGAAATTCTGTCGAAGGTGGTATCGAAGGTGCCCGATGCGCAGGTGATGTCGGATCTCGACAGTACGCTGGCATGGGCGGAAAAATCTCATGGCGACGCGCAGCGCGCCGGCATTACCGGATTCTGCTGGGGCGGCCGCATCGTGTGGCTGTACTGTGCGCACAATCCGAAGCTGAAAGCAGGTGTCGCGTGGTACGGCCGCGTGGTCGGTACCCCCGATGCGCTCAAACCGAAAAATCCGATCGACATCGCCGGCACGCTGACGGTGCCGGTACTGGGCCTGTACGGCGCAAAGGATACCGGCATCCCGGTGGACACGCTCGAGGCCATGAAGGAAGCGCTGGCGCACGGCCGCAGCGGATCGGAGCTGGTGCTGTATCCGCACGCCGGTCATGCCTTTTTTGCCGACTACCGGCCGAGCTACAACGAAGAAGCGGCGAACGACGGCTGGCATAAATTACAGGCGTGGTTCGGCAATCACGGCGTGAAGTGAACTCGTGCACCGACATCCTCCGGAAACTTGAAAACGGCAACCGCAAAGGCACGAAGCGCGCAAAGAAAAGCCGCCAACGATTTTTGATTTGATTTCCTCTGCGTTCCCTCTGCGACTTCTGCGGTTATCGTTGTTAGTTTTCCTTGGCGCCCTGGCAGTTAAATATTCTTGTTGATCAAATGAAGCGCATCGCCGGAATCGCTCGCCGCATGGACGGCATCGCGCCGTTTCGCGTCGTCGAGATTGCGTCGCGGGCGCGTGAACTGGAGGCGGCCGGCCGCGCTGTCATTCACATGGAAATCGGCGAGCCCGATTTCGCGACACCGGAACCGATTGTCGCAGCCGGCATCGCGGCGCTGCGCAACGGCTGCACGCATTACGCGCCTGCGCTCGGCCTGCCCGAGTTGCGTCAGGCAATTGCCGATTTTTACCGCAGCCGTTACGGCGTGACGGTGCCGGCGGCGCGCGTCGTCGTCACCACCGGTTCGTCGGCCGCGTTGTTGCTGGCGCTGGCGACGGTGGTCAATCCAGGAGCGCGGGTGTTGATGACCGATCCCGGCTATCCGTGCAATCGACATTTCGTGCGCCTGCTGGACGGCGTTCCGGACACTGTCCCGGTCGGCGAGGACACCGGCTACCAGCTGACGCCGGAATTGGTTGACCGGCACTGGACCGACGATACCGCCGCAGTGATGCTGGCGTCGCCCGCGAATCCGACCGGCATGCTGGTGTCGCAGCCGAACCTGGATGCGATCGCCGCGCTCGTTCGTCGCCGCGGCGGCGTGCTCATCGTCGACGAAATCTATCATGGGCTGGTCTATGGTGCGGACTGTCCGAGCGCGCTGAACGCGCCCGGTGACGTATTCGTGATCAACAGTTTTTCCAAGTATTTCTGCATGACCGGCTGGCGCCTGGGCTGGCTGGTGGTGCCGGACGCCTATTGCAACGCGGTCGAGCGCCTGGCGCAGAACCTGTTCATCGCGGCGCCGACACCGGCGCAGCATGCGGCGCTGGCGGCATTTGCGCCGGCGACGATCGCGACGCTCGAAGACTGGCGGCGTGAATTTCAGGCGCGGCGCGATTTTCTGCTGCCGGCACTGACGGCGCTGGGATTCCGTGTTCGCTGCGTGCCCGAAGGCGCGTTCTACATTTATGCGGATTGCAGCAGCGTCGCCGCGGACAGTTACGTCTTCGCGCACGATCTGCTGGAGCGTGCCGGGGTTGCGATCACGCCCGGCATCGATTTCGGTGATCATCATGCGGCGCGCCATGTCCGTTTCGCCTATACCTGTTCGATGGACCAGCTGCGCGACGGTGTCATCCGTGTTGCCGAATATCTGCAGCGCCGCGTCCCGGATTGAATTCGGCGTTCACGGCAGGGTCTTTTATAATGGGCGGGTAACGGTGCTGCCGTGCCGTCGCCGCTTGTGAAAGGAAATCCGATGTCGAAGAACGAGGCCGGCCATGCATGATGGCGGGCAGCGTGCGTGCACGACGCTGATCATGATCCGCCATGGTGAAACCGAATGGAATCGGCAGCGCCGGATGCAGGGGCAGGCCGACAGCCCGCTTTCCGCAACCGGCCGTGCCCAGGCGCGCGCGTTGGCCGAGAAGATCGCCGCACTCGAATTCGCAGCGCTCTACGCCAGCGATCTGGGCCGCGCCTACGAAACCGCGCGCGTCATCGCGCAGCGCACCGGCCGCGCCGTGATTGCCGAGCCGCGCCTGCGGGAACGCGGCTTCGGTATCTTCGAAGGGTTGACCCACGAAGAAATGATGCGCGATTTCCCGCATGAACATCAGTTGTTCCGTGGCGTTGATCCGGATTACGCCGTCCCCGGCGGCGAAAGCGCGCGTCAATGTGCAGTGCGGGCGGTGGCGTTTCTCGATGACGTCGTCGGACGGCACGCCGGCGAAACGGTGGTCGCAGTCAGTCATGGCATGGTGCTTGGCAGTATTTATCGCCACGTGACGGGCCAGCCGCTCACCGCGCCGCGCAACTTCCAGTTGTTCAATGCCGGACTGAACGTACTGCGATGCGATGGCGGACGCTGGGCAGTCGAGACGTGGGGTGACGTCGATCATCTGGGGGCGGACGCGGTAACGCCGATGTGAGCGATGCCGGTCCGTGCGGAATGGGTGGTGCTGGTGCACGGTCTGTGGATGCACGGCGTGGCGCTGACGCTGCAACGCCGCCGCATCGCACGCAGCGGCTATCGCGCGGTCGCCTATTCCTATCCGACGATGCAGCTGACGCTCGAGCAGAACGCGCGGCGGCTTGGCGCATTCTGCGCGCAGCGGGATGACGAACGCATGCACCTGGTCGGACACAGCCTGGGCGGCATCGTTATTCTCGACATGCTGCGGCGGGCGCCGCCGGCGCGTCCGGGCCGCGTGGTTCTGCTCGGCAGTCCGTACCGGGGCAGTGCGGCGGCCGCTGTGCTTGGCCGCAGCCGCGCCGGCAAGCTGATGCTCGGCGGCAGTATCAGTGAATGGCTGCAGCGCGACAAACGTGGCGACTGGAGCCGTTTCGAAATCGGCGTGATCGCCGGATCGAAAAATCGGGGCCTGGGCCGGATCGTGGCGCCGGAATTGCCGGTTCCAAACGATGGCGTCGTCAGCGTGGCCGAAACCGGCGTGCCGGGCATGCGCGCGCACATCGTGCTGCCCGTCAGCCACACCGGCATGATGTTCTCGAACGCGGTGGCGCAACAGGTGCTCGCATTCATCGATCATGGCAGCTTCAACGGTTGAGCGGGGGCGCGATGGCTGATACGGCGGTTGCCCGATGGGCGCGTCGGCTGTGCGTGCTGCTGACACTGCCGCTGATCGGCGGCTGCGCGAATTTCGGTTATTACCTGCAGTCGATGCAGGGACAGTTCAGCATCTGGCGCCAGCAGCGTCCGATCAGCAGCGTGATGGCCGATCCGCAGACGCCGCCGCGGCTCAGGCACAAGCTGGCCGAGGTGGTGCAAATCCGCAAATTCGCAAGCCGTGAATTGCATGAGCCCGACAATGGCAGCTACCATGCCTACGTCGATTTGCACCGCCCGTTCGTGGTGTGGAACGTATTCGCCGCGCCGCGATTGTCGATCGAGCCGATCAAGTGGTGTTTCGCCTTTGTCGGCTGCGTCGATTACCGCGGTTATTTTTCGCGCGCGGACGCGGAGAAATTCGCCGCCGGCCTCGATGCGCAGGGCGATGACGTATTTGTTGGCGGCGTGCCGGCCTACTCGACGCTGGGATGGTTCGACGATCCGGTGCTCAGTACTTTCATCCGTTATCCGGAGACCGAAGTGGCCGGCCTGATCTTCCACGAACTGGCGCATCAGATGGTCTACGTGCGCGACGACAGCATGTTCAACGAATCGTGGGCGGTCACGGTACAGCTCGAAGGCGTAAAGCGCTGGCTGGCGACTCAGGATGATCCGCGGCGGCGCACGCAATTCGAGCATGCACGAGGCTTCAGGAATGCGTTCACGCGGCTGGTGACGACCTGTCGCGAACGGTTGAAGGTGCTGTATGCATCCGATGCCAGCGACACCGTAAAGCTGCAGCGCAAGGCGGAGATTTTCCAGGCACTCGACCACGATTACCGGGCGCTCAAGGCGCAATGGGGATTCAACGGCTATGATCCGTGGGCGGGGCAGCGCGTCAACAATGCGACGCTGGCATCGGTTGCCATCTATACGCGTTTCGTGCCGGCGTTTCAGGCATTACTCAAACAAAAGCATGGCAATTTGCCGGCGTTCTATGCCGCGGTCAAAAAACTGGCCGCGCTGCCGAAGGAACAACGCACGCGCCGGCTCGAGGCGCTGATGCCCGGTCAGTCGGGATAAATCCGGATTGCTATAATTGGAAGGAACTGGAGGAAAACATGAAACTCACTACTACAGCGTTCAAGGATGGCCAGCCGATTCCCGGCGAATACGCGTTCGGCGTTCCGGATGCAGCGAATCATGTAAAACTTTCCGCGAACCGCAATCCCGATTTCGCATGGAGCGATCTGCCGGCCGGAACGAAATCGCTGGCGCTGATCTGCTGCGATTCCGACGTGCCGAGCCGCGGCGATGATGTCAACCAGGAAGGACGCAGCGTGCCGGCTTCGTTGCCGCGCGTCGATTTCTACCACTGGGTGCTGGTCGACCTGGTGCCGGACAGCGGCGGCATTGCGGCCGGTGAATTTTCGGACGGCGTCACGGCGCGCGGCAAGAACGGACCCGCCGGGCCGCGCGGCACGCGCCAGGGCATCAATGACTACACCGGCTGGTTCGCATCGGACAAGGACATGGCCGGCGACTATTTCGGTTACGACGGGCCGTGTCCGCCATGGAACGACGAGATCATGCATCATTATGTATTCACGCTGTACGCGCTCGACGTCGAACGCTGTCCGGTCGAAGGTGCGTTCAAGGGGCCTGACGTACTGGCCGCGATCAAGGGGCACGTGCTGGCACAGGCGGCGGTCACCGGCACCTATACCCTCAATCCGGCGCTGCGCACGTGACGGCCGCAACGCAAAAGCCGGTGCCGGGGCTCGACGTCGACGTCGCGACACTGCGGCGCATCTACCGCGACAACCGCGTGATCGCGATCGTCGGGCTGTCCGATCACTGGTATCGTCCGAGCTACTTTGCCGCGAAGTACATGCTGGATCACGGCTACCGCGTGATTCCGATCAACCCGCGCTATGCCGAAGTGCTGGGACAGAAATGTTATCCACGGCTGGCCGACATTCCGCAGCAGGTCGATATCGTCGACTGCTTCCGGCGCAGAGAGGAAATTCCGGCGATCGCCGATGACGCGATTGCGATCGGCGCGAAGGTGCTGTGGATGCAGATCGGCGTGATCAACGAAGCGGCCGCTGCCAAGGCTGGCGCCGCCGGCCTCGATGTGGTGATGGACCGCTGCGTCAAGATCGAGTATGCGCGGCTGTTCGGCGGACTCAACTGGGTCGGCGTCAATACCGGCATCATCTCCGGCAAGCGACCGCGCTATCTGGTGTATTGAAGTCACCCAAGGGACGCTGACCATGCCCGATCGTAAATTCGGTATCGAAACCCTGTGCCTGCATGCGGGGCAGCTTCCGGATCCGGCCACCGGTGCCAGCGCGGTGCCGATCTACCAGACCACTTCGTACGTGTTCGACAGCGCCGACCATGCGGCAAGCCTGTTCAATCTGCAGACCTTCGGCAACGTCTATACGCGGCTGATGAACCCGACCACCGCGGTGTTCGAAGAGCGCATGGCAGCGCTCGAAAGCGGACGCGCGGCGCTCGCCACCGCAACCGGCATGGCGGCCGAGATGGTGGCGCTGCTGACGCTGCTGAAGAGCGGCGACGAGCTGGTCGCGGCGAGCACGCTCTACGGCGGCAGCTATGCGCTGTTCGACGTCAACCTGCGCAAGCTCGGCATCGAAACCCGCTTCGTCGAGCCGGATGATCCGGAGAACTTCCGGCGCGCGATCACGCCGAAAACCAAAGCAGTATTTGCCGAGACCATCGGCAATCCGCGCATCAACGTGCTCGACATCGCAGCGGTCGCCGCGATCGCGCACGAGGCCGGCGTGCCGCTGATCGTCGACAATACCTTCCCATCGCCATACCTGTGCCGGCCGATCGAATTCGGCGCCGACATCGTGGTGCACGCCGCGACCAAATACATCGGCGGCCACGGCACGACGATGGGTGGCGTGATCGTCGAATCCGGAAAATTTCCGTGGGACAACGGCAACTTTCCGGAGATGGTCGAGCCGTCGCGCGGCTACCACGGCGTACGCTTCTACGAAACGTTCGGCGATTTCGGCTACACGATGAAGGCGCGCATGGAGACGCTGCGCACCTACGGCCCGGCGCTGTCGCCGTTCAACGCGTTTCTGTTGTTGCAGGGACTGGAGACGCTGCACGTGCGCATGGAGCGTCACTGCGAAAATGCGTTCGCGGTCGCGCAATTCCTCGAATCACATCCGCAGGTGGGCTGGGTCAATTATCCAGGGCTGCCCGGTAGCCGTTATCATGATCTATCGCAAAAATACCTGCCCAAAGGTGCCAGCTCGATCATGACCTTCGGCGTTCGCGGCGGCGAGGATGCCGGCATGAAATTCATCGAAGCCGCGCAGTTCATGTGCCATCTCGCGAACGTCGGCGACGCCCGAACACTGGTGATCCACCCCGCGTCGACCACGCACCGCCAGCTTTCCGAAGCAGAGCAGGCGGACGCCGGCGTTACGCCGGACATGATCCGGCTGTCGATCGGGCTGGAAACGATCGACGACATCCTGTGGGATATCGATCAGGCGCTGGCCGCGGCGGCGCGTGCCTGAATCGGTACGTTGACGGCTGCCAAATGTCGCGCTCCGCATGCGCGGCATTTAATCCCTATTGAAGCAGCGGGGGCAGTTTGGGAGTGAGCGCCGCGCGCTCGGCGGTCGCGCTGCCGCTCAACGCGAATCCCAGCAGCTGCTCGTCGCCATCCACATACAATGCCTTGACGCCGCCTTCGGTTTCAGTGATCTGCCATTCTCCCGCTGCGCCATTCGACGGCGGCGCAACGATCGTCGGGCAGGCGGGAGTTTTAACGAGCACCGGCATCGCCGGGTAGCGCAGCGCGGTCGGTGTGCCCGCCAGCGTTGCGCCGAGCGCACGCGCGGCATGTGCGATCGGCATCACGAACGGCAATATCAGTCCGTCCACTTCCGCGCAATCGCCGAGTGCGAACACGTCGGGCGCGCTGGTGGCGAGCTGGCGATCGACGGCGATGCCGCGGTTGACCGTGATGCCTGCCGCCTGCGCCAGCGCGGTATGCGGCCTGAGTCCGATCGCCGACAGCACGACGTCGGCTTCAAGCGCCGTGCCGTCTGACAACAGCACTCGCAAGCCGCCGTCGCCATGATCCACGCGCGTAACACTGGTGTTGAAGTGCCAGTCGATGCCGAGCGCCGACAGTTTCGCCGCCAGCAGTGCGCCGCCGGCGGGCGGCAGCAGGCGTGGCAGCGGCTGGGCGGCGAGATCGATGACGTCGACCTTGAACCCTTTCACCGCGAGATCATTCGCGAATTCACAACCGATCAGGCCGGCACCGAGTATCACCACGCGCCTTGCGCTTTCGAGCGTGGCGCGGAAACGTACATAGTCGTCGAGATTATTAACCGACAGCACTGCGTCCGCCGCGTCGCCGGCCAGCGTCAGGCGGATCGGATCAGCGCCCCATGCCAGCACCAGCTTCGAATAGGGGACGGTTTCGTCGCCGATCCGCAGGCGATGATGCTGCGGTTCTATCGCGGTGACGTGGGTGCGCGCGCGGACCTCGGCATCGAGCTGCGTGCGCATCTGTTCCGGCGTGCTGATCGGTATGGTCTCGGGCGTCTTGCCCTGCGCCAGCGCATTCGACAATGTCGGTTTCGAATAAAAGTGTCCGGAATGCGCGGTGATGATGACGAGCGGAGTTTCCTTGTCGAGCTTGCGGAATTCGCGTGCGGTGTTGTAGCCGGCGAGCCCGCTGCCGATGATGACGATGGGGTCCATTGAACGTGTACAAAGATTCTATTTTATCAGTTCCGGCGAACCGGCTTCAGAACGCGGAACCGGGTTGTGACAGAAACGCCGTTTCTTCGGGCGTCGATGGCCTGCCAAGCATTGCGTTGCGGTGGGGAAAACGGCCGAAGCGCGCAACGACCGCATGGTGCTTTTCTGCGTAATCGAGATAGTTCGCGAGCCACGGCAGATCGGGATGCGATTGCGCAAGGGCGCGGAACAGCACGACTGACCGCTGCTGCATCGCGATCGATTCCGAGTGCTCGAATGGCAGGTAAACGAACACGCGCTGAACCGGCAGCAATTGCCGGTCGGTGCCGCCCCCGGTCGCGTGCATCGCGAGCCGCAGTGCCTGCGCATCGCCCGCAAACGCGCGTGCGGTACCGCGGTAGATGTTGCGCGTGAACTGGTCGAGCACGATGATGTGGCCAAGCAGCGAAACGCTATTGTCCACAGCTGGTGGTGCGGGATCGGCAAGCGCGTTCTCTACCAGGTTGCCGAAAGTCTCGCGGATTTCCGTGTCGAAGCCGGCGTCTTTTTCGAACCACGCTTTGCGCGGCAATCCGTATTCGGCGTCGCCCGGCCTGCCGAACCAGAAGTCGACGACGTCGGTCAGCGCAGCGGAAGCCATATCACCCGGCCGTGGGCCTGGCATTCGGCAGCAGCGTGACGCCGGGCAGCTTGGCGGCGAGCACGGCCTGGCGCACGGCCTCGATTGCCTGCGGCCGTGGAAAGCTCGTGCGCCACGCCAGCGCGATGCGTCGGCTCGGAACCGGTGCGACGAATTCGCGTATCGCGATCAGTGGCGACTGCGCGGCGCGGCTGTCGGTGGCGGTGGATGGCAGCACGGTGATGCCGGCGCCGGACGCGACCATCTGGCGGATGGTTTCGAGCGACGTTCCTTCCAGGCTTTTCTGCACGGTGTTGGTCACGATGCGGTTTGCCTGCGGACAGACTTCCAGCACCTGATCCCGGAAACAGTTGCCGCTCGACAGCAGCAGCAGTTTCTCGCCGCACAAATCGGCCGCCGGGATGCGCTTTTTCTTTGCCCACGCATGGTCGGCCGGCACCAGCACCCGGAATGGCTCGTCGTACAGCGCCTGCGTGACAATGCCCGGTTCGGCAAATGGCAGCGACAGAATGATCACGTCGACATCACCGTTCTTGAGTGTTTCGGCGAGCTGCGCGGTGAAGTTTTCCTGGATCAGCAGCGGCATGTGGGGCGCACGCCGATGCAGTATTGGAATCAATTGCGGTGTCAGATAGGGCCCGACGGTATAAATTACGCCCATCCTTAACGCACCTGCGAGCGGATCGCGACCGGCCGCTGCGATCTGCTTGATCGCCGTGGCCTCCTCAATGACCCGCTGCGCCTGCTGCACAATGCGTTCGCCGACCGGCGTAACCGTCACGTCGGCCGCGTTGCGCTCGAACAGCTTCACACCGAGCTCGTCCTCCAGCTTGCGCACCGCGACCGACAGCGTCGGCTGGCTGATGAAGCATTTTTCCGCGGCGCGCCCGAAATGGCGCTCCTGCGCGACGGCGACGATGTAGCGAAGTTCTGTCAGTGTCATGACGATCGCAATTTACCACAGCGGCGTTTCATTTTCGTACCACCAGCGCAACGCCGATCACGCCCATGGCCATCCCGGCCAGACCCGGAACGTTCAGCGTCTCGCCGAAAATGAACCATGCCATCGCGGCCGTGGTCAGCGGCGTCAGGTAGAACAGGCTCGACACGCGCGTCGCTTCGCCGCGCTCGATCAGGCGAAACAGCAGCGACAGCGCGCCGACCGACAGCACCAGTACCAGCCACGCCAGCGCGAACACGAATTCGCCGGTCCATTGGACGTGCATCGCTTCAGTCAGCCATGCCAGCGGCAGCAGAAGCAGCGTGCCGGCGGCGAACTGGATGACGGTTCCGGTGCGCAGATCGAACGACGGGCAGAAGCGTTTCTGATACAGCGTACCGCCCGTGATGCTGAACAGTCCGAGCAGCGCCCACCCGATGCCGGCGATGCTGAGGCCGTCGAGCGAAAACTTCTGCGACACCACCAGCGTCACGCCACCGAAGCCTAGCGCCAGCCCGGCCCACTGGCGGAGCGACACACGTTCCTTCAGCAGCGGCGCCGCGGCCAGTGCCGTGAGAATCGGCTGCAGTCCGACCACCAGCGCGACGACGCCAGCCGGCATGCCGGCCGCAATCGCCGCGAACACGCCACCCAGATAGCCGCCCTGCAGCAGCATGCCGGCGATCGCGATATGGGTGGATTCGCGCAGCGAGCGCGGCCAGCGTGCGCGCAGCAGCAGCGCCGCCGGCAGCATCAGCGCGATGACGAACGTGAAGCGCAGTATCAGAAAGGTGAAGGGCCCGGCATACGGCAGGCCGAATTTGGCACCGATGAAGCCGGTGCTCCACAGCAGCACGAACAATGCCGGAACGGCGACGGTGGCATCGGCCTTCGCCGCGCGCGGCGAAGGCTGCATGGATGGCGCTCGCAGACCGGATCGCGGTTGGCCGCGAGGGCTGAATGGATTCATTTCGATCGCGAGGCTTCCTCCGGCGCGCACACCGGTTGCCGCGAGCCGGAAACGCCGCGCGACAGCTCAGGCCGCGGCGCGCGACGCGCGCTTGCGATCATGCTCCTGCAGCAGGCGTTTGCGGACACGGATCGAGCGCGGCGTGATTTCGACCAGTTCGTCGTCGGCAATGAATTCCATCGCGCTTTCGAGCGTGAGCTGGATCGGCGGCGTCAGCATGATCGCTTCGTCCTTGCCGGCGGCGCGGATGTTGGTGAGCTGCTTGGTCTTGATCGGGTTCACCACCAGGTCGTTGTCGCGTGAATGAATGCCGATGATCATGCCTTCGTACACCGGGTCGCCGGGGCTGACGAACATGCGGCCGCGTTCCTGCAGCTTCCACAGCGCGTAGGCGACCGCTTCACCGTTTTCGGCCGAAACCAGCGCGCCGTTGCGGCGCATCGGCGTGTCGGGCTTCATCGGCGCATAGTCGTCGAACACGTGGCTGATGATGCCGGTGCCGCGCGTCATCGTCAGGAATTCCGATTGAAAACCGATCAACCCGCGAGCCGGGATGCGGTAATCGAGATGCACGCGGCCGCGGCCGTCGGGCTGCATGTCCTGCAGCTCGCCGCGGCGCGTGCCGAGTGCTTCCATTACCGTTCCCTGGTGTGCGTCCTCGACATCCACCGATAGAAATTCAAACGGTTCGCATGATACGCCGTCGATCTCGCGCACGACGACGCGCGGGCGCGAGACTGCGAGCTCGTAGCCTTCACGCCGCATGTTCTCCAGCAGGATGGTGAGGTGCAGCTCGCCGCGTCCGGATACCAGAAAGACGTCGGCGTCTGCGGTATCCTCGACGCGCAACGCGACGTTGCTCATCAGCTCGCGCGTCAGCCGCTCGCGCAACTGACGGCTGGTGACGAACTTGCCTTCACGCCCTGCAAGCGGCGAGGTGTTGACCTGGAAGTTCATCGTCAGCGTCGGCTCGTCCACCGTCAGCAGCGGCAGCGCTTCCGGCTGTTCGGGGTCGGCGAGCGTCGCGCCGATGCCGATGTCCTCGATGCCGTTGATCAGCACGATGTCGCCGGACTGCGCCTCGTCCGTGACCACACGTTCGAGGCCCTCGAATACCAGTACCTGGTTGACTTTTGCAGTGAGCGGCGGCTTGTCGCCGTTCAGGACTGTCACGTTCTCCCCGGTGCGGATGCGGCCACGGTTGACGCGTCCAATGCCGATGCGTCCGACGTAGCTCGAATAGTCGAGCGAGCAGATCTGCAGCTGCAGCGGCGCATCGGCGTCGCCGACGTGCGCCGGCACGTGGTCGACGATCGCCTGAAACAGCGGCTGCATGTCCAATCCCTCACCCCCATCCCCTCTCCCGGAGGGCGAGGGGTGCTCGTTGCTCCCTTCTCCCTTCGGGAGAAGGGCCGGGGATGAGGGCAGTCGCGACGGCAACTGCGCCGGATCGCTCACCGCGTAACCGTTGAGCGCCGATGCGTACACGATCGGGAAGTCGAGCTGTTCCTCGCTGGCGCCCAGCTTGTCGAACAGATCGAAGGTGTGATTGATCACCCAGTCGGGCCGGGCGCCGTCGCGGTCGATCTTGTTGACGACGACGATCGGCTTGAGGCCGAGCGCCAGCGCCTTGCGCGTGACGAAGCGCGTCTGCGGCATCGGACCCTCGACCGCGTCCACCAGCAGCAGCACGCCGTCGACCATCGACAGCACGCGCTCGACCTCACCGCCGAAATCGGCGTGGCCCGGGGTGTCGACGATGTTGATGTGGGTATTGTGCCAGGTCACCGCGCAGTTTTTCGCGAAGATGGTGATGCCGCGCTCGCGTTCGAGGTCGTTGTTGTCCATTACGCGCTCGACCAGCTGCGTGTGCGCGGCGAAGGTACCGGACTGGCGCAGCAATTGGTCGACCAGCGTCGTTTTGCCGTGGTCGACGTGGGCGATGATCGCGATATTGCGGATGGTGCGGGACATGTGTTGAATGCTCGAAAAAAAGTCTACTAGTATAGCACTAAAACGTATTTCCCATCCGCGGGCCGATCCGGACAATCCGCCGCTCGCTATTGACGCAGTTTCCTTGTATAGTGCGCGCACCTCGACGCAGTGGTCTGCGAATTCGAGTTGCATTTGTCCCTGACCCCCTGATTCCAGCTTTGCTCTCCGAATAGCTGCTTCCTGCACGGTTAGCGACGATACCCGTGCGCCGGCGGCGTCAATCTGCCCTTCGCGGCAGCCATTCTGTCTGCGCGTTTGCTCTGTTGTAGTCTTTGAAAGAGTCTCAATGTCCTTTGAATCCTTGAATTTGAATCCTGCCATCCTTCAGGCGCTTGCCGCGGCGGGCTACGATCAGCCGACGCCGGTTCAGGCGGCGGCGATACCGGAGGTGCTTGCCGGCCATGACCTGATGGTGTCGGCGCCGACCGGCACCGGCAAGACCGCCGCCTTCGTGCTGCCGGCGCTGCAGCGCCTGGCACAACCATCCGCAAAATCCGGTCGCGGGCCGCGCGTGCTGGTGCTGACGCCGACCCGTGAGCTGGCGCTGCAGGTTACCGCCGCGGTGGACAAGTATTGCCGCTTCATGCAGCGTTTGCGCAGCGGCGCGGTAGTGGGCGGCATGCCGTACCCGAGGCAGCGCAAGTTGCTGCAGCAACCGCTCGACGTTCTGGTTGCAACGCCCGGCCGGCTGATC
>DASSON010000103.1:0-6293 GCA_035700525.1 Burkholderiales bacterium
CTTTTGCCGCCATGATGATTCCGCTCAGGCAATAGCCGCACTGGCCGGCCTGCTCGTCAATGAAGGCGCGCTGCAGCGGATGCGGCTGCTCCGGCGTGCCGAGACTTTCGATGGTGGTGATCTGCTGTCCCTGCACCGCCGCTACCGGCACGTCGCACGACTGCACCGGCCTGCCGTCGACGATGACGGTGCACGCGCCGCACTGTCCCAGTCCGCAGCCGAAGCGGGCTCCTTTCAATCCCAGATCGTTGCGCAGCACATAAAGCAGCGGCGTGTCAGGGGCGGCCGCGACGGCATGCAGTCGGCCGTTGACGCTGAGATTGAAGCCAGGCGAATCCATCCGCTACCTCCAAAAGAAGTGTCCGTATCTGCCCGGCGTTCGACGGACGATATGACAGTCATTGAGAAACATACGGTTACACGCCTGCGCCGATCCCGTCCAGCAGCGCGCGCAAGCGTGCGCGTTCTCGTTTTTTGCCTGTTTTAGGACTATACTTTTCGTGACCCTGTTTCTTCAACGTTCCGGTGCGAATCTTGAAAAAGCGGTCATCACTGCAACGCCGATATGGAGGATCCCGCCATGCAGAGTGAGGAAATCCAGTCCTTGAAGCAACGAATCAACGAATTGCATATTGAACACCGCGATCTGGACGACATCATCGACCAGCTCTCCGACAAGACCGGGCAAGACCAACTCCAACTGCAGCGCCTCAAGAAACGCAAGCTCCACCTGAAAGATCAGATCTCAATGCTGGAGCGCCAACTGACGCCCGACATCCGGGCCTGATACGGCCGGCGCGCCAAGCAGGCGCCAGCATCGGCTCTCACCGCCGCAGCGATGCGGCGGCACGAGGGAATTCGCCGCTCCCATTCCCGTCTCGATGCATATATTCCACCTGCATGCACCCGTTCGCCACAAGTGCATGCCGCGGGCTCTCATTGCGCGCCGCGCTCACCACGCCGGGCGACGGGCTGTAACACGCGTTACCCAGATGATGTAGATCACGAACAGCACGAAGCATATCAGCGACCACTCCGCGATGCTCAGGTGCAGAAAGGTCCAGTTCACCTGCGCGCACTCGCCCGACCCTGCAAGCACCTTGCGCACCATTTCCCCCACCGGATAACGGTGTAGCATGTAATTCAGACCGGGTCCGCATTCGGGCACCATATCCGCCGGAAGATGCTGCAGCCACACCTGGCGCGCGGCAACCGCCAATCCGGCAATGGCCGCGATGAACAGCAGCACGCCATAAATCCGTGCACCGATGCGGCGCGGTCCGTGCAGCGCCGCAATCAGGAACAACACGCCCAGTGCGAGATAGGCCACCCGCTGGAAGATGCAGAGCGGACAAGGATCCTGATTTTGGTAGTACTGCAGATACAACGCGAACGCGAGCAGCAGCACGCACGCGATGAAGCCTAATCCGTAACCGAACCTCGATGCGCTTCTGGAAGCCATGCGATAGAATCCTTTCGGACAGAGGGGGAACTCGAAATTCTACGCCACATCGCCGTGTGAATCATGACCCGCACAGACAGCCACGTAATGATCGACGAGCGCGCGCTGCAGGAGCGCTTCGTGCATGCGTCCGGCCCCGGCGGGCAGAACGTGAACAAGGTCGCCACCGCGGTGCAGCTCAAATTCGACGTCAATCGCGCCGCGCTGTCCGCGCCGGTACGCGATCGACTGATCGGGCTGGCCGGCCGCCGCATCACCGCCGACGGCATCCTGACGATCATCGCGCGACGCTTTCGCACTCAGGAACGCAACCGGCACGACGCGCGCGAGCGGCTGCTCGCGCTGCTGCTCCGCGCGCAGACTGCACCGAAGCGACGCCGGCCGACGCGCCCGACCGCCGCTTCGATGGAACGCCGGCTTACCGCCAAACGCCATCGCAGTCGAACCAAAACCAACCGTGCAACCGTGCGCGAAACTGACTGAAGCGTTCTCCCCTTGAAAAAGGGGATCAAGCCGGATCCAGAACTTTGCGTTCCGTTGCAACCTCTGGGCCTCTGCGTTTCGCGGTTTTCACTATCCGACCCACCTGCGTGCGTTACGGAACATGCGCAGCCACGCCCCGTCCTCGCCCCATTCGTCGGGATGCCACGAATTCTGCACGGCGCGGAACACGCGTCCCGGATGCGGCATCAGAATCGTGAAGCGGCCGTCCGCGGTGGTGAGTCCGGTGATTCCTCGCGGCGATCCATTCGGATTGGCCGGATAGCGTTCGGTCGCCACGCCACGATTGTCGACGTAGCGCAGCGCAACCAGCGGCCGCGCCAGCGCAAGCTGATCGGCCGACGCAAATTCGGCAAAGCCTTCGCCGTGTGCAACGGCCACCGGGATGCGGCTGCCCGCCATGCCGTCGAAAAACAGCGACGCCGTCGCACCCACTTCGACCATCACGAAACGCGCTTCGAACTGTTCCGAGCGGTTGCGCACGAAATGCGGCCAGTGCGCGGCGCCGGGAATCATGTCGCGCAGATTGCTCATCATCTGGCAGCCGTTGCATACGCCGAGCGCGAATACGTCACCGCGCGCGAAGAACGACTCGAACGCATCACGTGCGTGCGGGTTGTACAAAATCGACTTCGCCCAGCCTTCCCCGGCGCCCAGCACGTCACCGTATGAAAAGCCGCCGCCGGCGGCAATGCCCTTGAAATCGCCGAGACCAGTGCGGCCGGCGATGATGTCGGTCATGTGCACGTCCACCGCGTCGAAGCCGGCACGATCGAAAGCCGCCGCCATCTCCACCTGGCCGTTGATGCCCTGCTCGCGCAGCACCGCGACGCGCGGGCGCGCGCCATGCGCAATAAACGGCGCAGCAACGTCATCATCGATCGCAAAAGTCAACCGCGGATCCAATCCCGGATCATCGGCATCGACAATGTGGTCATATTCCTGCCGCGCGCATTCCGGGTTGTCGCGCAACTGCTGCATGCGGAACGTGGTTTCCGACCACATCCGTTGCAGCGTAACCCGCGTTTCCGAATAGACTTCGGTGCCGTTGAGCGTGATCTGCAGCCGATCATCGGCGGTGACGGTACCGATGCGGGTCAGCGCACCTTCCAGCCCATGCCCGGCAAACACACGCCGCACCGTGCCGGCGTCAGCACATCTCGCCTGAATCACCGCGCCCGCTTCCTCGTTGAACAACGCACGCAGCAGCCATGCCTGATCCGCATCCTCGAAATCGAAGGCAAGGTCCACGCCAACATGCGCGGCAAACATCATCTCGCACAGCACCGTGAACAATCCGCCATCGGAGCGGTCGTGATACGCGACAATCCGCCCGTCGTTTGCGAGTGCGCGAATCGCCGCGAAAAAGCCGGCCAGATGCCGCGGGTCGTCGATATCGGGGCACCCATTGCCGAGCGCGCCGTACGCCTGTGCCAGTGCGGAGCCGCCGAGGCGGTTCTGTCCGAAGCCGAGATCGATCTGCCACAGTTCGGTATCGCCGCAACCGGTGCGCAATTGCGGCGTCAGCGTACGCCGCGCATCATCGACCGCCGCGAACGCCGAAACGATCAGCGACAGCGGCGCGACGACTTCGCGTGCGGCGCCATCGTCGTGCCACGCGGTCTTCATCGACAGCGAATCCTTGCCGACCGGGATCGACAGACCAAGCGCCGGACAGAATTCCATCGCCACCGCGCGCACGGTGTCATAAAGCGCCGCGTCCTCTCCCGGATGGCCGGCCGCGGCCATCCAGTTGGCAGACAGCTTGATGTCGCCGAGCGCCGCCACCGGCGCCGCGGCGAGGTTGGTCACGGCCTCCGCAATCGCGATGCGCCCGGCCGCCGGTGCGTCGATCAGCGCCAGCGGCGTGCGCTCGCCAATCGCCATCGCTTCACCGCGAAAGGTGTCAAATCCCATCAGCGTCACCGCGCAATCGGCAACCGCCACCTGCCACGGCCCGACCATCTGATCACGCGCCGTCATGCCGCCGACCGTGCGATCGCCGATCGCGATCAGAAACGTCTTGTCGGCCACCGCTGGCATGCACAGCACCCGCTGCACCGCCTCGCGCAGATCTATGCCGGCTGGATTGAATGGCGGCAGCTCGCGGTGCATTCGCGTGACATGACGCGTCGTGCGCGGCGGCTTGCCGAACAGCACCGCGAGTTCCATGTCGACCGGCCGGTTCGCGAACACGGGATCCTCCACCAGCAACCGTCCGTCGCCGGTAGCGTGACCGACCACCGCGAACGGGCAGCGTTCGCGCCGGCACAGCGCGGTGAATTGATCGAGCCGCGCGACATCGATCGCCAGCACGTAGCGCTCCTGCGCCTCGTTGCACCAGATCTGCAGCGGCGACATGCCCGACTCTCCGGACGGCACCTGACGCAGGTCGAAATGCGCGCCGCGTCCCGATGCCTCCACCAGTTCCGGCAGCGCGTTCGACAGACCGCCGGCGCCAACATCGTGGATCGACAGGATCGGATTGCCATCGCCGAGCGCCGCACAGCGGTCGATCACCTCCTGCGCACGCCGCTGCATTTCAGCGTTGCCGCGCTGTACCGAATTGAAATCGAGCGCTTCTTCATTGCTGCCGGTGTCCATACTCGACGCCGCGCCGCCGCCGAGCCCGATCAGCAGACCCGGCCCGCCGAGTTGGATCAGTGCGGCACCCACCGGCAATCCGCGTTTCAGCGCATTCGCGGCATCGACGTTGCCGACGCCACCGGCGAGCATGATCGGCTTGTGATAGCCGCGCATCCTGTTGCCGACCTGTTGCTCAAAGGTGCGGAAATAGCCGGCGAGATTCGGTCGTCCGAATTCATTGTTGAACGATGCGCCGCCGATCGGCCCTTCCAGCATGATCGCAAGTGCCGACGCAATGCGTGCCGGCCTGCCGTAATCTTCACATTCCCACGGCTGCACAAAATCCGGAACTCTGAGATGCGACACTGAAAATCCGGTCAGTCCCGCTTTCGGGCGCGCGCCGCGCCCGGTCGCGCCCTCATCGCGAATCTCGCCGCCGGCGCCGGTGGCAGCACCGGGAAACGGTGAGATCGCGGTGGGATGATTATGCGTTTCGACCTTCATCAGGATATTCATCTGACGCTCGGCGGCACGGTATAAACCACCGGCATCGGGCTGAAAGCGCTGCACGTTCGCACCACGCATCACCGCGGCGTTGTCAGAGTACGCAACGACGGTACCGTGCGGATGGGTCTGATGCGTATGGCGGATCATCGCGAACAGCGACAACGACTGCGGCTCGCCATCGATCTCCCATTGCGCGTTGAAGATCTTGTGTCGGCAATGCTCCGAGTTCGCCTGCGCAAACATCATCAGCTCGACATCGGTGGGATTGCGGCCGATGTGTGAAAAATGCCGATACAGGTACGCAATTTCGTCTTCCGACAGCGCCAGACCCATGTTGCGGTTTGCACGCTCCAGCGCCACCATGCCGCCACCGATTACGTCAACGCTCGCGAGCGGCGCCGGCGCGACATGCCGGAACAGTTGTTCCACATCGTCGAATGCATCGAGCACACACTCGGTCATACGATCATGAATATGCGGCAGCAGCGCCGCACGCTGTTCGCGCGTTAGCGACGCATCCCGCAGCCCGGATACGGTGTACGCGACGCCGCGTTCGATCCGCTCGACCGCGTCCAGCCCGCAACAGCGCGCAATATCGGTCGCCTTCGACGACCACGGCGAGATCGTCCCCGGCCGCGGCACCGCCAGCAGCACGATGCCATCCGGCGAATTTTCGCGCCGATCTTCCGGGCCGTAAGTCAAAATGCGCTGCAGGCGATTCAATTCCTCGTCAGACAATGTCCGCTGCAGCGCGGTGAAGTGCCAGAAACGGGCATCGACGGCCGTGATGCCGGGCAGCGATCGGCGGACGGCCTGAAGCAGTTTGTCACGGCGGAACGGAGACAGCGCGAAACGCCCGGGCAGGCGGATGAAATGCGGCATGGAAGCGTGAACGGAGCGCGGCAAAAGCGGGATTTTACCGGAAATCGGGGCCTCAATCAGGAATCAGGATAGGGCATTCGAAGCCAAGCCTGCGGCGCGCAATGCTCCCGGAAGCTTTCCCCGATTCCTGATCGCCGCTCCCGGCTTGATTTACACTATCGTCATGAACGCAGCCCTGCCGGCCGGCTTCGAGCCTATCTACCGCACTTCCGACATCCGCCACATCGAAGAAATGGCTGCGGCGCGGCCCGATCCGCCGGCGCTGATGGAAATCGCCGGGCTCGCCGCTGCCGAAATCGCACGCGATCTGCTGGCAGCGCGCTCGGGCCCGGTGCTGGTGTTCGCCGGCCCCGGC
>DASSON010000104.1:0-3810 GCA_035700525.1 Burkholderiales bacterium
TCGGTGTTGATGCGGAAGTACGTCGACAGCTCCATCGGGCATTTCACGCCTTTCGGGATGAAACAGAATGAGCCGTCGGTGAACACCGCGGAATTGAGCGCCGCGTAGAAATTGTCGCCCGGCGGCACCACGCTGCCGATATATTTGCGCACCAGCTCCGGATGATTGCGGATCGCTTCCGACATCGAACAGAAAATGATGCCGACTTCGGCAAGCTTCTGTTTGTAAGTGGTCGCCACCGAGACGCTGTCGAACACCACGTCCACCGCCACTCCCGCGAGCTGCGCGCGCTCGTGCATCGGTACACCGAGTTTCTCGAACGTGCGCATCAACTCGGGATCGACCTCATCCATGCTCGCCAGCTTCTTCTTCGGCTTCGGCGCCGAGTAGTAGATGATGTCCTGAAAGTCGATCTCGGGATAATGGACCCTGGCCCACACCGGCCGCGTCATCTTCAGCCAGTTGCGATAGGCTTCGAGCCGGAATTCCAGCATCCATTCCGGCTCATCCTTCTTCGCCGAAATAAGCCGGATGATGTCCTCGTTCAGGCCGCGCGGCGCGACATCGGACTCGATGTCGGTGACGAAGCCGTGCTTGTACGGCCGGTTGATCAGACCCTGAATCACTGCACTCATGCATTACTCCCGGACAATGCCTGCGGCTTCACGTTGAAGCTCTCGCCACAGCCGCAGGCGCTGTCCACGTTCGGGTTGTCGACCTTGAAGGCCTCGTTGAAACCTTCCCTGCGAAAATCCACTGTCGAGCCGTCGAGATACGGCAGACTCTGCGCGTTCACCACCACCCGCGTATCGAAAGACTCGAACACCTGATCGTCCGCGCCGACCGCGTCGGCGTAATCGAAGGTGTAGGCCAGTCCCGAACAGCCGACTTTCTTCACGCCCATGCGCAGCGCCACCGCACCGGTGCGCTTCGCCAGCGCACGCTTGACCTGGTTCGCCGCGCTTTCAGTCAGTTGAATCGCCATAAGCCGTTCACTCCAAATTCCGCACCGCCGGAAACGCGTTACACGGCGATTGCGGTCAATCCTTTCAGCCGCGCCAGCACGTGTTCCAGCGCCGCCAGAAACGCATCCACATCACCCGGCGTATTGGCGACACCGAGGCTCAGCCGCACCGCACCGCGCGCCTGCTCCGGTGCGACACCCATCGCCAGCAGCGTCGCGCTCGGCTCGGGATCGGCGCTGGAGCAGGCCGCGCCCGGCGCCACCGCGAAACCGGCGCGATCGAGCTCGATCACCAGTGTCTCGCCGTCGATGCCGGAAAATCCAAAATAGCTGGTATTCGCGACACGCGGCGCGCCGCTGCCGTAAATCACCGCGCCGAGCCGGTTGAGTCCGTGCTCCAGCCGCACCCGAAGCGTTTTCCACGCTGCCGCCAGTTCATTCATGCGGCCGGCAGCCAGCTCGCACGCGGCACCGAAGCCGACGATCGCGGCCACGTTTTCGGTGCCGGAACGCAGGCCCCGCTCATGACCGCCGCCAGCGATGATCGGCCGCAGTTCCAGCCGCTTGTCGACGATCAGCGCACCGGCGCCCTTCGGTCCGTAAATCTTGTGCGCCGACAGCGTCATCGCGTGCACCTTCAGCGCATCGAAATCAACTGCCATTCTACCCAGCGCCTGCACCGCGTCGGTATGCATCCATGCCTTCGCCGCACGCGCCTTTTCGGCGATCGCGGCAACGTCCTGGATCACGCCGGTCTCGTTGTTCGCAAGCATCACCGAAACCAGTCCGGTCGGCTCCGCCAGCGCCGCTGATGCGTCGTCCGGATCGACCCGTCCGTCGCCATCGACCGCCAGCCTGCGCAGCTTCCAGCCGCTGCGCGTCAGCGCGCGCGCCGGCTTCGCGACGCATGGATGCTCGATCGGGCTGATCACGACCTGCGATGGTTTCAGGTAGCCCGCCGCGCCGGTGATGAACAGGTTGTTGGCCTCGGTGCCGCCGCTGGTGAACACCAGCTGCGACGGCTGCACGCCGACCAGTGCCGCGACCTGCGCCCGCGCGCGGTCGATCGCCTTGCGCGCGACGGCGCCGTACTCGTGGCGGCTCGACGCATTGCCGAACTGCTCGCGCAGAAACGGCAGCATCGCGTCCAGCACCCGCCCGTCGAGCGGCGTGGTCGCGTTGTGGTCGAAGTAGACCGGATTCATCACCGCCTTCACGGCTTCACAGCGACGCCGTCGCTCCGCTGACCCGGCTGCCGCTGTCGCGCATGTCCTGCACCTGGCGCACGCCGGCATTGCGCGTCTTCTGATCGTCCACCAGATTGCGCAATGTGACCGATTCCAGATAGTCGAATATCCGATTATTGAGATTGGTCCACAGGTCATGGGTCAGGCATTTCTGCTGATCCTTGCAATTCTCCTTGCCGCCGCACTGGGTGGCATCAATCGGCTCATCCACTGCCAGGATGATGTCGGCCACCGACACGTCTTCCAATCCCTTTGCCAGACGGTAGCCACCGCCCGGACCACGCACGCTGGCCACCAACGCGTGGCGCCGCAGCTTGCCGAACAATTGCTCCAGATACGACAGTGAGATTTTCTGGCGTTCACTGATTTGCGCCAGCGCCACCGGCGCGCTGCCGTGTCTCATTGCCAGATCCATCATCGCCGTTACTGCAAACCGGCCTTTCGTTGTCAGTCTCATGACGCGCCCCTGGACTCCATGAAATAGTTGCGCCCGCCCAAATACCCGAGCGTTACGCTCAACTATATCTTATCCGAGTAGATTGTTCAACTATTGTCCCCGGAATTTCCGGACTGTGCCGGCTCGTCCCGCGGCATGCGAACACCGAGTTCGCGCAGCGCGGCAACGATCTGTTCCAGCTGCCGGTCAGTGCCAGCCTCGTGATCGATGATCTCGTGAACCGCCTTGACCAGCGGATCGTCGTTGATGTCCTTGGCCACCGCATAGGCAACGAAACGCTCTTTTGCCGATGCCGCCGAAACGTGCGTTTCCGCCGGGCCGGCAGCCTCGATCAGCCGCGCCGGCGTGCCGACCGCCGTGGCGCCCGCCGGAACCGGTTTCACCACCACCGCGTTGGAGCCGATCTTGGCGCCGTCGCCGACCGTGATCGGGCCCAGTATCTTGGCCCCCGCACCCACCACCACGCCGTTGCCCAGTGTCGGGTGGCGCTTGCCCTTGTCCCACGACGTGCCGCCCAGCGTGACGCCATGATAGAGCGTGCAATCATTGCCGATTTCGGACGTTTCACCGATCACTACACCCATGCCGTGATCGATGAAAAAACGCTCGCCGATGGTGGCGCCGGGATGAATTTCAATCCCGGTAAAAAACCGCCCCCAGTGCGACAGCCAGCGCGCCAGCCACTTCAGATTCCAATGCCACAGCCGGTGCGCGCAGCGGTGAAACAGCAGCGCGTGAAAGCCGGGATAGCAGGTCACCACTTCCCATGCCGAACGCACCGCCGGATCGCGATCGAACACGACCGCGATTTCTTCCCTGATTCGTTGCAACATGATGCGATCTTTCGAAATGACCGGGTAAACGCCTCCCGGATAGATCCTTAGCAAATCGCTCAACAATTATAATACCGGGCGCCGGGCCACCCGCCTATCACGGCACCGCCGGGGTCACCGCTTGCGGCGCAGCGCATCGACGCTGCCGAGGATACCGCGCAGGATGTTGACCTCCTCGCGCTCCAGCCGGCTGCGGGCAAACAGCCGCCGCAGCCGCTGCATCAGCTTTTGGGGACGCTGCGGATCGGTATAGCCGATGTCGTGCAGCGTTTTCTCAAGATGAGCATAAAGCCGCTCGACGTCTTCCAG
>DASSON010000105.1:0-5442 GCA_035700525.1 Burkholderiales bacterium
GCGCCGCCGAACATGCTGACCGCGGGCCGGATGCTGCTCAACTGTTCCTGAGCCTCGACGAATTCTGACATAATGCCGAAAACCCGCCACGATTCCCGTGCCGACCAGGTCTTCTCGACCAGCCCGAGCGCGAGGGGCTGCGGAATCTTTTCGTGCTGACTCATTCGTGATCTCCTTGCCAAGTCGAAAGCGGCAGCGTCACCGGACGCGGCGCCCCCTCCATGTTAACCCGCGCACGCGCGGAGGATGCAGTGAAGACGCTGCTGCTGGTTGACGGCTCGTCCTATCTTTACCGCGCGTTCCATGCGTTGCCCGACCTGCGCAACCGCGGCGGGGAGCCGACCGGCGCGGTGTATGGCGTGCTCAACATGCTGCGCCGGCTGAAGAAGGACGTGCCGGCGGAATATGCCGCCTGTGTATTCGATGCCAAAGGACCGACCTTTCGCGACGCGCTTTATCCGCAGTACAAGGCCAACCGGCCATCGATGCCGGATGATCTGGGGGCGCAGATCGCGCCGCTGCATGAAGCGGCCGCGGCGATGGGCTGGCCGGTGCTGGTGGTCGACGGCGTGGAAGCGGACGACGTGATCGGCACGCTGACGTGCGCGGCGCAGCAGGCGGGGCTGCATACCGTCATTTCGACCGGTGACAAGGACCTGGCGCAACTGGTGAATCCGCAGGTCACGCTGGTCAACACGATGTCCAACGAAACGCTGGACGGGCCGGGCGTCGCGGCGAAGTTCGGCGTCGGGCCGGACGGCATCATCGATTATCTGACGCTGGTCGGCGATCCGGTCGACAATATACCGGGCGTGGCGAAAGTCGGCCCCAAGACTGCGGTGAAATGGCTGGCGCAGTACGGCACGCTGGAAAACCTGATTGCGCATGCCGCCGAAATCAAGGGCGTGGTCGGTGACAATCTGCGCGCCGCGCTCGACTGGCTGCCGCAGGCACGCGAGCTGGTGACGATCAAATGCGATGTCGAGCTGCCGCTCGGCATCGAAGATCTGAAGTGGGGTGCAACGGACGCCGCGACGCTGGCACGGCTGTTCGAGCACCTCGAATTCAAGAGTTGGTTGCGGGAACTGCAAGGCCAGGGATCGAGAATCGAGGATCGAGGATCGAGCAAAGACGGCGATGCGCACAGTGCATCGGAAACCATCCCGCAATCCTCAATCCCCAATCCTCAATCCTCACCAGTGCAGCGTCACTACGAAACCATCCTCACCGAAGCGCAACTCGATCACTGGCTCACCCGTCTCGACGCCGCACCACTCGTCGCGCTCGACACCGAAACCACCAGCCTCGATGAAATGCGCGCCGAGCTGGTCGGCATTTCGTTTGCGATCGAACCGCATCATGCCGCCTATCTGCCGCTCGAGCACCGTTACGCCGGCGCGCCGCCACAACTCGATCGCGCCGCGGTACTGGAGAAGCTCAAGCCGTGGCTGGAAGCGGCGGACAAGCCGAAGCTCGGCCAGAACCTGAAGTACGACATGCACGTGTTCGCCAATTACGGCATCACGGTGCGCGGCGTGGTGCACGACACGCTGCTGGAATCGTTCGTGTTCGAAAGCCACAAGCCGCACGACATGGACAGCCTGGCGCGGCGCCATCTCGACGTGACGACCATCACCTACGATGACGTGACCGGCAAGGGCGCGTCGCGCATCGGGTTCGAGCAGGTCGCGGTGGAACGCGCCACCGAATATTCGGGCGAAGACGCCGACGTCACGCTGCAGTTGCATCAGGCGCTCTACCCCGCGATCGAGGCCGATGAAAAGCTGCTGAAGGTTTATCGTGACATCGAACTGCCGGTGCTCGACGTGCTGTTCACGATGGAGCGCAACGGCGTGCTGCTGGATATCAACCAGCTGGTGCGGCTGTCGCACGAATTCGGCATGCGCATGGCCGAATTCGAGGCGGCGGCCCACGACCTGGCGGGCCAGCCGTTCAACCTCAATTCGCCGAAACAGATCCAGGAAATCCTGTTCACGCAGCAGAAGCTGCCGGTCGTGAAGAAAACGCCGTCGGGCCAGCCGTCGACCGACGAAGACGTGCTGCAGCGGCTGGCGCTCGATTACCCGCTGCCGAAAAAAATTCTCGAATACCGCGCGCTGAGCAAGCTCAAGTCGACCTACACCGACAAGCTGCCGCGCATGGTCGGCCAGCGCAGCGGCCGGGTTCATACCCATTACGCGCAGGCCGGCGCGGCGACCGGGCGGCTCGCCAGCAGCGATCCCAATCTGCAGAACATCCCGGTGCGCACCGCAGACGGCCGGCGCATTCGTGAAGCGTTCATCGCGTCGCCCGGTTCGCGCATCGTTTCGGCCGACTATTCGCAAGTCGAACTGCGCATCATGGCGCACATCTCGCAGGATGCGAGCCTGCTCGCCGCGTTTGCCGCCGGCCACGATATTCACCGCGCCACCGCGGCCGAAATTTTCAACGTGGCGACGGAGCAGATCGATGCCGAGCAGCGGCGCTATGCGAAGGTGATCAATTTCGGATTGATCTACGGCATGTCGGCGTTCGGCCTCGCGTCGCAGATCGGCATCGACCGCGCCGCCGCGCAGCAGTACATGGACCGTTATTTCGCGCGCTACCCGGGCGTCGCCGATTACATGCAACGCACCCGTGAGCAGGCGCGCGAGCGCGGCTACGTCGAGACCATTTTCGGCCGCCGCCTGTGGCTGGCCGACATCCGCGCCGGCGGCGGCCCGCGCCGCCAGGCCGCGGAACGCGCCGCAATCAATGCGCCGATGCAGGGCACGGCGGCGGATCTGATCAAGCTCGCGATGGCCACGGTGCAGCATTGGCTGGAGCGGCGCCGGCTGGGTGCGAAACTGATCATGCAGGTGCATGACGAACTGGTGCTCGAGGTGCCGGAAAACGAGCTCGATGAAGTCAAGGTGCAATTGCCGGCGCTGATGAGCGGCGTGGCGAAACTTGATGTGCCGCTGGTGGTCGACGTCGGCGTCGGTGCCAATTGGGATGAGGCGCATTGAGCGCGCAGGGAACCTTTTGCGGGCGATTGCCGTCAGAAATGGACGGCAGGATGACAAAATGCGGGAAACGTCTCAAAATATTGTCTGCTGCAGGCAAACACGTTGCAGTGCCGTTCCATGAGTGCTGATTCGTCCAAAACCGGCGGCCGCGGCCGCAAAATCATCATTGGCGCATTGCTCGGGCTGGTGGTCATCGGCCTGGTGATCGCGTTCATGCGGCCGGCGGCCGCGCCGCAGGTCACGTTCACTTCTCTGACGGGCAATCAGTTTTCGACCGAAGGCCTGCGCGGCAAGGTGGTGATGGTCAATTTCTGGGCCACCGACTGTCCCGGCTGCATTGCCGAAATGCCGAAGCTCGTCGCCACCTACAACAAGTTTCGCGACAAGGGCTTTGAAATGGTCGCGGTCGCGATGCAGTCCGATCCGCCGAATTACGTGCTCGCGTATACGAAGCAGAACAAGCTGCCGTTTCCAGTGGCGCTCGATCCGATGGGAAAGATCGCGAATGCGTTCGGCAACGTCCAGTTGACCCCCACCTCGTTCATCATCGACAAGCACGGCAACGTGATCAGCCGCATCGTCGGCGAACCCGATTTCACCAAGCTGCACGCACTGCTCGAAAAGCATTTGAACGGATGATTCGGCAGGGCATGCTGTACGCATGGCCGGCTGGACAATGCAACGACATGGTGCGCAGGGAGCATCCTTGTACTATGTTTGAAAACCAACCACCCCTCCGCTTCGCTCCTGCGACCGCGCAAGGAGGAGCGTGGCTGCCGGAAGGCGGAAGAGGGCCCCGGCGTAAGCCGGGATCTGACCCCGGAGGCGGCCATGAGCGGCCGGCAGCCCTGCGTCCGGATTCGGGTCGCACCCCATCTGACGATGGGGCTCCTGCTCTGCCTCTCCCGGCCGCTGCCCGCGAAGCGGGTGCGGCCCTGAAGCGGGATGCAGCGCCTCGTGACACGGTCGTTGCGCCTCTGCGCTGGCCGATCCCCTGCGGGGCCCCTCGGCCGACGCTCCGAGGCGCTCCCCTTAAAAACAGGAGGGGAAAACATGTCGTGCGGTAAACGACGCACGAATTTCCCCTCCTCGGATGAGGAGGGGTGGACGCGCAGCGGACGGGGTGGTGGACGGCGTTTGAATACGCCTGCTTACCGTCCACCGCCACTGTCGGGTTACGCTTCGCTAATCCGACCTGCAACGTTCTTCATCCGTTCCCATTACCGCCGCTGGCACCGCGGACAGTAAAACGTCGAGCGCTGTCCCTGGCGCAGCGCACGAATCGGGGTGCCGCAGGTGAAACACGGCTGGCTTTCCCGGTCATAAACCAGAAACGCGTTCTGGAAGTTGCCGGCGCGGCCCTCACTGTTCACATAATCGCGCAGACTGCTGCCGCCGGCATCGATGGCGGCAGTCAGCGTTTCCCGTATTTTCGTCACCAGCGTGCGGCAGCGGTCGGGGCCGAGGCGGCGCGCCGGCGTTTTCGGATTGATGCCGGCGCGGAACAGCGCCTCACTGGCGTAGATGTTGCCGATGCCGGCGACGACGTGGCTGTCCATCAGCACCTGTTTGATCGCGGCACTGCGTCCGCGCGTCGCGCGATACAGTGCGTCGCCGCTGAACGCCTCCGACAGCGGCTCGGGACCGATCGCCGCCAGTAGCGGATGGGTGAGCGGATCGCCGGTCTGCCACAGCACCAGCCCGAAGCGCCGCGGATCGCGCAGACGCAATGCCTGGCCGCTTTCCAGCACCAGGTCGAAATGATCATGACGATCCGGCGGCAGGTGCCTGTCGACCAGCCACAGCCGTCCCGACATGCCGAGGTGCACGATCAGCGCGCCATCGCCGCAGCCGATCAGCAGATACTTGCCGCGGCGGGCGAGGTCACTGATGACACGACCCGCAATTTCGTTCACGAGCGCCGGCGTTACCGGCAGCCGCAACGCGCCGTTGCGCACCACCGCGGTGACGATGCGGTGGCCGACGATGCGTGCCAGACCGCGGCGCGTGGTTTCGACTTCGGGCAGTTCCGGCATCGCGGACCGTTACGGGTTCGCCGGTTTTGCCGGCGGCAGCTCCAGCATGCGCGCCGCGACGGCCTGCGGAAACCGGTATTCGATTTTGCGGTCGGGCCGCAGCAGCACCAGATCGGGCTGCTGTTTCACGATGCCGAGCGCCAGCGTGCGGCCGTCCTTGAACTTGATCGTGATCTGTCCCAGCGCCGGGCTGTCGCCCGCCGGCTGCGCCGCGATCGCCTGCGCATGCCGCCAGGTGTTGACCAGACGGTTGAAATCATCCTGGCTCAGATCGGCGCGTCGCGGTGTCGCGCGCCATGAACCATCCTGCTGCGCGAGCGAAAAGTCCGGAAACGTGAACGCGACCGGCACTTCGTTCGCATCAAGCAGCTGGCGGTCGATCAGATCATCGGCAGTAG
>DASSON010000106.1:0-10895 GCA_035700525.1 Burkholderiales bacterium
CCCTGCGGCGTCGAATCGAGCACCACGCTGACGCTGCCGAGCGCATCGACGTTGACCGTCGCGCTCGCGATCGCGCCGTTCTTCGGGCCCGCCTTGGCGCGCTGGACCGGCGTCAGCGCGGTCGTGATGTAGCCCATGTTCGAGATCGACGGCTCGACGATCGCCGCGAAGCCGATGCCGTAGAGCCGGCCCTCGGCGCGCGCCGCGTCGCGCCGGCGCTGCAGCTCCGCCAGCCCGCCGTCGCGCAGTGCCAGCTCCAGCAGCGCCGCGTAATCGCCGGAATCGAGCAGCGCGCCGGCCGGCGCGTGATAGGGAAACGCGCCCGTCGGCACGAAGTTGCGGCGATAGACGTCGATCGGATCGAGCTCGAGCTCGAAGGCGATGCGCTGCATCAGCCGCTCCAGCGCGAAATACACCTGCGGCCCGCCGAAGCCGCGCATCAGTCCGGCCGGCGTCTTGTTGGTCAGCACCACGCGATTGCGCACCGCGAGGTGGCGCACCGCGTAGGCGCCGGTCAGCACGCCGTGCATACGGTAGAACGTCGCCGGTTCCGGCGCGCGCAGATAGGCGCCGCAGTCATCGAGCTGATCGTAGCGCAGCGCGGCGATCGTGCCGTCGTTTTCGACCGCGGCCTCGATCGTGGTCACGCGGTTGGTCGCCGACGTCGCCGCCACCAGGTGCTCGAGGCGGTCCTCGACCCATTTCACCGGCGCTCGCGCCTTGCGCGCCGCCAGGCACATCAGCACGATGTACTGGAACACCGCCTGCTTCGAGCCGAAACTGCCGCCCGAATCGCGCGGCGTGCGCAGCCGCAGCTTCGAGCCCGCAATCCCGAGCGCCAGCGCCATCACCGGATGCAGTGCGAACGGCCCCTGGAAATTCGAGAACACGTCGTAGGCGCCGGCATCCGGCTGATGCTCCGCAACCACGACGTAGCATTCGATCGGCATGCCGGCATTGCGCGGGTAGCGCACTTTCAGCTGCACGCGATGCGCGGCTGCCGCGAACACCGCATCGGGATCGCCGTACGCAAAGCTCCGGTCGCTGACGACGTTGGAGCCGACCGATTCGTGCAACACCGGCGCGCCGGGCCGCGCCGCCTGCTCCGGATCGACCGTCGCCGGCAGCGGCCGGTATTCGGCACGGATCAGGTCGAGCGCATCCTCGGCGACGTAGCGGTTATCCGCGACCACCACCGCGACCGGCTCGCCGACGTAACGCACGCGATCGATCGCCAGGCACCAGTGCTCCATCGGCTGCCGCACGCCGACGACGAACGGCTTCGCCCATGCCTTTACGTCGGCGCCGGTCAGTACAGCACGCACGCCGGGAAGCGCGAGCGCCGCCGCAGCGTCGATCGCCAGCAGTTCCGCGTGCGCGTGCGGCGAACGCAGGATCGCCGCCGCCAGCGTGCCCGGCTTGACACCGGCGTCGTCGGCGTAGTGCCCGCGGCCGGACAGCAGAGCAGCATCCTCGATGCGCTCGATCGAGCGTCCGACCCATGCGCTTGCCGTGTCCGAAGCTGAGGTCACTTTGAAGTCTATAAAGGGATTAGGGATTGGGGACTAGTAATTGGCGATTCGTGAAGATTGCGGCGCGCTGCGCGCGCCGGTAACTTAAACCAATCCCCAATCCCAAATCCCTAATCTCTCTGCTCACAACGACGCACTGTGAACCACGCCGACTCATTATGATAAAAGCAGCCACCGCGCCGCGTCCTATCCCGCAGTGCGCCAATTTACCCGCGAGTCCGATTTTTCGCCGTGCAGCGAATTATATGATCAGCGAGTCACGCTCGTGCCGGAACACGTCGACCTTGCCGCGGTAGTCGCTGGGCGTGATGCCGAGATGCTGACGAAAGAAGCGGGTGAAATGCCCCTGCGCACTGAAGCCAAGGCGCGAGGATAGCGCCGCGATCGAGTCGCCGTTGCGGGTTAAACCATCAATCGCGGCTTCCATCCGCAGCACATTCGCATAAACGCCAGGCGTCACGTGGGTGCAGCGCCGGAACAGTGCAAAAAAATGCGAACGCGACAGGCCCGACGATTCCGCCAGCTCGTCCATGTCGACGCCATCGCCGACGCGCGTGCCGAGCAGTTCGATTGCGCGACGAATGCGCGGATCGCGCGGCGACGCCCATGCCGGCCGGGTCAGGCGCTGCGCATTGCGCCATTCCGAATACGGGTCAACCACCGCGATCACCAGATCGAACAGCTGCTGCTCCAGCCGTTCCTGCGGAATGCCGCCCGCATCGAGCATTTCCCACGCCAGACTCTCGGCCAGGCGTCGCGTCCGCGGTGACAACTCGACGCATGCACGCGGAAAAAACTGCGGGTGACTGCTGACGGTGAGCCGGCGGTGGATGCCGGCCAGCCAGCCACATTCGATGTAAAGTGCCAGGATCACCGTCGGCGGCGCGTCGTTCAGATGATGCGTATAGGCGTGCGATTCCCAGGCATTGATCAACACCACCGTTTTATCGGTCAGCGGCTGCAGCCGATCGCGTACGGTAAAGAACGCGTCGGCACCACCGAATTTGAACAGGATGTGGCAATGATGATGGGCGTGCGTGATCAGCGGCTTGTCCATGTCGAGCAAAGCCACCCGGCCGAAATTTCCCTGCAGAATTCTGATTGCGGTGGACATCGCCCCTACGCCCAATGTTGCGTCATGCGCCGATCAAATCCTTTAAAGCCTATTGCATTGATTCGGAAGCGTCAATGTGAAGGCAGGATTGAGGATCGAGGAGTGAGGATTGAGGGAAAGTTACCGGCGCGCGGCGCGCGCCGCATGTCAGCCCTCAATCCTGCTTCTATCCTCCCAGATACGCCTCCATTACCCGCGGATCATGCAGCAGCTCCTCGCCGCTGCCGGCAAGCACGATTTCGCCGGTTTCGATCACATAACCGCGGCGCGCGATTTTCAGCGCCTGGCGCACGTTCTGCTCGACCAGCAGGATCGTGATTCCGGATTCATTGATCTGCTTCAGCACGTGGAAGATGTCGCGCACCAGCAGCGGCGCCAGCCCCATCGAAGGCTCATCGAGCAGCAGCAGCCGCGGCCGCGCCATCAGCGCACGACCAATTGCCAGCATCTGTTGTTCGCCGCCCGACAGGTTGCCGGCGACGCCGGCCGCGCGCGCCTTCAACACCGGAAACAGCGAGAGCACCCACTCCAGATCGTGCGCCACCGCGGCGTGATCGCGGCGCGTGAATGCGCCGAGATCGAGATTCTCCCGCACCGTCAGCGTCGCCAGTATCGCGCGACCTTCCGGAACCTGCACCACACCCTGCCGCACGATGCGGTGCGGCGCGAGTTCTCGTAATTCCTGCCCGTCGAACGTGATACTGCCGTGCTGCGCGCGCAGCAGCCCGGACAGCGCCAGCAGGGTCGTCGTCTTGCCGGCACCGTTGGCGCCGACCAGCGCGGTGATCTCGCCGGTCTCGAGTGTGAAATTCACGCCCCTTACTGCGGCGATGTGGCCGTACGATACCGCGAGATCGGAGACGTTCAGCAGCGTACTCATGCGCCGCCTCTATAACAAATAGCCCGATTCGTCACGCCGCTCATTACCCTTCTGTCCTTCTGGCGGCTCGGCTGCAAGCGCCATCTAAAATGCTCCTATCGCGCCAGGTTTTCCCCCGCTTGTGAGACAGGGTGGCGGCGCAACCGACAGGGTGGTAAGCGATGCAGAAAAAAACAACCACCCCTTCCGCTTCGCTCCCTCCCCTCCTTAAAAACAGGAGGGGAGAAAAAACCAAAAACCATGCGGTGCATGACACACGAATTTCCCCTCCTCGAATGAGGAGGGGTGGACACGAAGTGGACGGGGTGGTGGGCGGCACGTGGAGAAAGCGACCACCCCTTCCGCTTCGCCGCGGTCGACCCCGGATCCACGGCTCACGCATCTTCATCAACGCCAAGATAAGCTTCAATCACACGCGGGTCCGAGCGAATTTCCTGCGGTGGCCCTTCGGCGATGATGCGGCCGAAGTTGAGCACCGCGATGCGTTCGCACAGCCGCATCACGAAACGCATGTCGTGCTCGATCAGGAACACGCTGTAGCCGCGACTGCGGATGTTGACGATTTCGGCGGCGACCTCGTCCTTTTCGGCCGGGTTCATGCCGGCGACCGGCTCGTCGAGCAGCAGCAGCCGCGGCTCGGCGGCCAGTGCGCGCGCGAATTCGAGCTTGCGCTGCTCGCCGTATGACAGACTCTCGGCCAGCAGCTGCGCCTTGTGATCGAGGCGGAACCACGACAGCAGTTCCTGCGCACGTTCGCGTGCCCGCGTTTCAGCGGCGCGGAACGTGCCGAGCTTGAACAGCGCGCCCGTTATTCCATAATGAATGCGCTGCTGCATGCCGACGATCACGTTTTCGACCAGCGTCATTTCGCGGAACACGCGAATATTCTGGAACGTGCGCGCAACACCGAGCGCGGTGATGCGGTACGGCGGCACGGTTACGAGATCAGTGCCGTCGAACTCGATGCTACCCGATGACGGCCGCATCAATCCGGTGACCAGATTGAACAGCGTTGTCTTGCCGGCGCCGTTGGGTCCGATCAATCCAAACACGCTGCCTTCCGGAACCGTGAAGCTGACGTCCTGCAGCACCTGCAGACCGCCGAAGTTTCTGCACAGATTGCGGATCGCGAGCATCACGCGCCCCCCGCGGAGTCGATACCCGCCGTCGCGGCAAGCCGCTGCCGGCGCCGCCTGAAACGCAGCGGATCCCAGATGCCGTTCGGCAGGAACAACACCACCAGGATCAGGATCAGGCCGTTCACCGCCAGCCGGTACTCCTTCATCACGCGCAGCACCTCAGGCAGCAGCGTCAGCACTGTGCCGCCGATGGCCGGGCCGAGCAGGCCGCCGGTGCCGCCGAACACCGCCATCGTCAGGATGTCGACCGCGCGTTCGAAACCGAATTCGTTGGGGCTGATGAAAAAGGTGAAATGCGCATTGAGACCGCCGGCGACGCCGGCAATCGCCGCACCCAGCACGAACGCGGTGAGCTTGCAGGCGGTGACGTTGATGCCCATCAGCCGCGCCGCCACCTCATCCTGACGAATGGCGTCGAACGCACGCCCCATCTTCGATCCGCGCAGTCGCGCCAGCACATAGAACGTCACCGCCAGCGCCAGCACGACATGCCACCAGCGCGTGTCCTGCGGAATGCCGTTGAGCCCGAGCGGGCCGCCGGTGATATTAAGGTTGATCGCGATCACGCGCACCACCTCACCGAACGCGAGCGTCGCCATCGCCAGATAAATGCCAGCCAGCCGCAGCGTCGGCACGCCGATCACCAGCGCCACCAGTGCCGGCAGCGCGGCGCCGGCCAGCAGCGCCAGTCCGAACGGCACGCTCAACTGCGTCGTCAGCAGCGCCGCGGTATAGGCGCCCAGCCCCATGAACGCCGCATTCGCCAGCGACAGCAGGCCGCACCACAGCGTCAGATAGATCGACGCCGCGAGCAGCACGTTGACGCCGATCGAAAACACCAGCGTGCTATAGGTCGCCCAGAAGGTTTGCCACCAATCCATTTGTGTATCAGGTGAGGAGTGAGGCGTGAGGTGTGAGGGGTAAAACATGCGGCACGCGCAGCGTGCCGGAATCTTCGCAACGCCTCACTCCTGACACCTCACACCTCACGCTTTTCTCTGCGCCACCCGCCCGAACAGTCCGGACGGCCGGATCAGCAGAATGATGAACAGCAGGCCGAACGAGACCGCGTCGCGGAAATCGCTGGAGCCATACGCGACGCTCATCACTTCGACGAAACCGAGGAACAGGCCGCCAATCAGCGCGCCGCGGATGTCGCCCATGCCGCCGAGGATGATCACAGCGATGCCTTTCGGCAGCATCGGTCCGCCCATGAACGGCGTGATCGCGTTGAACGACAGTCCGATCAGCACGCCGGCCGCACCGCCGAGCGCTGCCGCGACGAATGACGTTACCAGAAACAGGCCCTCGACGTTGATGCCGAGCAGCCACGCCGCTTTCGGCGATTCCGCGATCGCGCGCAATGCGCGGCCGAACTGCGTTCGCTGCAAGACGAACATCAGCAGCAGCAGCAGCGCGAACGCGATGCCGACGATCCACAACTGCAGCACCGTGACGTGAACGCTGCCGAGCGTGAAGCCCTGCTCCGGAATGGTGCCGAACGGGAAGCGCAGTACCTGCGCGCCGAACAGTCCCTGTGAAACATTGGTCAGGATCATGCCGACGCCGATCGTTGCGATCATCGGAATCAGGTGCGGCGCACCGCGCCGGCGCAGCGGCTTCAGAATCAGGAAATCAATCGCCAGCCCGATCAGCCCGGCGACGATCATCGCCGCCACGAACGCAACCCACAGCGGCGCCTGCAGCTTGCTCACCAACAGCAGCGCGGCGTAGGCGCCGCACATGAACACCGCGCCATGCGACAGATTGATCACACCCAGTACGCCGAAAATCAGCGTGAAACCGAGCGCAAATAATGCGTAGACGCTGCCCAGCGACAGTGCGTTGACGAGTTGTTGCAGGAACATCCCGGTTGCCGGTCAGCGCGAAAAATAGAACGATCCAGTCCCGGGTGTTGCCGCGCTTACTTCAGCAGGATGAACTTGCCGCCCTGCGCGATATTGACCACCGCGGTCTGCTGCGCATCGTAGCCGCCCTTGCCTCCGGGCGCCGCCCGGAACTGGAACGGTCCGGTGGCGCCGTCCCATTTCACTTTCGGCAGCGCGTCCTTCAGCGCCAGCCGATCCTTGTCGGGCGTGCCGGTCAACTTGATCGACTTCAGCGCCTGCGCAACGACGTGCATCGCATCGTAGGCCTGTGCTGCGAACTGGTCGGGCGCGGTATGGTAGGCAGCCTGATAGGCCTTCATGAATGCGTCATTGGCCGGCGTATGATTCTCCGACGACCATGGCGTGCCCATCATCGTGCCATCGGCCGCGGTTCTGGCGATCTGGAACAGCTTCGGCGAATTGAAGCCATTGCCGCCAATGAACGGCTGCTTCAGTCCCAGCGCGCGCGCCTGCAGAATGATGTTCGCCGCTTCTTCGGCCAGGCACGAGCAGATGATCGCATCCGGATCGCTGCCCTTGATCTTGGTGAGCTGCGCGCGGAAATCGACGTCACCCTTGGCGTAGGTCTCGGTCGCGGTCACCGGAATCTTGTCGTCGGCCAGCACGTGCTTGAACACATCGTAGCCGCTCTTCGTGAACGCGTCATCATTGCCGTAGATCACCGCGACGCGCTTCAGCTTGTAGTGCTTGATCGCCTCCTTGATCGTCACCGGCAGCACGTCGGCTTCCATCACCGAGTTGCGGAACACGAACGGCATCCTGTCGGTGAGGCCGGTGGCAGTGTTGGAAGTGCCGAACACGACCACTTTTGCCTGATTCGCGATCGGATCGGCGGCGAACGCGGAGTTCGACAACGTCGGACCAAAGATCATCAGCACGCGGTCCTGGAAGATCAGCTTGCGAAAAACGTTGATCGCTTCTTCCTTTTTGCCCTGCTCGTCTTCGATGATCAGCTTCAGCTTGTCACCGTTGATGCCGCCGTTCGCGTTGATCTCGTTTGCCGCCAGCACGAAGCCGTTGCGGATCGACGTCCCATACTGGGCGGCCGGACCGCTCAATGCTTCCGCCACACCGATCTTGATGTCCGCGGCGCGCGCCGGCAGTGAAGCCAGCAGCGCCACGCCGGCCAGTGCCGGCAGCAGCCATTTCCAGAAACCGTTACGCATCACCCCTCTCCCGTCGATTGAACCGGAACAACATTGCCGCGATCACGTTCGCGGCCAACGCGCCTAGTGTCCCGCCACCGTCATGCGTTCGATCAAGATCGAGCCGCACTGCTTCGAGCCGCGCTTGACCACGTCGGTGCCGATCGCCACGACATTGCGGAACATGTCGCGCAGATTGCCGGCGATCGTGATTTCGTGCACCGGATACGCGATCGCACCGTTTTCAACCCAGAAACCGGCCGCGCCACGCGAGTAATCACCGGTGACGAGATTGACGCCCTGTCCCAGCAGCTCGGTCACCAATAACCCGCTGCCCATCTGCCGCAGCAGATCGTCGAAGCCGCCGCCGGCCGCGGTTGCAACCAGGTTGTGATTGCCGCCGGCATTGCCGGTCGAGCGAAAACCCAGCTTGCGTGCCGAATAGCTGCCGAGGAAATAGCCTTCGAGCCGCCCCGCCTTGACGATGTCGCGCGAATGAGTGGCGACACCCTCATTGTCGAACGCGCAACTCGCCAGCCCTTTCGGTATGTGCGGCAGATCGCTCAGATGCACGCACGGCGAAAACACCGTCTGTCCGAGGCTGTCGGTGAGGAACGACGAGCGGCGATAAAGGCTGCCGCCGCTGACCGCGGCGACGAAATGCCCGAGCAGCGTGGCGGCAACCGGCGCTTCGAACAGCACCGGCACCTGCGCGGTTTCGATCTTGCGCGCACCGAGGCGGCGTAGCGTGCGTCGGCCGGCCGTCGCCCCGACCGCTTCGGCCCCTTCAAGCTCTGATGGATCACGGCTGGTTGCATACCAGTCGTCGCGCTGCATCGCGTCGTCGCTGCCGCCGATCACCGCGCAACTGATCACGTGGCGTGATGTCGGATAGCCGCCGAGAAAGCCGCCGGTATTGGCATAGATGAAACGCATCTCCTGCGTGCCGACGGTGGCACCTTCGGAATTCGTGATCTTGGGATCAACGGCGAACGCCGCTGCCTCGCAATCCTTTGCCAGCGCGATCGAACGCTCGACGTCGAGATCCCACGGATGCCACAGATCCAGGTCCGGAATGTCGCGCGCCAGCAGATCGCTGTCGGCGAGCCCGGCGCATTCGTCCGATGCCGTGAAGCGCGCGATCGTGAGCGCCTTGTCGACGGAATCGCGCAATGCCTGCGGCGAGAAATCCGATGTACTGGCATGGCCGCGGCAATGGCCGATGTAAACCGTGACGCCGACGCCCTTGTCACGATTGTATTCGATGGTTTCGACTTCGCCACGCCGTACCGTGACGCTTTGACCGAAGTCTTCGGAAACCTCCGCTTCGGCCGCCGACGCGCCCTGCGCCATCGCATGCGCGAGCACATCGGTCGCGATCTGTTTCAGCGTTTCGACCGAATGCGAGAAACGAACGTCGGACATGCTGATTTTCACCAAACGAATATTATGGCGGACGGCGCCGCGACCGCAGCTCCGGAACGGAAAACTTGCGTGGAAAGGTTGTTATTATACTGGTTTTTCCCCATTCGATGAGTGTGCGGACCGCGGTGAACGAAGACGGCGTTCCAAGCAAGACCCGACGCAAGCAGGCGATGCTCGCATTGCAGGAACTTGGCGCGGAATTGACGCGTCTGTCCGATGCGCAGCTTGAACAGGTCGAAATGCCGGATATCCTGCGCGATGCCGTGGTGGAAGCCCGCCGCCTCACCCGCTTCGAAGCACGCCGCCGCCAGATGCAGTATATCGGCCGGCTGATGCGCGACGTCGATCCGGCGCCGATTCGCACGCAGCTGGACGTCTGGCACGCTGCCACGCAAACCGGCACCGCGCGCCTGCACCGGATCGAGCACTGGCGCGAACGGCTGCTCGCCGACGATGCCGCACTGGACGCATTCCGGAGCGTGTGTCCGGCCGCCAACGTGCCGCGGCTGGCAACGCTGATCAACGACGCGCGGCGCGAGCGCGCCGCCGGCAGACCGCCGAAGTATTTTCGCGCACTGTTCCGCGAACTGAAAACGATGATCGACGCCAACGAAACAACGGTTGCCGGGCAGTGACAGGCTGCCGGGACCTTCAACGGCCGTCAGTTCCAGTCGTCATCATCCCATTTGCGCAGCTTGCTGTAGTCCAGGTTCTTCCACAGCTTCCGGCTTCTGCGAATCAGGTCGCGTATCGTCAGTCCGACACCGATCACGATTGCGATCGCGATGATTGCAATGACCCACGTCGATACGTGCATGGTGATGTTCTCCGTCGTCCGGCCATTGTCATTATAGTTGCCGCCGGATCCGGCCCGTCGCATCCTTCGGCCAATGGATGGGCCATGATACGTTCGGATGTTATGATTTTGTTTTTGCGATTCGAAAGACGATGGACAACAACGAAGAGGCGGTAATCGGGCTGGTTTCGATCAGCGACCGCGCATCGCGCGGCGCTTATTCGGATCAGGGCATCCCGGCGCTCGAAGCGTGGTTCAAGGAAGCGCTGGCGACTCCGTGGCGCACCATTACACGGCTGATTCCGGATGAGCAGCCGGAAATCGAGACGACACTCAAGGCGCTGATCGACGACGAAGGCTGCAATCTGGTTCTCACCACCGGCGGTACCGGACCTGCGCCGCGCGATGTCACGCCGGAAGCGACGCTTGCGGTGGCGGACAAAGTGATGCCAGGTTTCGGCGAGCAGATGCGGCAAGTCAGCCTGAAATACGTGCCGACCGCGATTCTTTCACGACAGGTCGGCGCGGTGCGCGGCCGGGCGCTGATTCTGAATCTGCCGGGCCAGCCCAAGGCGATCAAGGAAACGCTCGATGGCGTGTTTCCCGCGGTGCCATATTGCATCGACCTGATCGGCGGCCCGTATATCGAGACTCGTGACGAGGTGATCAAGGTGTTCCGGCCGAAGTCGGCGTTGCGGCCTAAATAAATGCGTGAGGGGTGAGGCGTGAGGGGTGAGGAGTGAGGGGTGAGGAGTTGCGAACTCCGGCGCGCTGCGCGCGCCGCATTATTCACCCCTTACTCCTTACACCTCACTTGTATCTTGCGGTTATGGATGTTTTCATGATGTTGGTTGCGAAGTGCTCGGGCGAAGCGCGAGAGTGCAGGGTCCGAGGCGACGCAGCCGTAGTCTGGGTTCGGGACGAGTGCGTAGCCTGATACTCCTGTGGGAGACC
>DASSON010000107.1:0-9356 GCA_035700525.1 Burkholderiales bacterium
CGAAGCGCCGTGATTGAGCAGGCAGGCCGAAATGAGCGATAATTGTGCACCCCTGCCGGGATGGCGGAATTGGTAGACGCAGCGGACTCAAAATCCGCCGGTGGCGACACCGTGGGGGTTCGAGTCCCCCTCCCGGCACCAGACTTTCAACGGAAGACGGCGGCCGCAGCCGAAATCTTCAAATCAACACCGTAACGGTCGTCTTCCCGATACCGGGCGGATTGGGTTCCGGCCAACGCGAGACTATTTTTTACCGCGACAAGACCGCTGTCGGATTGCCGGTAGCGGCAACCGCAGCCAGAATCCCGGCCAGCACCATCGAAGTTCGAATCCGTGGCCGCCTGTTATACCATCAGCAATGATCGGCGAACATTCCACCACGGGAGAGAAATGTATTTACCGGACCATTTTTCAGTCAGCGACAGCGCGCTTATACGCGATGTCATGCATGCTTACCCGTTCGCTCTATTGATTTGCCCGGATGAGAGCGGACTGCCGTATGCCACGCATGTGCCGCTCGTGACGCATGATGATGCATCCGGTCTGATGCTCGAAGGTCATGTCGCGCGAGCCAATCCGCACTCCGGATTGCTGCAAGCGCAGCAGGAAGTGCTAATTGTTTTCAACGGTCCGGATGCGTATGTCTCTCCTTCTCTTTATAAAACGGAGATGGCAGTGCCGACCTGGAACTATGTTGCCGTCCACGCTTATGGCCGACCGGAAATCGTCGATGATCGGGATGGAAAAAATTGGCTGCTCGAAAAATTGATTGATCAGCACGAGCCGGCCTATGTGGAACAGTGGCACGGTCTTCCTGACGAATATCGGCAGAAGATGCTGGCAGCAATCGTGGGCTTTCGGATTCACGTAACCCGTCTGGAAGCCAAGTTCAAACTCAGCCAGAACCGCCCGGCCGAGGACCGGCAGCGCATCTACCGTACGTTTTCGAGCGCTGCAGACGAACCGCACAAGGAATTGGCCACCTGGATGCGCCGACTTGGAATATAGACAGTAACCTTCGCTACGCCGCCGGTTTCAGGGCGACTTTCGTCCAGCCCTCTTCGCGCGCGTCGAAGTGCTGGTACGCCTCCGGCGCATCATCAAGCTCCAGTTCATGCGAAACGATCCACGCCGGCCTCGCCCGCCCTCGTGAACGAGATCGCGCCGGTAACGGTTGCAATGTTTCACATGGGCCTGGCCGGTGCCCATGCGCTGCCCCATGAGCCAGAACTTGTCGAAGTCGAATGCGGCCTGTCCGTGCCGGGCCATCTCGTCGACGCCCTGTCGATCCTGCGGCACGAACACGCCGATCACGCCCGGCGCACCGGTGGCCCGCACCGACGCCACCAGCCTGTTCAAGGTTGCGTTCGGATGCTCGTGACCGGTGGGCAACGCAAGTCTTACCGTCGCCCATCGGATACGCCGCACGCCGTCACGCAACATTGCGTAACGGCGGGGGTCTGCTGCGTGCCGGCTCGATTGCGAAGGCTACGCCGCTTCGGTCTGTTCGCCGCGATAAATCGGCTCGCGCCGCGCAAAGAACGAGAACAGGATGTCGTAAACCATCAGGTAATTGATCTGCTGGAAACTGGCGTGGGAGATGCCGGGCATCACGGTGAACTGCTTGTCGGGGTTCGGCAGGCGCTTGAAAAACTCGATCAGGTCGTCGAAGCCGGCGATGCCGTCGAACTCGCCGCGCATGATGATCGTCGGCGCGGTGATCTTTTCCGGCTCGACCACCGGCAGGTGTGAGCACATGTCGATATAGGTGCCAACCGGCACCGAATCATCGAGCGCCAGGATCGCATCGGCAAACGCATCGACCACCTTCTGTTCCGCGCATCCCGGATGATCACGCGTAAAAATACTGTTCACGAAGGCGCGATCGATCGGTCGCCGTCTCGCTTTCAGAAATTCCGGCAGCTTCTTGCGCCGCGCGGCCAGCGTCGGGCTGCCTTCACCGGTCCACACGAACGCATCGAGCGCCAGCCGCGCGACACGCTCCGGATGGCGTTGCGCGAACAGCGCGGCGCGCAGCGCGCCTGACGAGATGCCGTACACCATGAATTTTTCAGCCCCGCGTGCATCCATGATGTAACGCGTCGCCGCCGTCAGGTCATCGGCGCCGTCGGCGATATTGCTCGCAATGTCGCGCTGCTTGTCGGAACGGCCGTAGCCCTCCATGTCGACGCACCAGGTGTCGAAGCCGCGCTGCGCGAACCATTCCATCACCGATGAATGCGGCCGGCCCGGCACTTGCAGGTCGAACGTCGGTTGCGACGCCATCGACGAGCCGTGCACGAACAGCACGGTGCCGCGCCTGTCATCCGGCGCGGCGGCGCGCTTCTCCCACAGGAACAGGTTGACGTCGCCCTTTTTGGTCCAGTGCTCTTCGCCACGGATGGCGGCCTGGTCGGTCGGTTGATTCATTGCTCTCCTTGAAATTGCAGCATGCTGATCATCGCGCATGACGTGTCATGCGTCTTTCATCCCTACATCGGCTTGAGTCCGATCTGGTCGGCGAGCTTGTGGATCCGGCCGACATAATCGTGCAGCATTGAATCGAACTGCTTCGGATCCAGGTACGCCGGCTCGACGCCGAGCTTGCGGAAACGGTCTTTGATTTCCGGCATCTTCAGAATCCGCGCGATTTCGGCGCTCAGCTTTGCGCGAATGTCGGGACTCGTTTTTGCCGGCACCAGCACGCCGAACCAGTCGCCATCGACACCCGGATAACCGAGCTCGCGTATCGTCGGCTTGTTCGGCAGAAACCACGGGCGCGCCGGCGCGTCACTGGCGAGGATAACCAGCTTCCCTTCCTTTGCCAAGGGCAGCACGTTGGTTCCCTGCGCGAAAACGTAATCGACACGGCCGGCCACCACCGCCGTCACGCCGGCCGGCGTGCTGTGATAAGGCACGTGCAGCACCTTGAATCCGGCCTGCTTGGCAAACAATGCGCCGTGCAATTGGGCGGTGCTGCCGACACCCGGTGAGGCGAACGTGATCGGCTCCTTGCGCGACTTGGCGTAGGTGATCAGTTCCTTCACCGAATGGACGTTGAGCGACGGCGATACGGCGAGCAGGCTGGGGGCGTTGGCGACCAGCGCCACGCCGCCGAAGTCGCGCAGCGGATCGTACGGCAGGTCGGTGCGGATCGCCGACGTCACGCCGAATGCGCTCGGTACCACCAGCAGCGTCTGGCCGTCGGGTTTGGTCTTGACCGCATGCGACGCGCCGATGATGCCGCCGGCACCCGGCTCGTCGACCACCACCACCGGAACGCCCCATGCACTGGACAACGCCTTGCCGATGATGCGTGCCAGCACGTCGGTGGTGCCGCCGGCGCCGGACGGAATGATGATGTTTATGCGGCCGTTCGGATACGCGGATGCGCCATTTTCCGCGAGCGCCGCTCCGGCCGTGCATAGAATGGCGAACAGCATGCCTGCAGTTATCTGTTTAATGACGTGCAACATGGGTCTCCTCCTTTTTGCAGATCGGTGTTCAACGAATACTGATCCGGATGCCGCTCAGGCGTCCATTGGCCGGACCCGGCGCCGCGCTACGCGGCAGAACTCCGCCGGTGCGTCTCCGACCATTGCCTGAGCCACCCTTCGTTGCCGCCAAGCGCGACCACTTCGCGCAACGATTCCGGAATCGGCGGACAGTTGTGCGTGATGCCGCGCGTATGATTCACGAATGCTCCGCTCGCGAAATCGACCTCCAGTTCGTCGCCGGTTTCACACTGTCCGGTGATGCCGGTGCAATCGGTCATCACCGGCAGCCCGACGCCGATCGCGGCGCGGTACGCGAGAAACGGCATCGATTCGCACACCAGGCCGAGCCCCAGCGCCTGCATCGCGATGTAACCGTTCATCTTCGGCCCCATGCCGAAGTTGCGCCCGGTGACGATGATGTCGCCGGGGCGGCAGCGTTCGTGAAAGCCGGGATCGATTTCTTCGAGCAAATGCGGAATCAGGTCTTTCGGATCCATGTAAAGGCCGGTGATCAGCCACGCCGGAATGACGCCGCCCGGATGCGGCACGTCGTGCCCGAGCTTGTAGCAGCGGCCGGTCAGCCGCCAGTTCGCTGCCATACTCATGCCACCTCCCGCACGTTCAGAATCGCCGGTGACGCCGGAACGTTGCGCGGATCGGTGATCCGGCCGGTGACCGCCGACGCCGCAACCGTCGCCGGACTGCCGAGATAGAGCTTCGCGTCGCGCGCGCCGAAGCGCCCGGTGTTGCTGTTGGTCGCCGTTGAAATCGACACCTCGCCGGAGTGCAGCGGCCCCACCACGGCGTCGTTGCACGGCCCACAGCCGGCCGGCAGCATCACCGCACCGGCCGCGATGAAAATCTGCATCAATCCATCCACTGCGAGACGCGTCGCCGAGCGCTCGGAGCCGGGCACGATGAACATGCGCACGCCCGGCGCCAGTTGGCGGCCGTGCAGAATGCTGGCAGCCATCACCATGTCATCATAGGCGCCGGATCCGCACGAGCCGACGAACGCGTGGTCGACCGGTATACCCGCCACCTGCGACAGATCGACGGTATTTCTGACGCTGCCGGGCTGCGCAACCTGCGGCTCGATCGCGCTGACGTCGATTTCGCAATCCGCCTCGTACTGCGCACCGGCGTCGCTGTAGACCGGCGTGAACGCGCGCGTGGCCCGCGCGCGTGCAAATTCAAGGATCGCATCGGACGGCGGCACGAACACGCCATACGCACCGAGTTCGGTCGGCGTGCTGCACAATGCGACACGCTCACTGAAGCCGAACTGATCGAGCTCCCCCGCAAACTCCAGCACCCGGTAATCAAGCTCGATCGGCAGCGTCCCGTCAGCGATGCGACGCGCGATGTAGAAACCGAGATCGCGCGCGTAGACGCCAGCGCGCAGCTGTCCCTTGATGCGCAGCCGGATGCTCGACGGCACCTTGACCCAGTTCGTTCCGGTTGCCAGCACACGGCTGATCTCGGTTCCCATTCTCATCCCGAAAGCACCGATCGCGCCGGCATTGGTCGAATGCCGGTCGTTGTCCAGGTACAGCATGCCGGGCAGCACGAGGCCGGATTCCATCGGGAAAATGTGACCGTGTCCGCCGCGTCCGACGTCGAAAAAATGCGTGATGCCCCACTGTTGCGCCGCCTTGCGATTGAACGCGCCACGTTCGGCGGCGCGCGCGCTGCCGTAGAGCACCTCGTGATCGGTGACCATCAGCACCTTGTCGGGCGCCGCCAGCCGCTCGATGCCGACCGCATCGAGCTGGCGCGCGGCCTCCATCACCACGCCGTCGTGGATCATGATCCAGTCCGGCTCCGGATAAACGATGTCACCGGCCCGCACCGCGGGATTACCACTGGTACGTGCCAGCACTTTTTCGACAGCCGTCATTCCCATGGCAACTCCTGAACGCCGGCAGCCGGCGCTTCAGGCCGGCCGCAATGGAGCGCCCATGGTAAAGTCCGTCAAGCTATAATAGAAATTAAAAATTGAAATTTATTTATTATAAAAATACATGAATATCAATTTCCGGCAATTGCGGGCATTCGTCACCATCAGCCGGCTGCGCAGCTTCACGCTCGCCGCCGACCGCCTGCACGCGACGCAGTCCGGACTGAGCATCCTGATGCGGGATCTGGAAACCGCCGTCGGCGTACGGCTGATCGACCGGACCACGCGCAGCGTCACGCTGTCGAGCGCGGGTGAGGCGTTGTTGCCGGTGGCGGAACGCATGCTGTCCGATCTGGAAACCCTGCTGGAAGCCGGTCACGGTCTGGCGGCGAAGCGCAGCGGGAGAATCGCATTCGGCATGCCGCCGTCACTGGCGGCGACGCTGCTGCCGTCGGTGCTGAAAAAATTCCGGTCGCTGTACCCGAACATTGCCGTGATCGGCCGCGAATGTCTGATCGAGGAACTCACCAGCCGTCTCTATCGGCGCGAGATTGAATTCGGAATCGCGCTCGGCGTCGTCAACAACCTGGAATTCGAAAGCACGCTGCTGATGCAGGAATCGCTGGTAATCGCCTGCGCCGCGGGCCATCCGCTCGCGCGCAGGCGGCGCGTGAAATGGCGCGACATTGTCGACTATCCGCTGATCACGATGAGCCGGGAAGGCACGGTCCGCACGCTGGCGGAGCACGCGCTGCACGGGCTCGGTCTGGCGCTGACACCGGCTTACGAAGTGTCCAATGCGACCACGGCGGCCGAGCTGGCGCGGATCGGACTGGGCGTCGCCATCGTTTCGTCGCTGACCGGATGGACGCACGAAAGCGGTCACGCGGTGATCCGCAAACTGCACGACCCGGTCGTCAACCGTCCGATTTCGCTGGTGACGAAAAAGCGTGCCGCGCTGTCGCCCGCCGCCCGCAGTTTCGTCGACCTGCTGCGGCAGATGACCGCGCAAACAGTCGGGCACGCGGGTGTGAAGCGCAAACGCGGCACGGCGCCGGCCGCGGCAACGCGTCACGGTCGCTAACGGGAAAGAGTAGCGGGAACGCCTGAGCTCAGGCAGCCTGCACCGGCACCGCCTGACTCTGACGCACGATACGGTTGCCTTCGTCGACGTAGACCAGCCGCGGCTGATACTGATTCAGCTCGGCGTCACTGTAGCCGGCATAGGCGGCGATGATCAGGACATCGCCGACAGCCGCGCGGCGTGCGGCGGAACCGTTGACCGAAATCACGCGCGAGCCGCGTTCGGCGCGGATCGCATAGGTGGTAAAGCGCGCGCCATTGGTCACGTTATAGACATCGATCTGCTGGTGTTCGCAAATCGCCGACGCGTCCAGCAGGTTTTCATCGATCGCGCACGACCCTTCGTAATCGAGCTCGCAATGCGTGACGCGCACCCGGTGCAGCTTCGCCTGCAGCATGGTCCGTTGCATGAAATCATCACTCCGGAAAAACTGCTGTGAAGTTTAGCAGATTGCCGGGGTGCTGCGTCAGGCCTTGATTTCGCGCGACGTGATCGTATAGCGGAAATGTTTCGGGGCGAGACTGTCGACGCGCGCGGAACCGGTTTCACACTGCGGATACATCACGAAGTTGATCGGGCCTTGCGTCGCGCCCGGTAGCGTGACGTCCTGCGCGTAGCTCAGCGCCAGCCAGTTCATCTCCCAGCCGCCGAAAAGTTTGGCGCGCGCCCGCTGCACGATGCGGCTCTGCAGGTTCAGACCCGGCTTTTCTTCCAGCACCACCTTGCGCACGTCAGCCGGGTCGACCGGGATCCAGCCGTAATCAGCGTGATAGAACTCGGCACGGCAGTGCTGCGCCTTGGTGCAGTCGGGGCCGTGCGTGCCGAGACAGTGGAACGTCGTCGACGGCGCTACGCGCACGCCGTACACGTCGCGCGCCGGAATCCCTGCCGCGCGCGCCAGACCGACGAACAATGCATTGAGATCCGCGCACTTGCCGCCGAGATTGCCGCTTTTCAGCATGAACAGGATGTTGCCGGTGCCGCAGCCGCGCACCTTCGGATCGCGGAACGTGTTCTCGACGATCCACTCGTAGATTGCGTGCGCCTTGTCCATATCACTGTCGTAGCCACGCACGATGCGGTCGGCCGTGCTTTTTACCAGACCGTCGGTCGGAATGTGCGCCGTCGGCCGGCGATAGAACGCGAGCGTCGCCTCACTTTCGGGATGCGGGTTCGACGGCCGATTGAAGTCGATGATCCGGTCGCGCGTCGCGGCGCGGCTCACCAGTTCGAGTTGCGGCTTCGGGTCGTCCGCCGACCATCCGGCGTAAAGCACATCGGTGCTGTAGTGCGGAAGCTGATCGACGTGTGCGGAACTGCCGTTGCCGTTCCATTTGTCGTAGCCCAGATTGTGCTGATAATCGGTGCTTGCAACGAGCGGCATCGGCAGCCACACGCGCGTCTTGCCTTCGGGATTGAGAATTTCGACCCGCGTCGTGATCTCGAATGTGCGCCACGCAGCGGTGCTGTCATTGGCGGCCAAAGCGGTATGGACGACTCCCGGAAGCGTAGTGGCCGCTGCCGCGGCCGGGAGCATGCTGATGGATTTGAGAAAACCACGCCGGTCCATCACAGATTCCTTTCGGGTTTTACGGAGGAGAGGCTGAAAAATTTACACTCCCGCCTGTTGATCGTCAATTGCACCGCGTGCCCGTCAGCTACGCCTGACGCGAGACGAGTGCATCGGGATTCAGCACGTTGGTCGGCTTGCCGGCGGCAAATGCGAGAATCTGGTCGATTGCGCTGCCGAAATAGTTTTCGTAGGTATTCTTTTCGACGTAGCCGAGATGCGGCGTGCAGATCACGTTGTCCATCTGCAGCAGCGGATGGTTGCCGTGCAGCACCGGCTCGTCCTCGTAGACGTCGATCGCCGCAAAACCGGGGCGCCCGTTCTTCAGCGCCGCGACCAGCGCGCCCGCGGCGATGATCGGAGCGCGGCTGGTATTGACGATCAGCGCGGTCGGTTTCATGTGCGCCAGATCGTCGGCGGTGACGATGCCGCGCGTCTCCTGGTTCAACGGCAGGTGCAGGCACAGTACGTCCGCGGTCTCGAAAAAGGCCTGGCGCGACGATGCGACGTCGAAGCCGGCGTCCCGCGCGCGCGCGGTCGATCCATCGCGGCCCCAGCATACGACCTTCATGCCGAATGCATGCCCGACGCGGGCGACGATGCTGCCGATGCGTCCGAACGCGTAGATGCCAAGCGTGCGGCCGGACAGTCCGGTGCCGATCGTGGTCTGCCAGCGCCCCTCTTTCAGACGCTGCACTTCCTGCGGAATATGGCGCAGCGCCGACAGGATCAGACCCCAGGTGAGCTCCGCGGTGGGATTGGGCGTTCCGGCGCCCTTCGCGCTGACCGCGATGCCGTGCTCGGTGCACGCGTCGACGTCGATGTGCGACGTGTTGCGGCCGGTCTGGCTGATCAATTTCAGCCGCGATACACGCTCGGCCAGCGCGCGCGGAAACGGCGTGCGCTGCTGCGTCAGCAGCAGCACCTCGGCATCGCCGATGCGTTCGGCGAGCCGCGCCGGATCTTTCTCGGTATCGTGATAGACGACCACTTCGTGTCCGTGCAGCCGCGGGAAACAGTCAAGATTGCGAAAAATATTCTGGTAATCGTCAAACACCACTATTTTCATTTTTTTCTCCAATGGCAACAGGTCGGTTACGATAACTTTCGCCCGCCAGCATCAGCGCGTTGCCGATGAATACCGGCAGCACACCGAACGCCGACGCAATCGATCCGAACGCCAGCGGGGCGACGATGTGAATGAAATTGTTCACCATGCTGCGCAGACCGAGCGCCTCCCCGGAGCGTCCGAGTGGCGAACGGCTGTAGGTGAGCATCATCGACAGCGGCTGACCGCAGCCCAGC
>DASSON010000108.1:0-9999 GCA_035700525.1 Burkholderiales bacterium
ATGATTCAGGCAGGAGGTGTTACCGCCCGTGAATCTCCCGTCACTTGCCGCCGTACACGAACCACTTCCCGCCGCTCTGCTCGATGCGTTGCGCCAGCGATTCGGCGAGCGCTGCGCCACCAGCGACGCGGTGCGCGAACATCATGGCAAGGACGAGTCATCGCATCCGCACGCGCTGCCGGACGCGGTGGTATTCCCGCAATCGACCGACGAAGTCGTCGCGGCGGTGAAACTGTGCCGCAGCCATCGCGTGCCGATGATCCCGTTCGGCGTCGGCAGTTCGGTCGAAGGCCAGGTGCTGGCGGTGCACGGTGGCGTCACGCTCGACATGGGACGCATGAATCATGTTCTTGCGGTGCATACGGACGATCTCGACGCAACGGTCGAGGCCGGCGTCACGCGCAAGCAGCTCAATGCTCATCTCAAGGACACCGGCCTGTTCTTTCCGATCGATCCGGGCGCCGACGCCACGCTGGGCGGGATGGCGGCGACACGCGCCTCCGGCACCAACGCGGTGCGCTACGGCACGATGCGCGAAAACGTGCTCGGCCTGACGGTCGTGCTCGCCGACGGAAGCGTCATTTGCACCGGCGGCCGCGCGCGCAAGTCTTCAGCCGGCTATGACCTGGGCCGGCTGCTGGTCGGCAGCGAAGGCACGCTCGGCATCATCACCGAGGTCACGCTGCGGCTCTATCCGCAGCCGGAGGCCGTGTCCGCCGCGGTGTGCGCATTCCGTTCAGTCGATGCCGCGGTGCGCACCGTCATTCGGACCATTCAGCTCGGCGTGCCGGTGGCGCGCATCGAGCTGCTGGATGCCCTGACGATCCGCGCGGTAAACGCCTACAGCAAACTCGGCCTGCGCGAGGCGCCCACGCTGTTCTTCGAATTTCACGGCAGCCCGACCGGCGTCGCCGAGCAGGCAACGACGGTGCAGTCCATCGCCGGCGAGCTGGACGGCGTCGATTTCGAATGGGCGACCCATGCGGAGGATCGCTCCCGTCTGTGGCAGGCGCGCCACAATGCCTATTTCGCCTGTCTGCAGCTGCGGCCGGGCAGCCGCGCGTTCACCACCGACGTCTGCGTGCCGATCTCGCGTCTCGCGCAATGCATCGCCGAAACGCAGGACGACATCGCGCGAACGGCACTGCCAGCGGCGCTTTTCGGCCACGTCGGCGACGGCAATTTCCACCTGGTGATTCCGGTGAAGCCGGATGATGCCGCGGAACTGGAGGCCGTTCACCAGCTCAATCGCCGGCTGGTGCGGCGCGCGCTGGCGATGGACGGCACCTGCACGGGCGAGCACGGCATCGGCCTCGGCAAGATCGAATTCATGAATGCCGAGCATGACGCCGCGGTGGACGTGATGCGTGCGATCAAGCGCACGCTGGATCCGGACAACCTGCTCAATCCGGGCAAGATCTTCCCCGCCTGACCGTAACGGTTGCGGCATTCGCCGACGTCGCTGCAGCTGACGCGCCCGCTCCGCCGCCGGCTTGCTTGACAACCGGCTGCCTCACGCCTAGTCTGTCTCATACGTGGTCTTACCACCTGACCAGATTCATGAACCCCGGCATTCGCGATGCCCGCAATGACACCGATTACGCGGCCGAAGCGCCTCACCGACGAGGTGGCAACGGCCATCGCGTCACGCATCCAGTCCGGCAGCCTGCACCCCGGCGAACAGTTGCCCGCCGAGCGTCAGCTTGCGGATTCGCTCGGCGTGTCGCGGCCCGTGATACGCGAAGCGCTGGCGCAGCTCAAGCTCGACGGCTTCATCGAAAGCCGGCAAGGCGTCGGTGTATTCGTCACGCCGACACCGGGCCATGCCAGCTTCCGGCTCGACCGGGGCAACGGCGCCGCTGCGGACGACCTGAAGCAGATCTTCGAATTGCGGCAGATGGTCGAGGTTGCGGCATCGGAACTGGCGGCAATCCGGCGCACGGAACGCGACCTGCGGGCGATGCGGAGCGCGTTTTCACGCATGGAGCAATGCGTGCGTGACGGAACCGACGGCGCCCAGGCGGACGACGAATTTCATTGCACGATTGCCGCCGCGACCCACAATCCGTACGTTGGCCGCTTCGTGCAGTTTCTCGGCCAGGCGTTCACCAGCTCGCGCCGTCCGACCTGGAGCGATGCCGGGCACGCGCAGGGCAAGGCCGTGATGGCGCAGCGCGAGCACCGGAGACTGCTCGATGCGATCGCCGCCGGCGACCCGCGCGCGGCGCGCGCCGCGGCCGTTACCCACTTGCGGAACTCCATCGGACGGATAGGCATTGCAGAGGCGACGACGCCGAAAAGGCGGCACAACGGACCCGCCAACGGGTCATGACCACGAACGGATTCAATCACATCGATGAACGCACCCGACTCCATTGATCATATGCGGCAGGCTGAAGTCGCCGCCGCGCTGCGCGCGTTCATGCCGCCGCATGCCGTACTGTCCGACGCCGAAGACCTGCGGCCGTACGAATGCGACGGGCTGGCGGCCTATCGCCGGCTGCCGATGGTGGTCGCGCTACCGGAGACCGAGGAACAGGTATGCGGCGTGCTGCGTTACTGTCACGGCAAGCGCATCCCGGTGGTCGCGCGCGGTGCCGGCACCGGATTGTCCGGCGGCGCGCTGCCGTCCGGCGACGGCGTGCTGCTGTCGCTCGCCAAGTTCATGCGCATCGTCGAGATCGACAAGCCGTCACGCACCGCGCGCGTGCAGCCGGGCGTGCGCAACCTCGCGATTTCGCAGACCGCGGCGGCGTACGGACTCTACTATGCACCGGACCCGTCGAGCCAGATCGCGTGCAGCATCGGCGGCAACGTCGCCGAAAATTCCGGCGGCGTGCACTGCCTGAAATACGGATTGACGGTTCACAACATCCTGAAGCTGCGCGTCGCGACCATTGAAGGCGACATCATCGAAATCGGGTCGAATGCGCTGGACAGCGCCGGCTACGATCTGCTGGCGCTGATGACCGGTTCCGAGGGGCTGCTCGGCGTGGTGACCGAGGTGACGGTGAAACTGCTGCCGAAGCCGGATTGCGCGCAGGTGGTGATGGCGGTGTTCGACGACGTCGGCAAGGCCGGCGACGCGGTCGCCAACATCATCGCCGCCGGCATCGTCCCGGCCGGACTGGAAATGATGGACCAGCCCGCGACGCAGGCGGTGGAACCGTTCGTCAATGCCGGCTATCCGCTCGACGCCGCGGCGATCCTGCTGTGCGAATCCGACGGCATCGCCGAAGAGGTTGCCGAAGAAATCGCACAGGTCGAAGCGGTGATGCAGGCGAGTGGCGCGCGCGAATTGCGCACCTCGCGCGACGAAGCGGAACGACTGCGGTTCTGGGCCGGACGCAAGGCGGCGTTTCCGGCGGTGGGCCGCATCTCGCCTGATTACTACTGCATGGATGGCACCATCCCGCGCCGGCAGCTGGCGCACGTGCTGATCGGGATCACCGAAATGGAGCGCAAATACGGCCTGCGCTGCGCCAACGTGTTTCATGCCGGCGACGGCAATCTCCATCCGCTGATCATGTATGACGCGAACGTCGCGGACCAGGCGCACAAGGCCGAGCAGTTCGGCGCCGAAATCCTGCAATTGTGCATCGCGGTCGGCGGCACCATCACCGGCGAGCACGGCGTCGGCGTCGAGAAGATCGACCAGATGTGCGTGCAGTTCGGGAAAGAGGAACTCGAAACCTTCCACGCGGTGAAGCATGCCTTCGACGAGCATGGCCTGCTCAATCCGGGCAAGGCGGTGCCGACGCTGCACCGCTGCGCCGAGTTCGGGCAGATGCACGTGCATGCGGGGCAGGAAAAGTTTCCCGACCTGCCGAGGTTTTAAATTTTCACCACAGACACACAGAGGCACAGAGAGAATCAGGACACGGCGGATAACCGCCAGCCCTGTCGCAAGGCATCATGAATGGATAGCATCATTCAACAACTGTCGGAACAGGTACGCTCGGCAGCGGCCGACAAGCGGCCGCTATGCGTCCGCGGCGGCGGTACCAAGGATTTCTACGGCCATCCGGTGCAGGGCGATAGGCTGGACACGACCGCGTATCGCGGCATCGTCGATTACAGTCCGACCGAGCTGGTAATCAGCGTGCGCGCCGGCACGCCACTGGCCGACGTCGAAGCGGCAACGCTTGAAAAAGGCCAGATGCTGGCATTCGAGCCGCCGCACTTCGGTTCGGCCGCAACACTTGGCGGCTGTGTCGCGGCCGGATTGTCAGGACCACGGCGTGCGCAGACAGGCGCGGTGCGGGATTTCGTGCTCGGCGTACGCATGCTCGACGGTCGCGGACGCGATCTGCGCTTCGGCGGTCAGGTGATGAAGAACGTCGCCGGCTACGATGTGTCGCGCCTGATGGCGGGTGCGCTCGGAACGCTGGGCGTGCTCACCGAAATTTCACTGAAGGTGCTGCCGCGGCCAGTCGCCGAAACCACGCTGCAGCTCGAAGCAACGCCCGCCGACGCGATCCGGATGATGAACGAATGGGCGGGATGTCCGCTGCCGATCACCGCCACCTGTTATTTCGAGGGTACGCTGACGGTGCGACTTGCCGGCGCGCAAGCGGCAGTCGACAAGGCGCGCCGCGATCTGGGTGGCGCAACGATCGCCGACGGCGCGTCGTTCTGGAGCGATCTGCGCGAGCAGCGGCTGTCGTTTTTTGCGGGCGACACACCGCTGTGGCGATTGTCCGTCAAATCCACCACGGCGCCGCTCGATCTGCCGGGCACGCAGCTCATCGAATGGGGCGGCGCGCTGCGCTGGCTGAAAAGCGACGCGCCGGCAGAAGCGGTCCGCAAAGCCGCGGCGAATAGCGGCGGCCACGCAACGCTGTTCCGCGCGACGGACAAAGCGGCCGGCGTGTTTCACCCGCTCGCGCCGGCGATCCTGAGTCTTCACCGCCGGCTCAAGCAGGCGCTGGATCCTGAAGGTATTCTGAATCCCGGCAGAATGTACCCGGACATTCCGTCATCCAAATAAGCATCATGCAAACCAATCTCGCCGATTTCATCAGGGACACGCCGGAGGGCCGCGAAGCAGATGCGATCCTGCGCAAGTGCGTGCACTGCGGTTTCTGCACCGCGACCTGTCCGACCTACCAGTTGCTGGGCGACGAGCTCGACGGCCCGCGCGGACGCATCTACCTGATCAAGCAGGTGCTCGAAGGCACACCCGCCACCGCGAAGACACAGCTTCACCTCGACCGCTGCCTGACCTGCCGTGCGTGTGAAACCACCTGCCCGTCGGGCGTGCGCTACGGCCGACTGGTCGATATCGGGCGCAACGTGGTGGAACGCCAGGTCGGACGGCCGCCGGCCGAAGCGCTGAAGCGCCAGGCGCTGCGCGCCACGGTGCCGCATGCGACCCTGTTCGGCTCGCTGCACAAGATCGGACAACTGGCGCGGCCGCTGCTGCCGGGCAACCTCCGGCGCAAGCTCGGCGACGTCGCGCCGGCAAGTCCATGGCCCCCTGAACGTCACTCACGCCGGATGCTGGTGCTGGACGGCTGCGTGCAGCCTTCGTTCTCGCCCAACACCAACGCCGCCGCGGCACGCGTGCTGGATCGCATCGGCATCTCGCTGGTGCGCGCGCCGAATGCCGGCTGCTGCGGCGCGGTGTCGTATCACCTGACGGCGCAGGAAGAGGGACTCGACTACATGCGCCGCAACATCGACGCCTGGTGGCCGTACATCGAGCAGGGTGTCGAGGCTATCGTGATGACGGCCAGCGGCTGCGGTGTGACGGTGAAGGAATACGGCGAGCTGCTGGCGCACGATCCGGCGTACGCCGACAAGGCGGCGCGCGTGTCGGAGCTGACGCGCGACATATCGGAAGTAATAGCTGACGAAAAAGAAAAGCTGCCGCGTCGTTCCGAGCTTCGGAATCCGTTCCGCAAGGTGGCGTTTCATCCGCCGTGCACGTTGCAGCATGGCCTCAAGATGCCGGGAAAGGTCGAGGCGCTGCTCGCCGAGCTCGGTTTCGAATTAACGCCGGTGCCAGACGCGCATCTGTGCTGCGGTTCGGCCGGCACCTACTCGCTGCTGCAGCCGGAATTGTCGCAGCGCCTGCTCGCGAACAAGATCGCCGCGCTCTCCTCCGGCTCGCCGCAATCCATACTCACCGCGAACATCGGCTGTCAGACTCACCTGCAAGGCGCGACCGGATTGCCGGTGCGGCACTGGATCGAGGCGGTCGATCAGTTGACGACCTCCTGACCATCGCAGGTGCAACGTTTCGTTGTCCGGCCGATGCGGGCTACAGGATCGTAAGCAATCCTCGAAGGTCGTTCCATTCGAAATCAGCGCGCACACCGGGATCGATCAGAAAATCCTGATGCCGATTGGACCACCCGCAGTGCAGGCCGGCGTGTCTGGCGCCGATAACGTCGGTGGCGCCGCCTGCGACGTGCAGAATTTCATCCGCATTCAGATTGAGTGCTTTCAGCGGTAGCTCGTAGACGTCCGGATGCGGCTTGTAGCGACTCGCCTGCTCGCACGCGAATACGTGATCAAACGGCGTCGAAAACTGCGCCCGCAGCGCGTTCAGCATGGCGACGTCGCCATTGGAAAGCATGGCAATCGGATAACCCCGCGCCTTCACCGACCCCAGCACTTCGTCCGCTTCGGGCCACGGCCGCAGTTCATCCCACGCTCGCGTCAGATGTGTCTTTGTGGCGGCCGACGCAGCGCAGTCCGCGCGCTTCAGCGTGTAGTCAAGCGCACGTTCCGTCGCGATGCGAAAGGGTACATGCGGGCCGCCCAGCGAATTACTGATCAGCGTGTATTCGAGCTGCTTCGATCGCCATACGCGGACGAATCCGGCAGCGTCTGCAATCGATTCCAGCTCGTCCCGTACCACCGGGACCAGACTGCCCGCGATGTCGAACAACGCACTGTAGACGTCAAACGTGATCAGCCGGTAGCGCCGGCCATGAGCGGCATCACCCATCCTGTCACACTTTGTAATCGAAACGCGGCGGACGTTTTTCCCTGAGGGATGCCAGTCCTTCCTGCACTTCGGGACCGTTGAACGACAGCAGTTCGAGCGCCGTCGAATTATCAAAAATCGGGCCGGCGAGCCGCAGCCAGTTGTTCAGCGCGTACTTGCTCCAGCGAATCGGACGCTGCGCGCCGGTCGCCAGACGCGACGCGACTTCGAGTGCCTTGTCCTGCAGTTTGTCGTCATCGACGCAGAGAGACACCAGGCCGATGCGCTCGGCTTCCTCGCCGCTCACCGGTTCGCACAACAGCACGTAGTACTTCGCCTTCGCCATGCCACACAGCAGTGGCCAGATCATCGCCGCATGGTCGCCGGCCGCCAGCCCCAGCCGCGTATGGCCGTCGATGATGCGCGCCGATCTGGCGGCGATCGAAATGTCGGACAGCAGCGCAACGGCGAGCCCGGCGCCCACCGCCGGCCCGTGAATCGCCGACACCACCGGCTTCGAGCAGTTGATGATGTTGTAGCACAGGTCGCGGAACTCCTTCAGCGCCGCCGCCTGCACCGCGTAATCCTTGGTGATCGTCTCGACCATCCCGAAGTCGCCGCCGGCCGAGAATGCCTTGCCCGCGCCGCGCAGCACGACGGCGTTGGCCTCCGGATCTTCATCCACTGCATGCCACACCCGGGTCAGCTCGCCATGCGCTTCGAGATTGAGCGAATTGAGCTTTTCGGGGCGGTCGAGCGTGATGCGCAGCACGCGTTCGGCAGGACGATCGAACTTCAGATGGCGAAACGATGCGTAATGGTCGGTCATGAAGACTCCTGGTTTCGTGAAGCGAGAAAGCGTGTCAGGTCGCGCGCGGTCGAGTTTTCGAGCACCGCGACGGTGCTCAGCGCACCGGCAATCGATGCTTGCGGCAGGACTCCGGCGGCATTGCTGCAGAATTTTCTTTCGATGTCGGCGCGGCTCATCGGGTTGTCGGGATTGCCGTAATTGATTTCGAGCCGTTGCTCGATACGCCGGCCGCCGCGCAACGTTCCCTGGATCCAGCCCGGAAAATATTTCGGAAACGGTAACTCTTCTGCTGCTGCGGCCCGATAAGTGACGAGGCCCGCCAGCTCCAGCAGGTCGCGGCGCGTGAGGTTTTTCGCGGCGAACGTATCGTGATTGACGGTATCGTCGATCAGCGCTGCCGCCACCAGGAACGGGAGGCTGAACTTCGCAGCGTAAGCAGAATCCGGACGCAGTTTCGCGTCCCACGGCTCGCAGATGAGCGGCAGCTCGATTTCGGGCACGATGCATTGCAGTCGTTCAATCTCTTCCGCCCGTATACCCTGCCGGCGCAGCGCCCTCGCGCAATCGATGAAGGCATGGGCGAAATGGCAACACGGATAAGGCTTGACGGAAATCCGCGTGATCTCCCAGTGCGCGCCGAGGCCGGCGGTGAGCCGGCCAACATCGGAATCATCCGAAATTCCATAGGTCCGCAGCAATCCGTAACGTCCCTCGAAAACCGTCATCGGACCGGTCATCCCGGCGCGCGCCATGTAAGCCGCAATGATGCCAGAGTGTGCAGCCCATCCCGGATGAAAGATTTTCGATGAGGATCCGTTGGACAGGTACTCGGAGACGCCCGCCACCTGGCTGCCGGCAAGTCCGAGTGCATGGCTCAATTGCGCTTCGGACAATCCCAATAATTTACCAGCTGCTGCTACGGCGCCAAAAATGCCTGCCACGGAAGTCGTGTGAAACCCGCGTTTGTGAAACGACCCGCGTGCCGCCAGTCCGACACGCGCGATTGTCTCCCAGCCGGCAACGAATGCGAGGATCACATCCCGGCCTGCCGCATCGAGTTCTTCGCCCAGCGCCAGCACCGTGGGGCCAAGCACGGCACTTCCATGCGTTATGGAGTCGGTATGGGTGTCATCGAAATCCAGCGCATGCGCGGCGATACCGTTGATCATCGCCGCATACGGGGCTGCCAGCGTTGCGGCGCGGCCCCACACACTTGTTCCGCCGCGAGATCCGGGAACCGTTTCGATCGATGCCAACGCCCGCCGCGGCATCTCCTGCCGCGATCCGATCAATCCCGTTCCGACAGCATCCAGCAGATGCCGCTTCGCGCCGGCGATCGCCTCAGGCGGCAGCATGTTGACAGTCAGTGTCGACACGAACCGGCTCAACGTCAACGAGGCGGCCGCCTGTTCGGCCGCCGGGACATTCGAAGCCGAACGCCCCGCGCGCGCCGATGGCTCGTTGTCAATAGCGGTAAGCGACATCAAGGTGTGCCTTCAGCTTTACACGACATACGGATCACCCGCTAACTTCCCTTCAACTCGTGCGCTTCGGGAAAATACATGTCCTTCCACGAGGAAGGTTCGTGCGAAATGCGACCGATGCGATACATGAACCTGGCAATCGGCAGCGTGTTCCGAGGAGCCAGCTGGAAGTTGATCTTTGGGTTGTTCACGATTTTGACCAACGTATCCAGCGGTATCTTTTCCTTCGTAACCTCCAGATATATCTCGGCCGCTTTGCGCTTGTCGTGCTTGATCAGCTCCATGGCCTCCCCGAGCGCTTCGAGCACCACTTTATAGACGTGCGGATTGTTGTCGTGGAACTTCTTCGTTGCATACAGCGAGATGAGCGTTGCCGGGCCGCCGTAGACGTCGAACGAATCCAGCACTGCGTGGATTTCGGGATGCTCCAGCTCGAGGAAATCGTACGGCGCGGCAGTGAAGTGCGAATCTATCCCTTTCCCCGAAAGCAGCGCTGCCATGGCATCCGGATGCTTCATCGACACGGTGTACTTGTCCAGCCGCTGGTAGTTCTCGTCTCCCCATTTTTTGGCGGCAGCCATTTGCAGCGTCACCGCCTGCATCGACGTCTTGACTGCGGGAAGCGCAATTTTGTCCTTCGCCGTGAAATCCTCGATGCCCTTCACGGCCGGATTACGGGTCGTCAGCGTCATCGGAACTTCACTTACCGCCGCAACGCCTTTCACGCCAATATTGCCGGACGATTTGTCCCAAATCTGAATCAACGG
>DASSON010000109.1:0-15440 GCA_035700525.1 Burkholderiales bacterium
CAGCACCGCCTCGCACACGTATCGGTTGGGCGTGCGGCCCTCGGCGCTGCAGGCCCAGGCCAGGCGCAGCAGCGGCAGCGGATTGAACGGGAGGCGGGCCGGCATCTGCAGCGCAATGCCATGGCGCTGCGCGAGCCAGGCCACCTGGCGGTAGGTCCAGGTGCGCTTGGGGCCGATCTCGGCCGGGCCCTTCTGCCCGAAGTGCGCGAGCAGGCCGGCCAGCAGCACGGGCCGGTAGCGCAACTCGACCGACACGCCCTCCAGCGCCTGCGGCAGCCGCTCGAACGCGAGCCACGAGAACGGCGAGACGACGTCGAACCAGAAGGTCAGGCGCTTCACGCCGCCGCCCGCCTGGCCAGCACCGCGCGGGCGACCCGCGACACCGGCGCGCGGTCCAGCACGTCGGAGATGAAGCTGCCGGCGTCGACGAGCGCATCGAGGTCGATGCCGGTCGCGATGCCCAGGCCGTTCATCATGAACACGACGTCCTCGGTGGCGACGTTGCCGGTGGCCCCCTTGGCGTAGGGGCAGCCGCCGAGGCCGGCGACGCTGGCATCGAAGACGCGCACGCCGAGCTGCAGGCAGGCGTGGATGTTGGCCAGCGCCTGGCCGTAGGTGTCGTGGAAATGACCCGCGAGGCGGCTGGCCGGGATGTGTTCCAGCACGGCATCGAAAACCGCGCGTGTGCGGCCCGGCGTGCCGCTGCCGATGGTGTCGCAGACGGTGATTTCGTAACAGCCCATCGCATCGAGCGCGCGCGCGACGCGCACCACCGCCTGCGGATCGACGTCGCCTTCGTACGGGCAGCCCAGGCACACTGAAATGTCGCCGCGTACCCTGAGACCATGCGCCCCGGCTTCGGCGCAGACATCGGCGAAGCGCGCCAGCCCGTCGTCGATCGAGCAGTTGGTATTGCGTCGTGAAAACGATTCGGTGGCGGCGGCGAACACCACCACTTCGTCGACATTGGTGGCGATCGCCGCCTCCAGCCCCTTGCGGTTCGGCACCAGCACCGGATACGCGACGCCAGGTTGGCGCCGGACGCCGGTCATCACCGCGGCGCTGTCCGCCATCTGCGGCACCCATTTTGGTGATACGAAAGCGGCTGCCTCGATCACCGGCAGCCCGGCATCGGCAAGCCGTTCGATCAGCTCGATCTTGACCGCGGCCGGCACCTTGCCGGGCTCGTTCTGCAGGCCGTCGCGCGGACCGACGTCGACGATTTTTACTTCGTTCGGGAGATTCATGGAACGACCTCTAAAAATCTTTTACCACAACGGCTGAATCGCCAGGGCGCCAGAAAAGACGCAAAAGAGTTCATGTCGTACGTTTGCTTTTCCGTTGCGGCCTTTTGCGTCTTCGCGTTTTTGCGGTTGAGCTTTTTTCCTGTACCGCTGGTTGGATCCATACCGGCTCACGCTTTTCCAGAAACGCAGCAAGCCCTTCCCGCGCTTCGGCGGTAGTGCGGATGTCAGCAATGCGTCTGGCGGTGAGTTTGATCAGTGCCTCGTCTATCGGCCGCCCGTCGACGTCGGCGATCAGCGCCTTCGCGGCGGCGACCGCATGGGGGCCGTTCGCCAGCAGGTGCGCGAGCAGATCGCTCGCGCGCTGCGGCAGATCGGCGTCGGCGACAACGTCATGCACCAGCCCGATCCGATGCGCTTCGGCGGCGTCGAAAGTCTCGCCGGTGGTGAAATAGCGGCGCGCGTTGCGGGCGCCGACTGCGGCGAGCATGTAGGGGCTGATCATCGCCGGAATGATGCCGAGCCGCACTTCGGAAAGGCGGAAGGTCGCGTTGTGACCAGCGATCACGATGTCGGAAGCAGCGACCAGCCCGACGCCGCCGCCGCGCACCGCGCCGTGAACGCAGGCGACTGTGGGCTTGGTCAGCGTGTACAGCGCGTGAAACACGCCGGCCATCGCACGCGCGCTTTTTTCGTTGCGGGCGCGGGTGTGATGCGCCGCCCCGCGCATCTCGTTGATGTCGGCACCGGCGCAGAAGTGATCGCCGTTCGCGGCGAGCACCACCACACGCACCGCGGGATCCGCGTCGAAGTCGCGCAGCGCCGCCGTCAGCGCGGCGATCATTGGCTCGTCCAGCGCATTGCGCACATCCGGCCGATTGAGTGTGATGGCGGCGATGCCGCTGGCATCGACGGTGGTGAGGATGGTGTCGCTCATGCGCAATCGGCCGGAGGATAAAGTTGCGGCAGAAACGATTATACGGTCTGCGGTGTGCCGGCCTACATCCGGAATACGCCGAACGTGGTCTTTTCGATCGGCGCGTTGAGCGACGCAGCGAGACCGCGGGCGAGCATTGCACGGGTCGCGCGTGGGTCGATGATGCCATCGTCCCACAACCGCGCGGTCGCGTAACAGGCATCGCTCTGCCGCGCGTACTGTTCGATCAGCGGCGCCTTGAACACGTCCTCGTCCGGGGCACTCCATTTTCCACCGTTGCGTTCGAGCGCGTTGCGTTTCACCTGCGCCAGCACGCCGGCCGCCTGCTCGCCGCCCATCACCGCGATGCGCGCGCTGGGCCAGGTCCACAGCAGCCGCGGACCGAACGCGCGGCCGCACATGCCGTAGTTGCCGGCGCCGTAACTGGCACCGATGATCACGGTGAATTTCGGCACGCGCGAGCACGCGACTGCCGTCACCATTTTTGCGCCGTCCTTTGCGATGCCACCGGCCTCGGCTTTGGAGCCCACCATGAAGCCGGTGACGTTCTGCAGGAACAGCAGCGGAATGCCGCGCTGACTGCACAGCTCGATGAAATGCGCGCCTTTCAGTGCCGACTCGGAGAACAGGACGCCGTTGCTGGCGACGATGCCGATCAGCCAGCCGTCGATGCGCGCAAAGCCGCACACCAGTGTCGAGCCGTAGCGGCGCTTGAATTCGTCGAACTCGGAGCCGTCGACGATGCGCGCGACGATTTCGCGCACGTCGAACGGCACGCGCGGATTGAGCGGAATCACGCCGCACAGCTCTTCCGGATCGTAAAGCGGCGGGCGTGGCGCGGCGCGATCCAGGGTAGCCTGCGGCGTGCGATTCAGATTTGCGATGGCGTGCCGTGCCAGCTCGAGCGCCTGCGCATCGTCGTCAGCGCGTTGATCGGCGACGCCCGAAACGCCGGTGTGCACGTCTGCGCCGCCAAGCGCCTCGGCGCTCACCACCTCGCCGGTCGCCGCGCGGACCAGCGGCGGCCCGGCCAGGAAAATCGTGCCCTGGTTGCGTACGATGATGGTTTCGTCCGACATCGCCGGCACGTAGGCGCCGCCGGCGGTGCACGAGCCCATTACGACTGCAATCTGCGCGATGCCCAGCGCCGACATGTTCGCCTGGTTGTAGAAGATGCGCCCGAAGTGATCGCGGTCCGGAAAGACCTCGTCCTGGCTCGGCAGGTGCGCGCCGCCGGAATCGACGAGATAAACGCACGGCAGGCGGTTTTCAAGCGCGATCTCCTGCGCGCGCAGGTGCTTCTTCACCGTAAGCGGGAAATAGGTGCCGCCTTTTACCGTGGCGTCGTTTGCGATCACGACGCAGTCACGGCCGTGGATCATGCCGATGCCGGTGACGATGCCGGCAGCCGGGACTTCGTTGTCGTACATGTCCCATGCCGCGAGCGGCGAAAGTTCGAGGAACCGCGTTTCGGGATCGATCAGCGCATGCACACGCTCGCGCGCGAACAGTTTGCCGCGCGCCCTGTGCGCTTCACGTGCGCGCACGCCGCCGCCGGCATGCACGGTTGCAATGCGCGCTTCGAGTACGGCGATGCGGGTGCGCATCGTGTCGGCCGCAGCCGTGAATTCAGGCGTTGCGGTTTTGAGTTTCGATTTGATGACTGCCATTGGAGATTACAGCTGCGCCAGTTCGGCACGGCAGGCATCGAGCGTCGCCTGGTCGAAGCAGGCGAAGACGACTTTTTCGATCGCCGGCCGCGCGCCCGCGAAATCTGCCGTTTCGCGCACCGCGATTGCCACCGCCTGCTGCAGCGGATAGCCGTAGGCACCGCAACTGATCGCGGGGAACGCAATGGTTTTCAGGTCGTGCCGGGCTGCGAGTTTCAGACTTTCGCGATAGCATGACGCGAGCAGCTCGGGTTCGCCGTGCCGGCCGCCATGCCATACCGGACCGACGGTGTGGATTACGTGACGTGCGGGAAGCCGGTAGCCTTGGGTGATTTTTGCGTGCCCGGTTGCGCAGCCGCCGAGCGTGCGGCATTCGGCGAGCAGTTCCGGTCCGGCGGCGCGATGAATCGCGCCGTCCACGCCGCCGCCGCCGAGCAGCGTGGTGTTGGCGGCGTTGACGATTGCGTCGACGGCGAGCGTGACGATGTTGACGCGCTGCGCGTCGAGCCGCTCGCGGGCATCCGCGCTTGTCACTACCAGCCTCCGGTCGCGAGCCAGCGTTCGACCTGGTCGAGGTGGTCGACACCCCAGAACGGCTCGTCGTCGATGATGATGAACGGCGAGCCGAATACCTTGCGTGCGATCGCCGCATCGACTTCATTTTTCAGCCGTTCCTTGATCGCGCCGTCGCCGAGTGCAGCGGTCAGTTGCACACGGTCGATGCCGAGACCGGCGGCGATGTCGGCCACTGTTTCGGGATTGGAGATGTCACGGCCGTCGGCGAAATACGCATGATAGAGCGTCAGCGCCAGTTCGCGCGCAAGCCGCGGATCGCGCTGCTGCGCCCAGTAGAACGCGCGCGCTGCGGCCTGCGTCGCGATCGGGAATCTGGCCGGCAGCGTGAACGGGACGTCGAGCAGGCGCGCGAGACGCGACATGTCGCGGGCGGCATAATCGCTCTTGAGCGGCATGTTGACGAGCGGCCGGCTGCCGGTAATCTTGAAAATCGCGCCCAGCAGGATCGGCTTCCAGTTCACCGCGCGATCGTGCTTTTCGGCGATGACGTTGATTTTCTGCGCGGCGAAATAGCCGTAGGGCGAGGAGAAGTCGAAGTAGAAGTCAATCGGTGCGGGCATTGGGATTCCTTGAAATCTCGAATCTCACCACGAAGGCACGGAGGCACAGAGGGAAAACCTGAAACGAAAATTCTTTGCGGTTTGTCTGTGCGCCCTTGTGCGTCTGCGGTTCTAATTGTGTTCGTTTTTCTCTGTGGTGAACGGGGTTTTAATGCAGCATTTCCAGCGCAATCGCCGTCGCTTCACCGCCGCCGATGCATAGCGACGCGATGCCGCGTTGCGCACCGTATTTTTCGAGTGCTGCGAGCAACGTCACCATGATGCGGGCGCCGGAGCAGCCGAGCGGATGGCCGAGCGCGCAGGCACCGCCGTGGACGTTGACCTTGTCGTGCGCCAGATCGAGATCGTGCATTGCCGCCATTGCCACCACCGCGAACGCTTCATTGATCTCGAACAGTTCGGTGCTCTTGTTGTCCCAGCCGGTTTTCTGGAACAGTTTCGTGATCGCACCGACCGGCGCGGTGGTGAACCATTGCGGCTGCTGCGAATGTGTCGCATGCGCGACGATCTTTGCGACCGGCGTCAGGCCGCGCTTTTCCGCTTCCGACAATTTCATCAGCACCAGCGCCGCGCCGCCGTCGGAGATCGAACTCGAGTTGGCTGCAGTCACCGTGCCGTCCTTGCGAAACGCCGGTCTCAGGTTCGGGATCTTGTCGGGGTTGGCCTTCAGCGGCTGTTCGTCGATGCTGACCGTGGCCTCGGCCCTGCCGTTTTTCACCGTGACCGGCACGATCTCGCGCTCGAAGCTGCCGTTTTTGATGGCGTCCTGCGCGCGCGTCAGCGACGTGATCGCGTAGCGGTCCTGCGCTTCGCGCGTGAACTGGTATTTCGCCGCGCAGTCCTCGGCGTAGGTGCCCATCAGCCGGCCGCGATCGTACGCGTCCTCCAGTCCGTCGAGGAACATGTGATCCTTCACTTCGGCGTGGCCGAGCCGCAGGCCGGCGCGCGCCTTCGGCAGCAGATAAGGCGCGTTGCTCATGCTTTCCATGCCGCCCACCAGCATGATGTCATTGGTGCCGAATTCGATCAGATCATTCGCCAGCATCGCGGCCTTCATGCCGGAGCCGCACACCTTGTTGATCGTGGTGCAGCCGACGGATTCCGGCAACCCGGCACCGAGGCTGGCCTGGCGCGCCGGCGCCTGGCCCTGGCCCGCCGGCAGCACGTTGCCCATGATCACTTCCTGGATGTCGGCGGGCGCGATGCCGGCGCGTTCGATCGCGGCCTTGATTGCAGCGGAGCCGAGCTGCGGCGCCGTCAGATTTTTCAGATCGCCGAGGAAGCCGCCCATCGGGGTGCGGGCGTAGCCGACGATTACTACGGGGTCATTGTTCATCAATCGTCTCCATTGTCAGGAGTGAGGGGTGAGGTGTGAGGAGTAAAGAATGCGGCGCGCTGCAGCGCGCCGGAAACTTCAGCTCCTTACTCCTTACACCTCACTCCTCACGAACTCTCATCAAACAATTCTCGTCCAATCAGCCAGCGCCGGATTTCGGAGGTGCCGGCGCCGATTTCATAGAGCTTCGCGTCGCGCAGCAGACGGCCGGTCGGAAAGTCGCTGATGTAACCGACGCCGCCCAGTGCCTGGATCGCTTCCAGCGCCATCCACGTCGCTTTCTCGGCGACGTAGAGAATCGCGCCGGCGGCGTCCTTGCGCGTCACTTCGCCGCGGTCGCAGGCGCGGCCCACCGCGTAAACGTATGCCTTGCACGCATTGAGCGTGGTGTACATGTCGGCGAGCTTGCCCTGCATCAACTGGAACTCGCCGATCGGCGATCCGAACTGCCGGCGCTCGTGCACGTACGGCAGCACTACGTCGAGGCAGGCCTGCATGATGCCCAACGGCCCGCCGGCGAGTACCGTGCGCTCGTAATCGAGGCCGCTCATCAGTACTGGGATGCCACCGCCGTCGCTGCCCAGCACGTTTTCCGCCGGCACCTCGCAGTTCTGGAACACCAGCTCACTGGTATTGGAGCCGCGCATGCCCAGTTTATCGAGTTTCTGCGCAGCGGTGAAACCGCTGAAGCCGCGTTCGACGATGAACGCGGTGATGCCACGCGCGCCGGCGCCGGCATCGGTCTTCGCGTATACCACCAGCGTGTCGGCGTCGGGGCCATTGGTGATCCACATCTTGCTGCCGTTCAGGAGGTAGCGGTCACCCTTGCGCTCGGCGCGAAGCCGCATCCCGACCACATCGGAGCCGGTGCCGGGCTCGCTCATTGCCAGCGCACCGACGTGCTCGCCGCTCAGCAGCGGTGGCAGGTAGCGGCGCTTCTGTTGCGGCGTGCCATGGCGCCGGATCTGGTTCACGCACAGGTTGGAATGTGCGCCGTACGACAGGCCCACCGATGCCGACGCACGGCTGATCTCTTCCATTGCGACGATGTGACCGAGATAGCCGATGTCCGACCCACCCCATTGCTCCTCGACCGTGATGCCATGCAGGCCGAGCGCGCCCAGTTTCGGCCACAGGTCACGCGGAAATTCGTTGCTGCAATCGATGCCGTCCGCGCGCGGCGCGATTTCGGCTGAGGCGAAGTCGCGAACGGTGGCGCGCAGCATGTCGATTGTCTCGCCCAACGCGAAATTCAACGATTGATAAGACATGCGCGTGGTTTTAGTTTACGTTTACGTAAACGTTATATAAAAACATCAAACTGACAGTTGATCCGTCGCGGCCGCCGAGGCGGTGCGCTCCTGTTCCCTGAGCAGCTTGCAGCACTGGTTTTCGAAGAAACTGATTTCGTTCAGCATCACCGCAATGTCTTCACGTTGCTGCTCCAGGCTGGCGCGCCGCTTCTCGAGCTTGGCGAGAAATTCGCGCAGTTGCCGGTTTTCGTCCTTTGCAAGATCGTAAAGCTCAAACAGGTCGCGAATTTCGGCCAGCGTGAAACCGAGCCGGCGGCCGCGCAATGCGAGCTTCAGACGCACGCGGTCGCGGTGTGTGAAAATGCGGCTTTGGCCGTGGCGCCGCGGACTGAGCAGGCCCTCGTCTTCGTAGTGGCGGATCGCGCGCGCGGTGATACCGAATTCGCGCGCCAGTTCGGTGATCGTATAAGTAATGCTCATTGTGCTACGCATCATAGCGATGTAGAATCAACAACTTCTTATATACACCTGTTTATCGCTAACGTAAACGGAAAGCCGCGACAATGCCTTCAGTCAAACCTGCCGTTGCCGCGGACTTTTCGCAGGTCCGTTACCCGTCACAGGAAATCCCGCAGCCTGGCGCGCTGATCGAAGTGGCCACTGGCGTTTACTGGTTGCGCATGCCGTTGCCGTTCGCGCTCGATCACATCAATCTGTGGCTGCTGAGAGACGGGGCCGGCTGGACCATCATTGATTGCGGCTTTGCGCTCGACCAGACACGCGCGAACTGGGAGCGGATTTTTGCCGAGCGCCTAGGTGGCAATCCGGTCACCCGCATCATCGTCACCCACTATCATCCCGACCATATGGGATTGTGCGCGTGGCTCGGCGAGAAGTTCGGACTGGTACCGTGGATTTCCCGCGCCGAGTATTTGCAGGCGCACGCGATGTATCACGCGATCGGCGGCGCGTCGAATGCCGACGTTCTCGAACTCTTTTGCCGTCACGGCGTCAGTGGGGACTCACTGTCGGGTCTGGCGACGCCGGATATCGCATACCGCCGCGGCGTGCCGCGGTTGCCCGATGCCTTCGTGTGCATCCGCGACGGCAACCGCATCGCCATCGACGGCCGCGAATGGGAGGTCATCACCGGTTATGGTCATGCGCCCGAACATTCGGCGCTTTATTGCGCACCGCTCGGCGTACTGATTTCGGGCGACATGGTGCTGCCGCGCATCAGCACCAATGTCAGCGTGTGGCCGATGGAACCGGACGGCGATCCGCTGGCGGGATTCCTTCAGTCGCTTGAACGTTACGATGCATTGCCGGCCGACACGCTGGTACTGCCGTCGCACGGATTGCCGTTTCAGGGCATGCATGCCCGCATCGCCGACCTGCGCGGTCATCATGCGGCGCGTCTCGACGAAGTGCAGACGGCCTGCGCCGAGCCGCGCACCGCGGCGGAAATACTGCCGGTGTTGTTCCGGCGCACGCTCGACCGGCACCAGATGTTCTTCGCGATGGGCGAAGCGATTGCCCATCTCAACTACCTGATGCACCGCGGCCGCTTGTTGCGGCACGCGGACGGCAGCGGCGTCTACCGTTTCGTCCGGGCGTGAGTTAAGGTATCAAGCGGTCGCCGGCATTCAAATCCATCTGCCGTTATCCCGAGGAATCACTTAGCGTGAGCACCGCTGAACAGCATGACGAATCCCGGACCGATGCGGAGCGGTTGGCTGATGCCTATGCCGAAATCGCCCGTGCCGGCAGCGAGCTGATGAGCAACTTCATCGCGCAGCAGCCGGCATACGGCGACGAACTCGGAATTTCAAAAGCATTTTTCGAACTGACGGCCAGAATGATGGCTGACCCGGCGCGGCTGGCGCAGGAGCAGCTTGCGCTATGGCAGGACTACCAGGCGTTGTGGCAGAGCACCTGGCTGCGCATGATGGGCGCCGAAACCCCGCCGGTTGCCGAGCCGGAGCGGGGCGATCGCCGTTTCAGGGACGAAGACTGGCAGCGCAACGTCGTGTTCGACTTCATCAAGCAATCGTATCTGATTGCGGCCCGGCATTTGCACCACGCAGTGGCCGGCGCCGAGGGGCTGGACGAGCATACCGCGCAAAAGGTGGATTTCTACACGCGGCAGTACATCGACGCGCTGTCGCCCAGCAATTTCGTGCTGACCAATCCCGAAGTGCTGCGCGAAACGGCGAAATCCGGCGGGCAGAATCTGATCCGGGGTTTCAGCCATTTGCTGCAGGATCTGGCGCGCGGCGACGGCCGGCAACTGCGCATTTCGATGACCGACGAGACCGCGTTCCGGCTGGGCGGGAACATCGCGACGACACCGGGCAAGGTTGTGTTCCAGAACGATCTGCTGCAACTGATCCAGTACCTGCCGCGTACCGAAAAAGTCCACCAGCGACCGCTGCTGATCATTCCACCGTGGATCAACAAGTACTACATCCTCGACCTGCGCGAAAAAAACTCGTTCATCCGCTGGGCGGTCGAGCAGGGGCATACCGTGTTCGTCGTATCGTGGGTGAACCCCGACGCGCGCTTGGCCAACAAGGGCTTCGACGATTACCTGACCGGCGGTTCGCTGGCCGCGCTCGACGCGGTGACGCAGGCGACCGGTGAGCGCGAAATCGACGTCATCGGCTATTGCCTGGGTGGCACGCTGCTGGCCGCGACGCTCGGCTATCTCGCGGCCAAAAAACAAAAGCGCATCGCCAGCGCGACCTTCTTCGTGACGCTGATCGATTTCGAACGGCCCGGCGAACTCGGCGTGTTCATCGACGACGAGCAGGTGGCCGCGCTGGAAAAGCGCATGGACCAGCGCGGCTATCTCGAGGGCCGCGAGATGGCGACGACGTTCAACATGCTTCGCGCGAACGACCTGATCTGGTCGTTCGTCGTCAACAACTATCTGCTGGGCCGCGACCCGCTGCCGTTCGATCTGCTGTACTGGAATGCCGACTCCACGCGCATGCCGGCGGCGATGCACAGCTTTTATCTGCGCAACATGTATCTGGCAAACTTGCTCAGGAAACCGGGCGGCATCACGCTCGCCGGCGTGCCGATCGATCTGTCGAAGGTTGAAGTTCCAACTTATTTCATTTCGACCATCGAGGACCACATCGCGCCATGGAAGGCAACCTATGCCGGTGCGCGGCTGTTCAACGGACCAGTGCGTTTTGTGCTCGGGGGCTCCGGGCATATTGCCGGTATCGTCAATCCGCCGGCCGCGAACAAGTATGGCTACTGGACCCACGAACAATTGCCGCCGCAGTCGGATCAATGGCTGGAAGCAGCAACCCAGCATCCAGGTTCGTGGTGGACGGACTGGGCGCACTGGGTCGCGCCGCATGCGGGCAAAAAGATCGCGGCACGCGTGCCGGGTGACGGAAAGCTGAAAGTCATCGAAGATGCGCCCGGCGCCTATGTCATGGTGAAGAGCGACGAACCCGCCGGCCGACAGCCGGCGTGCATGCCGGATATCACAGCGCGGACGTGACGGTCTCGTGCGCATTCCCGGACATGCATTTCTGATCAGCGGCGGCGGCTCCGGGCTGGGCGCGGCGGTCGCGCGCCGGCTGGCGGCAGATGGCGGCCGTGTTGCGATTGCCGATATCGATGAAAACGGCGGCGCGGCAGTGGCGGCGGAGATTGGTGACGGCGCCTGGTTCGTGCGCACCGACGTCACACGTGAAGACGACGTCGCGGCCGCGATCGAAGGCGTGTGCGCAAGATTTGGCGCGCTCGATGGTACGATTGATTGTGCCGGCGTTGCACCCGGCGAGCGCATCCTCGGCAGGAACGGGATTCACCGGCTGGACACGTTTCAACGTGCGCTGTCGATCAATCTGGTCGGCACGTTCAATGTGCTGCGCCATGCGGCGCAGGCGATGAACAAGAATGCGCCGAATGACGACGGCGAGCGCGGTGTGATCATCAATACCGCGTCGATCGCCGCGTTCGAAGGACAGGTGGGACAGGTTGCGTACTCGGCGTCGAAGGCCGGCATCGTCGGCTTGACGCTGCCGGCGGCGCGCGAACTGGCGCGCTTCGGCATTCGTGTGATGACGATCGCGCCCGGCATCTTCGATACGCCGCTGCTCGGCGCGATGCCGGAGGAAGTCCGCGATTCGCTCGGCGCGCAAGTGCCGTTCCCGCCGCGCCTGGGACGCCCCGAAGAATTCGCGCGGCTGGCTGCGGAGATCATCGAAAACCCGATGCTCAACGGCGGAACGATCCGGCTCGACGGCGCGATGCGGATGGCGGCGAAGTGAGAAGGCTGTTAACCGCCAAGGCGCCAAGAACGCCAAGGCAAGGCAAACGCAAAGGCGATAACCGCAGAGGCGCAGAGACGCGGAGGGGCGCAGAGGAAAACAACAGAAAAACAAAATCCGACACCCCGAAGTTCTTTGCGGCTTTTCTTCGCGTCTTTGCGGTTATCGCCTTTCTCTGCGTTTCCTCTGCAGCCTCTACGTCTCTGCGGTTATAGTTTTTAAGTTTTCTTGGCGCTCTTGGCGGTTTAATAACAACGAGGTTCTCATGACCTACCAGAACATCATCCTCGAACAGCGCGAGCCCGGCATTTACCTGCTCACGCTCAATCGGCCGCAGGCGCTGAATGCGCTCAATGCCGCGACGCTCGGTGAGCTTGCGGCGGCAACCGCGGTGGTGGCGGCCGACGCGCAGGCGCGCGTGCTGCTGGTTACCGGCGCCGGCGAGAAGGCGTTCGTTGCCGGTGCCGACATCAGCGAGATGCAGCATTACGCGCCCGAACAGGCGCGCGCGTTTTCGGATCAGGGCATGCGGCTGATGGCGGGGCTTGAAGCGCTGCCGGTGCCGGTGATTGCGCTGGTCAATGGCTATGCGCTGGGCGGCGGCTGCGAGCTGGCGATGGCGTGCGACTGGATCATCGCGTCGGAGCGCGCGGTGTTCGGACAGCCCGAAGTCAATCTCGGCATTCCGCCCGGCTTCGGCGGCACGCAGCGGCTGACGCGCCTGGTCGGCCGCGCGCGAGCGCTGGAGCTGCTGACGACCGCGCGCCAGGTGAAGGCCGATGAAGCGCTGCGCATCGGACTCGCCAATCACGTGGTGCCGCCGCAGCAATTGCTCGATACCGGACTGGAGCAGGCGCGCCTGATCGCGCACAAGGCGCCGGTTGCGGTGCGGCAGGCGAAGCAGGCGGCGCAACGCGGCCAGGATCTCGATCTCGGCAATGCGTGCACGCTGGAAACCGCGCTGTTCGGACTGGCGTTCGCGACGCAGGATCAGCAGGAAGGCATGCGCGCGTTTGTCGAGAAGCGCGCGGCGAAGTTCGAAGGAAGGTAAAACTTTTTTTGCCGCCAAGGCGCCAAGGACGCCAGGAAAAGCAGATCAAAAAACAACTGCAACCGCAAAGGCGCGAAGGCGCAAAGGGTACGCAAAGGAAAACCGAATTCAAATAAGAAGTTCTTTGCGGCTTTTCTTCGCGCCTTTGCGGTTATTGCTTTTCCCTGCGTTTCCTCTGCGCCCCTGCGCCTCTGCGGTTATCGTTTTTGCTTTTCCTTGGCGTCCTTGGCGCCTTGGCGGTTTAATCAAAGTTTCTTTCGCTGACGTCGCAAGGAGGACCCCATGGCAACGCCCCCGATCAGCCGCTACCCCGTGCCGCGGCTCGAAGAATTGCCCGATGACATCCGTGCGCGCATCGAGGTGGTGCAGGAGAAGGCCGGCTTCATTCCGAACGTGTTTCTGACGCTGGCGCACCGCCCCGCCGAGTTTCGCGCGTTCTTTGCGTATCACGACGCGCTGATGGAAAAGGAAGGCGGCCTGTCGAAGGCCGAGCGCGAGATGATCGTGGTGGCGACCAGCGGCGCCAACCAGTGCCAGTATTGCGTGATTGCGCACGGCGCGGTGTTGCGCGTGCGCGCGAAGCAGCCATTGATCGCGGATCAGGTGGCGATCAACTATTTGAAGGCCGACATTACGCCGCGCCAGAGGGCAATGCTCGATTTCGCGGTGAAGGTCAGCCTGCGCGCGCACGCGATCGGCGACGATGATTTCGAGCGGTTGCGCGCCCGCGGTTTTTCGGACGAAGACGCATGGGACATCGGCGCGATCGCCGCGCTGTTCGCGCTTTCGAACCGCATGGCGAGCCTGATCGACATGCGGCCCAACGATGAATTCTATCTGCTCGGCCGCGTTCCGCGGACATAGAATCCCGCGTCGTTTTTCCGCAATGCAGCATGCGGTCGCCGGCGCTGCGCCGAGGTTGCGGATGCTATAATCGTCCAGAAGGAGGCCGCGCCACAAGCGCGGCTTTTCTCCGGCTCGGATAATAACCAACACGGCAGCCAACCAACCTTGACCCAAGGCGAAATATTATGGATTTGAAGGATCTCAATCCCGACGCGGATCCGCAGGAAACCCGCGAATGGCTCGAAGCGCTGGAATCGGTACTGGAAAACGAAGGCCCGGAGCGCGCCCATTTTCTGCTTGAAAAACTGGTCGAGCGCACGCGCCGCTCCGGCGGCTACGTGCCGTTCAGCGCCAATACCGCGTATGTGAATACCATCCCGGCGGCGCAGGAGGAGAAATCTCCGGGCAATCATGAAATGGAGCATCGCATCCGTTCCTATGTGCGCTGGAACGCGATGGCGATGGTTGATCGCGCGAATCACGCATCGTCCGGCATCGGCGGCCACATTGCGACCTTTCAGTCGGCGGCGACGCTCTATGATGTTGGCTTCAACCATTTCTTTCGCGCGCAGAACGAGAACTACGGCGGCGACCTGATCTATCTGCAGGGGCACTCGGCGCCCGGTTTCTATGCGCGTGCCTATCTCGAAGGGCGCATCAGCGAGGCGCAGCTCGATAATTTCCGTCGCGAAGTCGGCGGCAACGGCCTGTCGTCGTATCCGCACCCGTGGCTGATGCCGGATTTCTGGCAGTTCCCGACGGTGTCGATGGGTCTGGGGCCGATCATGGCGATCTACCAGGCGCGTTTTACGCGCTACCTGATCGACCGCGGCATCCTGCCTGATGAAGGCCGCAAGGTGTGGGCGTTTCTCGGCGACGGCGAGATGGACGAGCCGGAGTCGCTGGGTGCGATTTCACTCGCCGGGCGTGAACATCTCGATAACCTGATCTTCGTCATCAACTGCAACCTGCAGCGGCTCGACGGCCCGGTGCGCGGCAATGGCAAGATCATCCAGGAACTGGAAGCAGTGTTCCGCGGCGCCGGCTGGAACGTGATCAAGGTGGTGTGGGGTTCGTACTGGGATCCGCTGTTCATGCGCGATACGCAGGGCCTGCTGCTGAAGCGCATGGAAGAATGCGTGGACGGCGAATACCAGGCGTTCAAGTCGCACGACGGCGCGTTCGTGCGCAAGTATTTCTTCGGCAAATATCCGGAGCTGCTGGAAATGGTCGCCAACATGTCGGACGACGACATCTGGCGGCTGAATCGCGGCGGCCACGATCCGCACAAGGTGTACGCGGCGTACGCGGCGGCGATGAAGCACCAGGGCCAGCCGACAGTGATTCTCGCCAAGACCATCAAGGGCTATGGCATGGGCGAGGCCGGCGAGGCGCAGAACATCACCCATCAGCAGAAGAAGATGGGCACCACGTCGGTGCAGGCGTTCCGTGACCGTTTCAACATTCCGCTTGCGGACGATCAATTGAGCGACGTCCCGCCCTATTACAAACCGCCCGAAGACAGCCCGGAGATGCAGTACCTGAAGGAACGCGTGAAGGCGATGGGCGGCAGCATTCCGCGCCGCCGGCGCAACGCGCAGCCGCTCGAAATACCGCCGCTGTCGGCGTTCGATGCGCAACTGAAGGGCACCGGCGAACGCGAAGTCTCGAC
>DASSON010000110.1:0-8033 GCA_035700525.1 Burkholderiales bacterium
CCCCGCCCGCCGTCGCGGGGCGATCGCGAAAAGTGGAGCAGGGCCCGCATAGCGGGTGCGACCTTGGAGCGGGATGCGGGCGCCTCGGAGCACGGTCGCCGGCACCTCTACACTGGCCGATCCCCTGCGGGGCCCCTCGGCCGACGTTTCGAGGCGCCACCCGCCTCGACAAGGCGGGGAGAACTCGTGCGTCTATCCGCCACGTCGTTTTTTATCCCCTCCTGTTTTTAAGGAGGGGAGGGAGCGCAGCGGAAGGGGTGGTAGGTTTTTTCGCAAACGAAACGGTAGTCAATTTTTCCGGCGCCGCCCACCGCCCCGTCCGCCTTCGCGGACACCCCGCCTCGATAAGGCGGGGAGAATCGCGGGTTATCCGCCCGCGGTCTTTTCTCTCCTCCTGTTTTTAAGGAGGAGAGGGAGCGCAGCGGAAGAGGTGGTGATCTTTCTGCGTTGACGGAAAATCCATCGATTATTTCAGACGCCGCCCGGAGCGACTGGTTATCGCCATTTGCCCCGCTCCTGCGCCCGTGTTCCGGATTCCAGTACGCTGATACACATGCAACTTTGTTGCAAGTAACGCAGGGTGCCCGCTACAATCGAACACTTGCATCGAACAACAATCGTGCCGATGAATGATGGAGATTTTATGAACGGCAAAACATCCGTACAACAATTGCTCGCGCTGACCACTGCGCCGATCGCGATCGGCTTTCTCGACGCACCGCCGGCCGGCATTCCGGCATGGGGCGGCGGTGCGGTGGCGGCGGGCTGTGTGTTCTGGAGCCGGGCGGCGGCCGGCGAGCGTTTTTATACGGATGCGGGCGATCATTATAACTGCGCGGTGGGCTGCCATACGCACGCAATTCCGCTGCCGGCGGAGCGGGCGGAGGAACTCGGGGAAACGATCGCCTGCATGGTCGGCAGCCGCTATCTCGACATGAATGAAGTGGCCGGGATTCCGACGCTGCGCGCCACGCCGCGGGCGGTTGCGTACGGGCCGGCCGATGATCCGGGGTTTGTTCCCGACGTCGTTCTGGTGCGCGCGAAGCCGGCGCAGGCGATGCTGCTGTACGAGGCGGCGGTCAAGGCCGGCGCAGCGGACGCGCTGATGAATGCGCTGGGCCGGCCGGCGTGCGCGGTGTTGCCGCTCGCGCTCAATAGCGAAGCGGCATCCGTGTCGTTTGGCTGTGTCGGCAATCGCGTCAACACCGGCCTTCCCGATGACGAGATGTATGTCTGCATTCCGGCCGAAAAGTGGGATGTGGTCACTTCGGCGCTGGCGGAAACCTGCGACGCCAATGCCGCGATGGAAAATTATCACGCTTCGAAGAAGGCGCAGTTTGCCGCGTGATGTGCAATACACCGTGTGCCGGGCTGACGCGATGAATGCCGGCGAACCGGTTCCACGGCGATGTCCGGTTGTGCCGCCGCTGTCCGTATTCCGGCCACGGCGGCCACGCGGAATCGCGCTATAATCGGGTTTCGTCCGGCCCCTGCGGCCGGACGGTTTCGCGGCAGTGACCCTGCCGCGCTTCCGTGTCCCGTTCCAGAAATCTCATGACGATCGAAAAAATCCGCAGTACGACGATTTTGTCCGTCCGGCGCGGCAACCAGGTGGCGCTCGGCGGCGACGGCCAGGTGACGCTGGGCAACACCGTGGTCAAGGCCGGCGCGCGCAAGGTGCGCCGTCTCTATCAGAACAAGATTCTGTCCGGTTTTGCCGGTGGTGGCGCTGATGCGCTGACATTGTTCGAGCGCCTCGAAGCGCAACTGGAGAAGCACCAGGGCCAGTTGCTGCGCTCTGCGGTGGAACTGGCGAAAGACTGGCGCACCGACCGCATGCTGCGGCGGCTGGAGGCGATGCTGATCGTCGCCGATCGCGAAACCACGCTGATCATCACCGGCGGCGGTGACGTGATCGAGCCGGAGCAGGGCATCGCGGCGATCGGCAGCGGCGGCCCGTATGCGCAGGCCGCGGCACGCGCGCTGCTCGACAACACCGATTTCACCCCCACCGAAATCGTCGGCAAGGCGCTTGCAATCGCCGGCGACATCTGCATTTATACCAACCAGCAGCATGTAGTCGAAGCGCTTGATTGAGTGAGGCGTGAGGAGTTGAAACTTCCGGCGCGCTGAGCGCGCCGCCTTAATTGCTTTTTACTCCTCATACCTTACTCCTCACACCTCACGGATTTAACATGTCGCAAATGACACCCCAGGAAATCGTCCACGAACTGGACAAGCACATCATCGGCCAGGATGACGCCAAGCGCGCGGTGGCGATCGCGCTCAGGAACCGCTGGCGGCGCATGCAGGTGGCGGAGCCGCTGCAGCATGAGATCACGCCGAAAAACATCCTGATGATCGGTCCCACCGGCGTCGGCAAGACTGAAATCGCACGGCGGCTGGCGCGGCTGGCGGATGCGCCGTTCATCAAGGTCGAGGCGACCAAGTTCACCGAGGTCGGCTACGTCGGGCGTGACGTCGATACTATTATTCGCGATCTCGCGGAGAGCGCGATCAAGCAGACACGCGAGCACGAAACGCGCAAGGTGCGGCATCAGGCGGAGGACCTCGCCGAGGAGCGCATTCTCGACGTGCTGCTGCCGCCGGCGCGCGACACCGGGTTCACTGCCGATCACGATGCCGATGGTGTGACGCGGCAGAAGTTTCGCAAGAAGCTGCGCGAAGGTGATCTCGACGACAAGGAAATCGAGATCGAGGTCGCCGCGGTACAGCCGCATATGGAAATTTTCGCGCCGCCCGGCATGGAAGACCTGACGTCGCAGATCCAGGGCATGTTTCAGAATCTCGGCAGCACCCGCAAGAAGCCGCGCAAGCTCAAGGTGCGCGATGCGATGAAGCTCGTCACCGAAGAAGAGGCGGCGAAGCTCATCAATGACGAGGACCTGAAGTCGCGCGCGATCACGAATGTCGAACAGAACGGCATCGTGTTCATCGACGAAATGGACAAGGTCGCCAGCCGCTCCGAGACGGCCGGTGTCGACGTGTCACGGCAGGGCGTGCAGCGCGATCTGCTGCCGCTGGTCGAGGGCACCACTGTGTCCACCAAGTACGGCATGATCCGCACCGACCACATCCTGTTCATCGCCAGCGGCGCGTTTCATTTGTCGAAGCCGTCCGACCTGATCCCGGAACTGCAGGGCCGCTTTCCGATACGCGTCGAGCTGACCAGTCTGTCGGTCGCCGATTTCGAGCAGATCCTGACCAATACCGACGCCTGCCTGACGCGGCAGTACGAGGCGCTGCTGGAAACCGAAGGCGTCAGACTGACGTTTGCGGAAGACGCGATCAAGCGCCTTGCCGAGATCGCGTGGCAGGTCAACGAAAAAACCGAGAACATCGGTGCGCGGCGGCTCTACACGGTGATGGAAAAGCTGCTGGAAGACATCCTGTTCGACGCCGGCAAGCAGGGCCCCGGCGCGCTCACCATCGACGCCGCTTACGTCGATGAGCGCCTGAAGTCACTGGCGCAGAGCGAGGATCTGGCGCGATATGTTCTGTGAGATGCGTGAGGGGTGAGGAGTGAGGCGTAAATTAATGCGGCGCGCAAGGTGCGCCGGATACCTCAACTCCTCACTCCTTACCCCTCACCGCACTAAAACCATCGGCTTGATCCCCAGCTTGGCGCTGATGCGCGCGGCGGCGCTGCGCGCCTGCGCGCGGCTGCGGTAGGGACCGGCGTGCACCTTGTACAGCCCGTCCTTGAAATGGATATGCAGCTGATGCGCGAGTGAATCGAGCTGCACCTGCAGCCGCGCCAGAAAATCATCCGCGTTGTCCTTCGAGCTGAACGCGCCGAACTGCAGGTAGACGCCGCTGGCATCGCTCGTTACCGGAACCTGCTGGGGCGCGGCATCGGGCGCCGGCGCTGCGTCCGCTACCGCGGCGGCGTTAGCTGTCGTCTGCAGCGCAACGGCTGTTGGTGCAGCAGGCGACGTCGCGGTCGCGCTGCGAGCCGTTGCCGGCGCGGCGGCGGCAGTCGGCGCCGCCGCGGGTGCCGGCGGATCGTTTGCCGGGGACGGTGCGGACCGGGCCACGGCTGCCGCATCCGCCGACGCGACATAGGTCGGCGGCCCGCTGCCGGGGATGATGCTGTCAACTTCGACCAGCCCGCTGCCGTTGCCGATGATGCCCAGCTTGCACGCCGCGGTGAACGACAGATCGATGATGCGGCCGTTCAGGAACGGGCCGCGATCATTGATGCGCACCACCACCGAGCGGTGATTCTGTACGTTGGTGACGCGCGCATAGCTCGGAATCGGCAGTGTCGGATGCGCGGCCGTCATTGCGTACATGTTGTAGATTTCGCCGGACGACGTGCGCTTGCCGTTGTAGCGGCGGCCGTACCAGCTCGCGTAGCCGCGTTCATGATAGGGCTGGAGCTGCGTCATCGGCGTGTAAGTCTTGCCGAGCACGGTATATGGGCGGCTGGTCGACAAATTGATCGGCTCGATCCGCGGTACCGCGTTCGGAATATCGACCAGATCGTCCGGCGGATTGGCGCCCGGCCCGTCGTCGAGATAATAGCCGCCGCCCGGCACGCTGCTGCAGTTGGCGGATGATGCGACTGCGGACGGCCCCGATGATGGCGCGTGGTGGTGCTCGACGCTGCCGCAGCCGGCGAGTGCGAAGGCGATCAGAAGCGGGACTGAAAAGCGGACAGCGCGCGACCAGGCGTGACTGGTTGCGGCAGGGCGTGAGGTGTGAGGAGAGAGGGGTGAGGGGTGAATAATGCGGCGCGCGCCGCGCGCCGGATATCGCGACTCCTCACTCCTCACCCCTTACTCCTCACCATCATCATGATTCGGCCAGTTTCTTGTGGGTTTCGATGCTCATCAAAATACCAAAGCCGAGCAGGATTGTCACCAGCGACGTGCCGCCGTAACTCACCAGCGGCAGCGGCACGCCGACCACCGGCAGGATGCCGCTCACCATGCCCATGTTGACGAACGCATAGGTGAAGAAGGTGAGCGTGATGGCACCGGCGACGAGCCGCGAGAACAGCGTCGTCGCATGCATCGTGATGACGAAGCCGCGCGCGATGACCAGCAGGAACAGCACCATCAGCACGGTATTGCCGATCAATCCGAATTCTTCGGAGAACACTGCGAAGATGAAGTCGGTGCTGCGCTCCGGCAGGAAGTCAAGGTGCGCCTGCGTGCCGTTGAGCCAGCCCTTGCCCATCAGGCCGCCGGAGCCGACCGCGATCATCGACTGGATCGTGTGGTAACCGGCGCCCAGCGGATCGCGCGCCGGATCGAACAGCGTCAGGATGCGGTCGCGCTGGTAGTCGTGCATCATCGACCACACCAGCGGCAGGCTGCCGAGCCCGACCAGCGCCAGTGTGATCATCACGCGCCACGACAGCCCGGCGAGAAACAGTACGAAAAAGCCCGATGCCACGATCAGCAGCGCGGTGCCGAGGTCGGGCTGATGCACGATCAGCACCACCGGCACCACCAGCAGGATCGCCGCGACGACGTAATGATGCAGGCGCAGCGCGCCCTCGTGACGGCTGAAATACCACGCCAGGATCAGCGGCACCGCGATCTTCATCAGCTCCGACGGCTGGATGCGGGTGAAGCCGACGTCGAGCCAGCGGCGCGCACCGTTCGACACGGAGCCGAACTGCGCCACCGCGATCAGCAGCACCAGCCCGATCAGGTACGCCGGCGGCGCCAGCCGCGCCAGGTAATGCGGCGGAATGTTCGCGAACACCCACATCACCGCCATCGCCACCAGCATGTTGATGAGCTGGTTGGTGACGCGGTCCATGTTGGCGTTCGCGGCGCTGTACAGAATGAACAGCCCGGCCAGCAGCAGCGCCGCCAGCGCGGCCAGCAGCAGACCGTCGATATGCTGCGTGAGATAGCGGCTGAGCCGCCTAATCGCCGGATTCATGATCGTCCGCTGCCGTGGCTTCCAGGGGCGTCGGCTTCTTGCCGAGCAGATAGTAGTCGAGCACCTTGCGCGCGATCGGCGCCGCCGTCGAGCCGCCTTCGCCACCGTGCTCCACCAGGACCGCCAGCGCGATGGTCGGGTTGTCGGCCGGCGCATAGGCGATGAACAGGGCGTGGTCGCGATGGCGCGCGTCCACCTTGTGGCCGTCACGGTGTCCTTCGGGCCGCAGCGCCACCACCTGTGCCGTGCCGGTCTTGCCGGCGAACGCGTAGGGCGCGCCTTTCGCCGCCCGTGCGGCGGTGCCGCCGGGATGCGTAACGTCGACCATCGCCTGCCGCACCACGGCCCAGATGCCGGGCTTGATCTGGATGTGCCGCACCGGTTCGGTGCTGGTGCCGATGTTCTTGTGGCTGCGGCTGTCCTCGATATAGCTGACCACGTGCGGCCGGTACACCGTGCCGTTGTCGGCGATGATCGCGGTGGCGTTGGCGAGCTGCAGCGGCGTCACCAGGTCATAGCCCTGGCCGATGCCGACCGAGACCGTGTCGCCCTCGTACCACTGCTGCCCGAAGCGCTTGCGTTTCCACGCGCGTGACGGCAGTACGCCGTCCGCCTCGCCCGGCAGGTCGATGCCGGTCGGCTTGCCGAAACCGAACTGGCTGATGAAGCTGTGGATGTTGTCGATGCCGAGATCGTGCGCCAGCGAATAGAAATAGGTGTCGCACGACTGCACGATGGCCTTGTGCAGATTCACGATGCCGTGGCCGCCGTGCTTCCAGTCGCGGTAGCGATGAGTGTGGCCGGGAAGCCGGTAGTAGCCGGGATCGTCGATCGTCTGCAGCGGCGTGCGCGCGCCGAGCGCGAGGCCGGCCACCGCCATGAATGGCTTGAACGTCGAGCCCGGTGGATACTGGCCGCGTATCGCGCGATTGGTGAGCGGGTGATCGGGCGACGTGTTGAGTTCCTTCCAGGTCTGCGGATCGATGCCTTCGACGAACAGGTTCGGATCGTAGCTCGGCTTCGACACCATGGCCAGCACTGCGCCGCTGCGCGGATCGATCGCGACCAGCGCGCCGTGATAGTCGCCAAACGCGTTCCATGCGACTTCCTGCAGCCGGGTGTCGAGCGACAGCACCAGATTGTCGCCCGAAATCGCCGGTGTGTGCGACACCACGCGCACCTCGCGCCCCACCGCATCGACCTCGACTTCTTCGACGCCGGTGGTGCCGTGAAGCTGTTTTTCGTATTCGGCCTCGACGCCGGTCTTGCCGATGTATTCGGTGCCGCGGTAATTCGCCGTCTGGCCGCTCTTGTCCAGCCGCTGCAGGTCGTGTTCGTTGATGCGGCCGATGTAGCCGACGACGTCGGCCATCAGCTTGCCCAGCGGATAATTGCGGAACAGCCGCGCATTGAGCGCGACGCCCGGAAAGCGATAGGCATTGGCGGCGAAGCGGGCGACCTCTTCGTCGGACAGCTGCACCCGGATCGGCAGGCTTTCGAAGTTGCGGCTGTCCTCCATCAGCCGCCTGAAGCGGCGGCGGTCCTTCGGTGTGATCTCGACGATTTTCGACAACTGGTCCAGCACCTGGCTGAGCGCGCCGTGCACCTTGCTGGGCGTGATTTCGAGCGTGTACGCCGAATAGTTGTTCGCCAGCACCACACCGTTGCGATCGTAGATCATGCCGCGCGTCGGCGGCACCGGCACCACCGAGATGCGGTTGTTTTCCGCCAGCGTATGGTAGAGATCGTGCTTGACGATCTGCAGATAGAAAAAGCGCGCGAACAGTACACCGAACAGCAGCGGTACGCACACTGCCGCCAGCGCCAGCCGCAGCAGGAAGCGGCGGCGTTCCCGCTTGGCATCGCGCAGCTCGACCATCGGTCACACCCGGTCCGCGTGGGTCTTGAGGCGCTGCGGCAGCTCCAGCAGCACCGCCAGCGGCGGCCATAGCAGGCCGCCGACCAGGCTGCCGAGGAAATATTGCAGGCCCGGCAGCGCGGCGCCGGTCGCCAGCTGCACCAGCAGAATCAGCACCTGCGCCACCAGCAGCAGCGGCACCACGTGCAGCACCTGACGATAGATGCTGAACATCAGCACCCGCCGGTGCAGC
>DASSON010000111.1:0-7883 GCA_035700525.1 Burkholderiales bacterium
GGCAGGCGCCGACAACCGTTCGCGGGGAGCCACGACGATGCACCGACGCAAACTCAAGGGCCAGCGGCTGATCGCGGCCGCACTGCTGGGCTGGCTGCTGTTCAACTACCCGCTGCTCTATCTGTTCAACCGCGACGTCTACGTCTTCGGCATCCCGCTGCTCTACGTCTACATTTTCGCCAGCTGGGCGCTGCTGACAGTGCTGCTGGCGATCGTCGTCGAGCGCGGTTCCGGATGACCGGCAACTAATCCGGCATATCCCCTTCTCCGTATCCAGGCAACCCCGGTACCCGGCCTCCGTTCCGATGCTGACCGGCTCGATCATCGTCCTCGCCTCGTTCGCCTATGTCGGCGTGCTGTTCGCGATCGCACGCTACGCCGACAAGCGTGCCGACGCCGGCCGCAGTGTCATCGCGAACCCGTACATCTACGCACTGTCGCTGGCGGTGTACTGCACGTCGTGGACGTTCTATGGCAGCGTCGGGCGCGCCGCGACCAATGGCATCGGCTTCCTGCCAATTTATCTCGGCCCGACGCTGATGGCGGCGCTGTGGTGGTACGTGTTGCGCAAGATGATCCGCATCAGCAAGACCCACCGCATCACGTCGATCGCCGACTTCGTCGCGTCGCGCTACGGCAAGAGCCACCTGCTCGGAGGAATGGTGTCGGTGATCGCAGTGATCGGCATCGTGCCCTACATCGCGCTGCAACTGAAGGCGGTTTCGACCAGCTTCTCGATCATCCTGCACTATCCGGCGGTCGGCATGCCGCCGCACGAAGGGGTACCGGTACTCGGCGACCACACCTTTTACATCGCGCTGCTGCTGGCATTGTTTGCGATTCTGTTCGGCACGCGCCATCTCGATACGTCGGAACGCCACGAAGGCCTGGTGGCGGCGATCGCGTTCGAATCGCTGGTGAAGCTGGTCGCGTTCATCGCCGTCGGTGCGTTTGTAACCTTCGGCATGTATCACGGATTCTCCGACGTTTTTGCGAAGGCGGCGAGCTTTCCGGACATCACGCGGTTGTTCGCGTACGGCGGCAGCAACTTCAGCTACTCGACGTGGGCTTCTCTCACTTTCCTGTCGATGCTGGCGATATTGTTCCTGCCGCGCCAGTTCCAGCTTGCGGTGGTGGAAAACGTCGACGAGGCGCACGTGCGCAAGGCGATCTGGCTGTTTCCGCTGTACCTGCTCGCAATCAACCTGTTCGTGCTGCCGGTGGCGTTCGGCGGGCTGATGCGCTTTCCGGTGGGCAACGTCGATGCCGACATGTTCGTGCTGACATTGCCGATGGCGCAGCATCAGATGTGGCTGACGCTGGTCGCATTCATCGGCGGGCTGTCGGCGACCACCGGCATGGTGATCGTCGAGACGGTGGCGCTGTCGACGATGGTGTGCAACGACCTGGTGATGCCGCTGCTGCTGCGCATCCGTACGCTCAATCTCACCGCGCGCCGCGACCTGACCGGGCTGCTGCTCGGCATACGGCGCGGTGCGATCGTCGCGATACTGGTGCTCGGCTATGTCTATTTCCGCGTCGCCGGCGAAGCCTATGCGCTGGTGTCGATCGGACTGATCTCGTTCGCCGCGGTCGCGCAGTTCGGCCCCGCGATGCTGGGCGGCATGTACTGGCGCAGCGGCACCCGCGCCGGCGCGATCGCCGGCCTCGGCGCCGGTTTCCTGGTGTGGACCTATACGCTGCTGCTGCCGTCGTTCGCGCGTTCCGGATGGCTGTCGGCCGGCTTCGTCGAGCACGGCCTGTTTGGCATCGCGCTGCTGCGGCCGCAGCAATTGTTCGGGCTGAGCGGGCTCGATGAGATCACGCACTGCCTGCTGTGGAGCATGCTCGCCAACATCGGCTGCTACGCCGGCGTTTCGCTGTTCACGCGGCAAAGCGCCGTCGAGCACGGTCAGGCGGCGCTGTTCGTCGACGTGTTTCATCATTCGCGCGGCAGCGGCTCGCAGTTCTGGCGCGGCAGCACCTCGGTCGCCGAACTGTTCACGCTGCTCGGACGCTTCCTTGGTCCGGAACGTGCGCGTGACGCGCTGGCCGACTATGCGCGGCACCATGACGGCCCGCCGCTGGACATACTCGAGTCGGAGCAGGCGGAGCCCGGCCTCGTCCACCACGTCGAAATGCTGCTCGCCGGCACCATCGGCAGCGCATCGGCGCGTGCGATGCTGGCGTCGGTTGCGCAGGAAGAACCGCTTGGCATCGATGAAGTGATGAACATCATCGACGAGGCATCACAGGTGCTGGCGTACAGCCGTCAGCTCGAGCAGAAATCGCGCGAGCTGGAAACGGCGAGCAGCGAGTTGCGCAACGCCAACACGCGCCTGCAGGAACTCGACCGGCTGAAGGACGATTTCATCTTTACCGTCACTCACGAATTGCGCACGCCATTGACGTCGATCCGCGCGTTTTCCGAAATCCTGCGCGATCATCCGGATATGGAAGCGGTGCAACGCAGCGAATTTATCGAGATCGTGATCCGCGAGTCGGAACGGCTCACGCGCCTGATCAACCAGGTGCTGGATCTGGCGAAGCTCGAATCCGGAAATGTCCAATGGAACGCGGCCGAACTCGATCTGCGGGCGGCGATCGGCGAGGCGGTCGCAACCACCGGCCAGTTGTTCAGGGAGTCCGACATCGCCCTCGCCTGGCAGCCCCCGGCGCAGCCTGCCACCGTATGCGCCGACCATGATCGTCTGGTGCAGGTGATGCTGAATCTGCTGACCAACGCCGCCAAGTTCTGCGAAGCCGGCACCGGCCGCGTGACGGTGGTGCTCGAACGTGGCGCGGAGGCATGGCAGATCGACGTCATCGACAACGGCAGCGGCATCGAGCCCGCGCATCAGCACGAAATCTTCGAAAAATTCCGGCAGCTCGGCGGCACGCTCGCGCGCAAGCCGCAAGGCACCGGACTGGGGCTGCCGATCTGCCGCGAGATCATCAACCATTTCGGCGGCAGGCTGTGGGTCGAAAGTGTGCCGGGGAATGGCGCGACATTCTCGTTCACGCTGCCGGTAGTCACGGCGACCGACGCAGCCGGCGCCGCGGGCACCGTTCGCTATGGCACGTAAAGCCGGCACCTCGATAATGGCACGCCGCATCCTGATCGCCGATGATGAACCGCCAATCCTGCTGTCGCTGCAATTCCTGATGCGCGATGCCGGCTACGCAATCGACACTGCTCGTGATGGCGAGGAGGCACTGCGCCGCATTGACGCCTGTCGTCCGGATCTGCTGATACTCGACGTGATGCTGCCGCGCATCGACGGCTTCGAAGTATGCCGCCGCGTGCGTGCCTGCCATCACACCGCCGGCATCAAGGTCATCATGCTGACCGCCCGCGGGCGGGACTCGGACATGCAGACCGGGCTGTCCGCCGGCGCCGACGCCTATCTCACCAAGCCGTTCGGCACACGCGAACTGCTCGATAAAACGGCCACGCTACTGGGCCGGGCGACGGACGGCAAAAGCCCGGACTGAACGATAAATCGCGGGCCCGAAAAAACCCAATCCGGGGCGAAACCTGCGAACATTTACGCGTTGCGGATGCCTCAGCTAGATTGACGGAGGTCCGCGATGAAACATCTCATTACCGCCCGCGATCTGCACATCAACGTCAACACCGAAAAGGGGCTCTTTCTGTGGTTCCTGGCCAGCTTCCTGTTCGGCAAACGGATACAGGAACAGGTCGCGCAGCGCACCTATGAAGCCTTCGTGAAACACCATCTGACCGATCCGCAGCGCATCCACCGCAAGTCGTGGCAGCAGCTCGTCGACATACTGGGCGAAGGCCACTACCGGCGCTACGACGAATCCACCGCGCGCTATCTGCTCGACTGGTCGCAGCAACTGATCGACGAATACGGCGGCCGCATCAAGACCGTCGCGAAGCAGTCGGAGTCGCGCAAGGACTTCTGCAAACGGCTGGAAGCATTCAAGGGCGTCGGCCCGAAAACGGTGGAGATCTTCATGCGCGAGGCCGGACCGGCGCTGTTCTGACAGCGGCCGCGCCGCCGGTCACACTTTCGCTGGCGATTCCGCGTAATCGAGCGCATAGCCGCGGGCATAGACCGTCCGTACGGTCACGCCACTGCCCTCGATTTTTTTGCGCAGGCGATGAACGTAGACTTCGATCGCGTTATGGCTGACTTCGCGATCGAAACTGTAGAGCTGCTCGACGATCTGCTCCTTGCTGACGACGCGCCCGAAACGCCGCAACAGCGCTTCCAGCACGCCCACCTCGTGCACCGACAGCAGTATCAGGCGGCCATCGACACTGGCGCTGCGCGCGACGGTATCGAAGGTCAATTGTCCGAACGTGATGACGGGCGCACCGCCGCCCTGCCCGCGCCGCAGCAACGCGCGTACGCGCGCGCGCAGCTCATCGAGACTGAACGGCTTGGCCAGATAATCGTCCGCGCCCAGGTCCAGCCCCTGCACTTTTTCCTCGGGCTTCTCGTGGCCGGACAGGATCAGCACCGGCAATGCCGAATTGCGGCGCCGCAACCGGCGCAGCACTTCGAGACCGCCCAGTTGCGGCAGGCCGATATCCAGAATCAGCAGATCGAATACGCCGCTCCTGAGTGCGCGATCGGCGGCATCGCCGTCGCCGGCCCAGTCCACCGCGTAGCCGGATTCCTCCAGCGAAAAGCGCAGCGCCTGCGCCAGTGCCGCATCGTCTTCGGTGATCAGTACTCTCAAACCGTCTCCTCGTCCCGCCGCCGGCCGGCGGTTCATATCGGCATTGCCGAATGGGTTCCGCTTCAATGATGACGGCTTCCCGCCCACCCCCATCGCCGCAACCGGGCGTGACTCCGCAGTCCGCGCGGGCCGGCATATTGTATGCAAGCATTCAGGATTTTGTAAGCTGGTTCTCCCTACCATAGAGCCCATCGTCGGCAATATGCAGATGAACCGGCCTCGATAGCGAATGCCGTGGCGCGATGATCTGAATTCGGGGATGCGCAATCGCATCTCCAGCTGAGTGCACCACCTTGAGCCCGAAAAACGGGCTCTTTTTTTGCCGGCGGTGCGCGTATGACGGTCCGTAGCGATCCTGCTATACTGGCCCGCCTCCCGGAGAGATGACCGAGTGGCTGAAGGTGCACGCCTGGAAAGCGTGTGTACGGCTTTAAACCGTACCGAGGGTTCGAATCCCTCTCTCTCCGCCACGATACTCATGTTTAGTCGATTGCCCGGCAGGCGAAATATCGCAATCCGCTCTCTCCGCAGTTCATCCTGCCGCCGCGATCGGCGTCCGTCATGAAAGCGTCACGAACTTGTGCCAGACTCGAGCACAATGATCCTCAATCACGGTTCCGACGCAGAAGCAGCACGTTCAAACAAAGACATCGAAATAATCCAGGCCCAGACGGGTGACATTCATGCAATCATCATACGCTGGCTCACCGGTCTCCTGATATTCGTATTATGCCTGTGGATGCTGGCCGGTATCGGCAAACTCGTGATCGACCTTTACGGAGCCATCAGCGGAGACTGGCGTCGCGCCGGGGAACACATGATCGTCAGCGTGCTGGTGATTCTTGCACAGCTGGAAATCATGCGCACGCTGCTGGCGTACCGGAAGCTTGGTCGCGTACGCGTTACGTTCATCATCGACACCGCGCTGGTCGTGCTGATCGGCGAGCTGATCGGGTTGTGGTTCAATGAGTATTCGCCACAGAAGGTGCTGCTGAGCCTTGGCGTAATCGCCACACTGGTAGTACTGCGCAATATCACCGCCGGGCACCCGATTCCGGATTCGTAGCGCAGTCTCCCGCTGTTCGGCGGCTGCGGCGCTGTCCGCATGACGCGCTGCCGCCGGTGTCCGACAGTCGCGCAACGTGTGCCGTATTCTCGTCTGGCACAGTCTCCGGCCCGGCATGAGTTTTGGTCATCGATGGCGTGCGAAATCGTCATTTGTCGCGACGCAAGGTATCGTTCAGACTTGCTGCCATCATCGAATTGCATGACTCCCCCGGACACCGTGATCATGAAGGCAGACACCGCCGCCGACCTTCCCGCTTCGCCGCCAAACCTGTGGCTTTCCGCGGCGAGTCTGGCGCTGGGACCGGCGGCAGCACTGGGCTTCGCGCGCTTCGCCTATGCGCTGCTGCTGCCGGCGATGCAGTCCGACCTCGGCTGGAATTATGCCCAGTCGGGATTGATCAACACCGCCAATGCGGTGGGCTATCTGCTGGGCGCGCTGATTGCGGCGCCCGTCATCCGCGCGTGGGGCGTGCAGCGCGTATTTTCGGTTTCCCTGATGCTGACGGCGGCGAGCGTTGCCGCAACGGCACTCACCGGCAATTTCTTTATTCTGATGGCATTGCGTCTGATTCCGGGCGCAACCGGCGCGACGGTACTCATTGCCGGCGCTGCACTGGCCGCACAGCTGGCAACCCGCCACAACAGCCGTGCGGCACTGATACTCGGCATTTACTATGCCGGCGTCGGACTCGGCATCATGATCTCCGGCTTCGCGGTACCGCTGCTCCTCGCGTCCCATGGCGGCTGGCGCGGTGCCTGGGTGCTGCTCGGCGCGCTCAGCGCAGTGCCCGTCATCACTACCGCGAAGATTAACCGCCATGCGTCCTTCACACCGGACGCCGTCGGCCACGCAGCCGCACACTTCCCTTGGCGCCGCTTCGGCTGGTCGCTGACGTCCTACTTCCTGCTGGCGCTGGGTTACATCGGCTACATGACGTTCATGATCGCGTTTCTGCGCATGCATACCTCCGGAGCCGGCAGCGTGATGGCGTTCTGGATGCTGCTCGGGCTCATGGCGATGCTGTCGTTCAAACCCTGGAATCGGCTGCTGCAGACGAGCCGCGACGGCCGCATGATGGCATGGCCGCTGGCGGTGCTCACCGTCGGCACGCTGCTGCCGGTGCTGTCAATGCACACCGTGGCACTCTACGTCTCAGCGGCTCTGTTCGGAATCAGCTTTCTCGTCCCGGTCACGGCGACGACCGCGCTGGTGCGGCTCGGGCTTCCGCAGACCGAATGGCCGCGCGGCATTGCGCTGTTCACGGTGGTCTTCGGCGTCGGCCAGAGCATCGGTCCGTTCGCCGCCGGCTTCGTCGCGGATCATTTTGGCGGACTGGCCGCCAGCATCGCGTTTTCCGCGGCGGTCGTCGCGGCCGCAGCGTTATGCGCGGTGTTTCAGCACGATGTCGTGCCGCGGCAACACGTTCCGCGGACGCGGCGCCACATGCCATCGTCCTGAAAGTAGAATCTATCTCATGGATATTCGCGCGACAGGTTCTAATCGCGCACGTTCAGCGTCACGTCGAACCTCGCCGCGATCGAGCCCTCGCCTTCCCATTCGCGCCAGCGCTTGAGCCGCAGCCGCGCGTTTCCGGCGCCGCCCGCCGCAAACCTGAAAACCCGAACCCCGCCGCGGCCCACGCCGGCGTCCGCCGGCGGCGGTGACAACGCCGCGCTCAGCAGGCTCACGCCGGCGCCTTCAAACCCTTCAACCGCCCAGCGAAAACCGGTGGTCGGGTTTTCCGGCAGACTCACTTCCACGACATCGCCGCGACGCACGCTGACCGTGCGGTCATGATCGCTTTCGGTCAGCGTGATGATGTGCACGCACGTTCTGCCATCAGCTTTTCTTCAGCGCGCAATGCTTGCCCTCGCACACCAGCGTGTCGCCGGGTTTCATCGGGAATACCTTGGTCTTGCTCTTGCCCATCGCCTTCATGTATTCCGCCGGCGTGCCGACGAGGTACGGATTGGTGCCGTAGTGCATCGGAATCGCATATTTCGGCTTCAGGTAGTGGTTGGTCGCGTACGCCGCTTCCTTCGGATCCATTACATAGTGCCCGCCGATCGGAATCATGATCAGGTCCGGCTTGTAGTAG